>JAEUGZ010000544.1 GCA_016794725.1 Opitutaceae bacterium | reverse complement strand
CGACCTTCAGGTCACTGTCCGCTCCCGGGTGACGGATGTGTACGCCTTCCTCCGACGTCTGCAACGACGCCGGCTTGCACTACGGCGCTACGACGCCTTTTCCAACAACTGCGAGCATACCGTCGCCGCGCTCGCCGGTGACGAACCCTCCAGTTCCCAACTTCTCGGATGGGGGCTTCTCGTCGGTGCCGTGACATGCGCCGCCTTAATCGCCCGATAATATCATTTCGCGAACGGAATTTCCGCCTAACAACCTTACTTCACTAGTGAGCAAATTTCTCGGGAGAGATGGCCAATATCACACCGCCGGTTCCTTCCTCGGCGTTGATGGGAAGTATCATCCGAAAGGGTCTTTCTTGGGCCGCGACGGAACGTATCATCCGGCTGGCTCGTTTCTCGGCAGGGACGGCAAATACCATCGTCGTGGCGAATCACTCCGATCGGATGGTCGATATCATCCCGCCGGCCAGTTTCTGGGGCGCGATGGCGCACATCATCCTCCGGGCCATTTTCCAGGTTCGGCCGGAAAGTATCATCCGCCGGGAGCCTTTCGCGGTTCCGATGGGCGCTACCATCCCAAAGGGTGCTTTCTCGGTCGCGATGGTAACTACCATTTCGCCGGCTCGTTCCTCGGACGGGACGGGAAATACCATCTGGAAGGATCGTTTCTCGGTTCCGACGGAAAATATCACCCGAAGGGATCCTTTCTGGGCGTGCACGGGCGTTACGAGGAGCCCGATGGATTGGCCCGGCGAGAGACCCAAAATCAGGGCAACGTCGTATGCTGAGGATGCATGGCATTGCTCAGATTTCGATTTTCCGCCTTCGCTGTGTGAACTTCTGAAAGGCGTTACCAATATTTCCTGATCTCACTTAGCATCCCTCGGAATGTGGTGCGTTTTTGAAATCCGGAATCGTCCAACGCATTGGGACGAAGGACGCGCGCCATTTTGACGACATGGGCAGCGCAGATGAGATGAATTTTGGCTTCCAACTCGGTATGATACGCACAGATAGGTAACAGTCTTTCCGGACTGATGGGTTACACTTTCGGGCAACTATGCCCTGGATAAATGTAACCCAAATGGATGAAAAAATGCGGTTTGTGAGCTTGGTGCAGACGGATCGATTTACGATCAGCAGTCTTTGCGAGCAGTTCGGGATCAGCCGGAAGACCGCACACAAGTGGTTAGGTCGGTATCAGGAAGGTGGGATGGAGGCGCTAGGGGAGCGTAGTCACCGGCCACGGCGGTTTCCTGCGATGACGGGATCGGGAAGGATCAGCTACACGCCCCTAAAACCGTAGCAGATTTAATGAAAAAACTTTGCGTTTTGTGTCGACGTGGCCTCCGTAGTGCGTTTCGACCTTAGATATGACCCGACGGACGCAGTTGACCGTGGTGTTCAAGTGAACACAATCCCGCCATGAGCGCGAATTCCAAGATTGAATGGACGGATGCTACCTGGAATCCGGTTCGGGGGTGCACGAAGATCAGCCCGGGGTGTAAACATTGTTATGCGGAGACGTTTGCGGAGCGATTCCGCGGGACGCCGGGCCATCCGTTCGAGCACGGTTTTGACCTTCGTTTGGTGCCGGAGAAGTTGGGTGATCCCGTCCGGTGGGGAACGCCTCGGAAGATCTTCGTCAACTCGATGAGCGACCTTTTTCATCCCGAGGTCCCGGATAGTTATGTGGAGCAGGTGTGTCGCGTCATGCTCGCCGCGAATTGGCACACGTACCAAGTCCTTACGAAGCGGGGGGAACGGATGAGCCAGTTGCTCCAGACCAAACTCAAGAAGGCGGCGAGCGCCTCGCATATCTGGTGGGGTGTCAGTGTGGAGAACAAATCTCACGGGCTTCCACGCATCGACCAGCTGCGGGAGGCGAACACCGCGGTTGCCTTCCTGTCCATCGAGCCGCTTTTGGAGGACTTAGGAGCGATTAATCTGGAAGGGATTCATTGGGTGATCGTGGGCGGTGAAAGCGGTCGCGGCGCGAGACCCATCGACGCCAAGTGGGTCCGGTCGATCCGGGCACAATGCCGAACACAACGTGTGCCGTTCTTTTTTAAACAGTGGGGCGGGGTTCGAAAATCGGCCGCGGGTCGTGAGCTTGATGGAAAGACGTACGACGAGTTTCCCGTGGTGGTGGAGAACCGTGTGCCTCCATCAGAGACCCGTCTCAAACTTTTGGATTCACTAACGGTAGTGTGAGTTATGTCCGACTGCTTCGATCCCAATTACGCCGGTCGTGAGCAGTCGCAGATCAAGCATATCATTCTCGAGAAGTATCTGGAACGTTTTGCCGTCATCACGGGGACGTGGTGTAGTGGCATCATCTATGTCGATGGATTTTCGGGTCCGTGGAATGTTCAGTCGGAAAGTCTCGACGATGCGTCGTTCTCAATTGCCGTTCGGCAATTGCGGCGCGCTCGAGATACGGTCCGGACAACATTTTAAAAGAGGCAATCCAGAGGGTCAGGTCTTACTGTTTAACTTTGCGACTCAATCCGCCGTTTTCGGTCCAAACAATCCCCGGCGGGCCAAACCGGCCTGTTTGCTCGCGTACGTGGATGACCCCACGTCGAGGGGCTTGGCCAGCCCGTTGTTGGTGGCATCGGTGCGGGTTTTCATGCAGCAGGCCACCGCAGCTTTCCATCCCGCTGAGACCCGGATTCCCTCCACCGAAGAATCTGGCGGCACGCCTCCGCAACCTCTTCGAGGTCTTCGTCGAAGGTGAGAGCCGGCGGCTTCAGGTCACGGTGGAGAATTTGACGCGCTGGCGCGGACGAGGTGAGGTAAGATGTTGGGAGGGCAAGGCTCATGCGCCATCCAGGGCCCTTCGTTTCGCCGAAGATGGCGGGGCCAGTTTAAGTATCAAAAATGATTGCTTAGTGATGATCAAGCGGTCTTAGTGATCATATGTTATCGCTTAAAACCGAATCCGATGTGCTCCGGGAGGTCGCCGATTCGGTGCGGGCTCAACGGGTGGCGTTGAACTGGCGGCAGGAGGATCTCGCGACGCGGAGCGGGGTGTCCATCGCCACGCTGCGGCGTTTCGAGCGCACGGGTCAGATTGGTTTTCTCGGACTGGCGAAACTTCTCGTGACGCTGGGTCTGGCGGATCAGCTCCTCGCTGGACTGAAGCATCGGGAGGCAGCGCCCAGGAGCATGGAAGCCTTTCTCGCACCGACCCAAACGCGTCGTCCGCGTCAACGCGTGCGGACGCCCAGTCATTCGTGAGGCTCTCTCATGCCCGAGCCTACCGTCCTTCATCTCACATTCCTCGGCCAACCGCTGGGCCAGCTCGCGTATCGCCCCGAGGAAGCGGTGTATGCGCTCGAATTCGACCGGGCCTTTCTGGCGACGGGACATGATCTCTCGCCGTTGAGCCTGCCCATCGCGACCTTTGCCGTGGGGCCGCGGCTGTTTCGACTGGGTGACACTCCCTTTGTCGGCGGTTTGCCCGGGCTGATCGTGGACTCGCTACCGGACGCTTGGGGCAACCGCATGCTCCACCAGGAAATGCCCGACATCCGCACTCCCATCGGGAAGCTCGCGGTGATCGGCCAGCGCGGCCCCGGAGCCATCACCTTCGAGCCCGTGCTGGGGGCGGGGGCCGACGAGATCGCGTCACCCGCCGTCCTGGCCGAGTTGGCCAAGGCGGCGGACAAGCTGCGGGCCTCACCTGTGCCGTTGACCGAGGAGCGAGTCAGCGCGGCCTTGGCCCATGGCGGCAGTCCGTTGGGCGGAGCGCAGCCGAAAGTTTCCGCTCATCTCCGCCTCGACGCAGAACAGGTCGAGTGTCACGACGTTTTGATCGGTGGCCCGCCGCCTCCGGGTTACTCGACCTGTGTGTTGAAGCTCGCCCGGGCTGGCGAAGAGGCAGAAGGCGCCGTGGAATTCGCCTTCTGGCTGATGGCGCGAGGAGCGGGCATCGATGTGCCGCGGGCTTGCCTGGTCCATGATGGCAAGAGACGCCACTTCGCGGTGGAGCGGTTTGATCGCTATCGGAAGGACGATGGCTCGATCGGGCGCTGGCACGTGCATTCCCTGAGCGCCATGATGCACCGCAAACCCGCCGATGGCGCCATCGACTATGAGGATTTCATGCGGCTGAGCCGGCGGCTGGGAGGGGCGCCCGGGGCGTTGGAATGCTACCGCCGGGCCGTGTTCAACCTGCTCTCGACCAATCGCGATGATCACGGTCGCAACCATGCTTTCCGCTACAACGACCGCACCCGTGATTGGGCGCTGGCACCGGCTTTCGACCTTACGCCCAACGTCGTCACTACACTGATCGGACTGGCTTGGCTCGGCTCAATGGCGATCCCGAAGTCGTTTGATTCCCTCCTCCGGTTGGCTGGGATCGGCGGTATCTCCCCGAGGATGGCCCGCGACGTCTATGACCAGGTAGAAGCGGCCACCCTCGGTGGCTGGCGGGCTTCTGCGAATCAGGCGGGCGTGCCCGAGCCGATGATTGCTTACTGGGAAAATGAAATGATCCAGCAAACCCGTCTGCTGAGGGATGACGCCCGGGCCAGCTTCAAACCGAAGGCTCGACGTAAATCTTGAGGTCGTTCCGAGTCGTTTGCTTGATGGAGGGAGGCATGACTACTTGGCAGGGGCTGGGCGGGCTTCGAGCTCGAGGAGGGCTTCCGCGTAGCGGCGGCCGATTTCGAGGGTGCCGGCGGCGGTGAAGTGGGTGTGGGAGGGCGGGAGGGTCTCGGCGCCGGCGGTGTCGACGTAGCGGGCGCGGGGCAGGGTGGCGGCGACGTGCTGCTGGGCGGCAATGACCGTCGGCAGGTGCGGGTTCTTGCCGTTGCCGAAGCGGGTGTTGACGCCGAGTAGCACGATCAGTTCGGGCGCGGCGAGGTCGGCGCGCAGGCGCTTGAGCATCTGGGTGAGGTTCGCGGCGTAGGCGGGGGCGTCCTTGGTATTGGCGTCGCTCTCGCCTTGGACCCAGACGAATGCGCGTGGGCGAAGCGTGATGCCTTTGGCTTGGGCGGCGGCGAGCGCGGCCTTGGCTTCGTCGATCATCGCGCGGTAACAGGCGTCGGCCGAGCCGGGCTGGTCGACATTCCAGTCGCCGGCGACGGACGTTCCGCTGAACGCCGTTTTGATTACGGCCAGCGGACGCGATTCCCTCGCGGCGAGCGTGCGCACCAGCCCGATCTCCGGCCCGAACCCTCCCTTGGTCTTCGGGTTGAAGTTGCCGTATTGGCGGCCGGTCTGCTTGGCGATTTCACCGGTCATCGCGGGGGTGCGCGGCTGGAACTGCAGGTGGGTCCACTGGCGTGCGCTCGTGCCGTCGAACGCATCCGGGGGCGGATCGCCCACGCGCCACCAGAACAGCGTCTGCGCGTCCCGGGCGTCGGCGGGCAGCTCCTCCGCGTAGGCGTCGAAGCCGACCGCATTGGACTGACCGGCGACCAGGATGAGGTCACGGGTCTCGGCGAGAGCCAGGCATGGCAGAAGCAGGGCCAGGCCCAGGGTGAGGCAGCGGAGCATACAGTGGAGGTTGTTTACCGTTGGGCCTAGGAGTTCAACCTTTTCGGTCGGCTGATTCGGCGCTTCCCTGAGCTTACCGGGAGCTTTGGAGGATAGCGCGCCGCGGTGGAGATCAGGCCAGAGGATCAGGCCCCATTTCTAGACCAGGAACTTGCACCCTTTCAGTTTCGATCATCGAGGAGGCAGACGCATTCACTCCCATCGTTTGATGGGTGTTCGCCGACGGTGAGCCGAGCCGGCTTTCCGCCTCGCAACCGGGTTTTCTCCGCGGCAAAACGAATCCAATTCCGTCGGCCCTGCATGAAATCCGCCCGCCTCCAACCCAATCCCCGGTTCGCGGAGTTTCAGGTAATCATGGCAGCGCATTCCGAATGGCTCACACCCTGGTCGGGGACCTTCTTTCGCTTTCAGACCATCGATTTCCCTTCGGCCAAGGATGTTCTCAGCGGCGATGGAGCGCGGGTGCGGGGTGGGCGCTGGAATCAGCCGGGACTGGCGGCGGTCTATGGAAGCACCACGGACACGACTGCGCTCGAGGAATGCAAAGCCAACGACCGCTACTACGGTGTTGAGACCAAGGGCCCCCGGCTGCTGGTGGCGATCGACGCCCAACTCACCGGCGTGATCGATCTGACTGCGGCCGGAATCCGCCGGTCTTTGGGGGTGACGCTGAAGGAGCTGGCGGCGGAGGACTGGCGCAAGCTCATGCAAGCCGGCCGGGAGAGTTCATCCCAAGCGTTGGGCCGTGCGGCGGCTGCAGTGGGCGCAAGCGGCCTTCTGATCAGGTCGGCCGCAATTGCTCGTGGTGTAAACGTGGTGGTCTTTCCTCAAGCGCATCGCGACGACCGGATAAAGGTGGTCGAGGGAGAGAAACTAGCGAGGTTGGGCGTCCGGCTCCGCGCTTGACACCCGCAAAAGTGCAGGTTTTATTGCAGGCATAATTATGGCGACCACGACCAAAGCAAAGAAGGTAATAGCCAAGAACGGGGTCCTTGGATCGTTCCGTTTCAGTCACCGTGGAGCGCATGACTACTCTAGTTTGCTCGTGCATTACCGGGACACGTTTCACCTGCCCCAGCCGCTGCTGGTGCGCCTGACGGGCTTTTCGCCCCGGTCGGTCACCAAGTGGAGTCAGGGAGAAACACCCTCCGCCAAACAGGAAAAGGCACTCGTGGAGATGGACCGTTTGCTGGACGGCCTCTCCCGCGTCATGGAGCCCGCCCAGGTGGGCCGTTGGCTGAAGCAACCGAACTCGGCTTTCGATGGCTCAACGCCGTTGCAGGTCGTGGAGCGCGGAGAGATGGACCGCATTTGGCGCATGCTCTACGATCTTGAATCGGGCCAGCCGGGGTGACGGGGATCCGCACCCCGTCGACCGAACCCACAATGCTGGGTCGACCCGCCGCCTTCGCGCCCGCGTCTGCAAGTCGCCGCAGATGGTAACAGTACAACGACATGACCCCTTCGTCCGTCCTCTCCGGAAAACAGCGTACCGCATGGGCTCCAGGAAGTTACCCATCTTACAAACGAATCACTTGAGCTTGTAGCATTTTGCTACGATCTATGCCGTATGCCTGCAACGATTCCCCTTCGCCTCGATGCCCAGCTGGTCCACGACGCGCGTTCGTCGGCGGCCCTAATGGAGCGTTCTCCGACCGCCCAAGTCGAGTTCTGGGCGAAGCTCGGACGCGTGGCGGAATCCGTTCTTTCACACGACCGCATCCGCACGATCAAGCAGATGGGGCAGGTCGAGGATCTCGACACCCTCATCTCCCGCATCGACACGCATGAAGGGCGGAAGCTGGCGTTGGCCGAGATCCAGCGACACGGAACACCCACGTATGGCACGGACCCCAAGTATCCGGGCCTAATCGTTGAGCGCCAGCCGGACGGCACCGCTCGCGTCGGCAAGTTCGTGAACCGGCAATTTGTCGTGCAGGGCGCGGAGGCGGTCGGACTGGCAACGGCTGTGTCCTAGTCTCGTGCCGCGCCTCGTCATGCTGGCCGGACCGAACGGTGCCGGCAAAACGACCTACTACCGGACGTTCCTGAGCACCTCTGGGCTTCCGTTCATCAACGCCGACGAGTTGGTGGCGCGCCTGCACCTCCCCGTCGAGCAAGCGGCGACCTACGCCGATCGGGTGCGCGAGGAGATGCTCGTGGCCGGCGAGTCCTTCATCACCCAGACGGTGTTCTCGGACCCGTTTGGAGCGAAGCTGGATTTCCTCCGCCAGGCGATCGCGGCGGATTACCACGTGGAGCTTCACTTCATCGGAATCTCCGGTGCCGACCTCTCCGAGGCACGCGTGGCGGTTCGAGTGATGCAGGGCGGACCTGATGTGCCGACCGACCGGCTGGCCAGGCGCTACGAACAGTCGCTCAAGAACCTGGTGGCAGCCCTTGCGTTCGTTCCCACGGTGCGTGTCTTCGACAACTCGTCGCAGGAACACCCCTATCGATTGGTCCTGCGAACCGAAAACGGTGCCGTCGTCGAGCGCCCGCAGCCTACACCGGGTTGGCTGGCACGTGCGTTGAGAAATGACCCGTGATCGACTTGGCGCACGGACCTTGGCGCTCCGCAGCCGTTCGCATCGAGGTCAACGACCGAGATCCGACAGCCTGTCCGTCGGAGGCGGTCGCGCAGGCGCGTAGGCGCGTTAACGGAAGGAGCCTGACGCTGGAAATGCCTGCGTTACGTTGGAGGTGGCCTCGGTGAGGCCGCGACGGGACCCACCGGTCCCGCCTCTGATGATCGGTTTCTCCACGCGACGCCAATCCCCGCGGGGTCGGCGACCCCACCTCCAACAGACACCGACCTTGGATCGCGCTTGATGTGACGCCCCTACGCAGCCGCGGGAAGGCCGCGACGGGACCGACCGGTCCCGCCTCTGTTGACCGGCTTCTTCACGCGACGCCGATCCGCGCGGGGTCGGCGACCCCACCTCCAACGGACGACGTGGGAGGGGCTTGAATACGCATTCTCCTGGTTCTTGATTGTTGGGAGGGTTGGCCGGAGGGGGGTTGGATTGGCCCCCTGGATTGGCCCGCGGGCGGGGGGGGCGTCCCACGCTCCCAGGGGCGTGGGCGCCGAATTTGACAGTTCTCGCGTTCCGGGATCATCTTCCGGGCCCGCATGATCCAGCCCAAGACCTACTATTTCGACAGCAATGCCACCACCGGGGTCGCCCCTGACGTGCTGGAAGCCATGCTGCCCTACCTCACCGAGCGGTGGGGCAACCCGTCGAGCCCCTACCGGTTTGGCAAACAGCTGGTGGAGCCGATCGAGCAGGCCCGGGAGTCCGTCGCCGCCCTGATCGGGGCCGACGCGAGGGAAATCATCTTCACGAGCTGCGGGACCGAGAGCATCAACACCGCCCTGACCAGCTCCCTCTACAGCCAGCCGGCCAAGCGGCATATTGTGACGACGGCGGTCGAGCATTCTGCGACCAAGAACGGCTGCGCCGCCCTGGAGAAACGGGGCTACGAAGTGACCTACCTGCCGGTGAATCGGGATGGCTCGCTGGATCTCGCGACCTTTGAACGGGCCCTGCGGCCGGACACCGCGCTGGTGTCCATCATGTGGGCGAACAACGAGACCGGCGTCCTTTTCCCCATCGCCCAGCTCGCCGCCCTGTGCCGCCAGCGGGGGATCCTCATCCACACCGACGCGGTGCAGGTGCCGGGCAAACTCAAGATCGACGTCAACGCCCTGGGCGTCGACCTGCTGTCTCTCTCCGCCCACAAGCTCCACGGGCCGAAGGGCATCGGTCTTCTCTACGTGCGCCAGGGTACGCCGTTCCGCGGGCTGATCATCGGCGGCCAGCAGGAGGACGGGCGTCGCGGCGGGACGGAGAACGTCCCCTACATCGTCGGCTTCGGCCGCGCCGCCGCGCTGGCGGGCGCGATCTCGGCGGAGTCGCAGCGTACGTTGGCCGCGCTGCGCGACACCCTCGAGGAGGGCATCCTGAGACAAATTCCCCATACCACGCGCAATGGTGCGAAGGAGCCCCGCCTCCCCAACACGACGAGCATCGCGTTTGCGGGGGTGGAGGCGGAAGCCCTGCTGATGCAGCTGGATGCGTTGCACATCCGTGCTTCGAGTGGTTCGGCCTGCACGACGGGTTCGGTCGCGCCGTCCCACGTCCTCACCGCCCTGGGGCTGGGGCCGGTGGAAGCGCGCAGCACGATCCGCTTCAGCCTCGATTACGACACCTCGGAGGCGGACGTCGCCTACGTGCTCAGCCACCTGCCGCAGGTGGTGGCCGACCTACGGACGGCGGCCTCGCCCCGTGCCGGGGTCCGACCGGCGAAACCCCATGCGCCGGCCGAACGGGAGAAGCGCTCTGCCGCCCCGGTGGCCGGAGAGACCGACACCTCGCTGTCCGACCTGCGCAGCCTCGAGGAAAAACTGCGTGAGTACGTGCGCGAGGTGCCGCTCTACCGCGACGCCGTCCAAGCCGGCGCCCACGCCACCTGGTCCGAGCTGCTGGGGGCCATCCCATTCACCACCAAGCAGGACATCAAAACGGATTTCCCGCGGAATTTTCTCCGCGCCGGCCAGTCGCTCGACGAGCTGGTGGACCGGAAGTTGATCGAGATCGAACACACCGCCGGCACGACCGACAACCGGGCCGACCTGCTGCTCCCGCATGGGTGGTGGGCGCGCCAGGAAGCGTGGGCCCTGTCGCTCCATGCGCATGTGGCGCAGGTGCTGGCCGAGCATCCCGCCGCCCGCCGGGTGACGATTTCCTCCCCGGCCTGCAACGGCGACATCACCTACAACAACGGCACGCCGTCCGCCAAGCGCCGCACCCTTGGCCAGACGCGGGTGCTCAGCCTGTCGCGTTTCCCGTTTCTCCTCAGCACCGACGACCTCGACCAGATGGTGGCCGAGGCCTTGGAATGGGACCCGGTTTTCTTCGACACCGATCCCGTCTACGCCGTGGTGTTCGCGCTGCACTGTGAGCGCCGCCAGGTGAAGTTCCCGCGCCTGCGGTTCATCCTCACGAGTTACGAGTACACGAGCGTCCTGCATAAGCGGATCCTCGAGCGCGTGTTCGGCGTGCCGGTCTACAACCTTTACGGCTCGACCGAGACCGGGCACCTCATGATGGAACAGGCGACCGGCGGCATGGTGGCCAGCCGGCAGATTGCGCACCTCGACGTCCTCCACACCGACGACCGCGGCATCGGGGAGCTGCTCGTATCGACGCTCACCAACGACTACATGCCCTTGCTGAACTACCGCATCGGCGATCTGGTCGAGCGCCGCCCCTCTGCGTCCGGCGGACACACCTACCTCCTCCACGGCCGGGTGCAGGACACCCTGAAAACGCCGGCCGGCCGGCGGGTGACAACCCGTGACGTCGACCAGTGTTTTGTCGGAGCCGAAGGCATCCTCCACTACCGGTTGCACGAAACCACGCCGGGCCACTTCGAGCTGAGTTACCTCGCGGAAGGCGTCGGCGACCCCGCCGCCGCCCTCGCGGCGGTGGTGCCCAAACTCGAGTCGCTGATCCAGCCGACCGGCAAGATCACGGTGCGGCAGGTGAAATTCCTCCTGCCGGAAGGCTCGGGCAAGTTCGTATTCAATTATCCCTTCGTCTGCTAGTCGCGCGTCGGCGCCAGACCGCTCCGAGAAGAGAGAGAGGCCGTTGTCGGCGAGGTCGCCGACCCCGCAGCGCAAACGTAGGAAGAGCCAGGCCGAAAGCGGCTCGGAGTCATGGTAGGGCCGGCCCTTGCGGCCGTGCCTCGGATCGGCAGGGTCTCACGCGGAGGCGCGAAGCCGCGAAACGAGGTCAGGGGGCTGCGGCTTCGTGTTGGCAGTGCTCGCAAAGGTACGATCCAGCCGAAAAGCAGGAAGTCGCCCCAACCGCCCCCGCGAGCGGGGACAGGTGGGGCGAACGATCACCGATCGAACGTGGCTGTCAGGCGGCTTTGACCTCCAGGCGACCAAAGACGAGGCCGATACCGGCACCTGCGACGGTAAACTGGATTGTGTGAAACACCCCCGACAGGACCACAAAGTGCCAAGGATCGACCACCTCGACTTTGGCGATGGTTGCCACGGTGGAGACACTGAAGAGAAACAGGCCGATCAGCAGGGAGAACCTGATACCCTCGAGCGCGGGCCGGCCTCCCCGATACCAGCGGGGATAAATCCCTGCCATCACGAGACCCTGGATCGCCATGGTTGCCAGTCCGAGCGGGATGATGGGATCCGCCCGGGTGTAAATGCCGAAGTCGTGATACTCCTTCTTGAACCACACGAGATGCCACGGACCGGCCCGGAGCATGCTGGGGAGGACATACATCGCGGTGGCGAGCGCATATTTGGTTTTCATCGTGAATCTGGTTCGGCTGGTTTCATTCCCTGGGTTTAGGTCAAGCCGCAAGGAGCGTATCAAAGGGGTGGATGGCAGGTGCGTCCGTCACCGCCCACCAACCATTCGGCGTGGCTCCGTGCGGGCGTGCCACCCGAGGAGGTGTCCGCTCGGCGGTGTCGAGGATCAAGCGGATGTCGTCGGCACCCGAGAGCCGAAGATGGAAACGGCGTCCGCGGTTCGCGCGAGAAACCGGCCGCGAGATTCGATGTACGGTTCGCGATCCCGCTTTTTCCGGGCGGCCCGATCAAGATGAAGGAATGGGCCAGCACTCTTCGGATACCCGAGGGCAGGTCCCGCTCCCTTCGCACTTGAGCCTTGGGGAGGACGAAGCAGCGGACGAAGGGTTCCAGCAGGGCGGAGGGGGTGAGCATAAACAACTTGTATTATGCAAGTCATGGAGTGCGGGGATGGCTTGCATTATGCAAGTCGAATGTTAGCGAAGTGCCATGAAAAGCGCGCGTCGGAGCTCGGACTGCCGTCGATCCTCCTGCCCCATTGCCAACGCCCTCGATTTACTGGGCGACCGCTGGACGCTGCTCATTGTACGGGACCTGGTATTTCGCGGATTCCGGGAGTTCGGACAGTTTTTGGCGGGCGGCGAGCGCATCGCGACGAACATTCTGGCCGAGCGACTTGATCGTTTGCGGTGTGCCGGCCTCGCCGTGCGTTGCGACCATCCAGTGGATGGCAAGAGATACCGGTATTACCTGACCGAAAAAGGCATCGATCTCATCCCGGTTCTCGTCCAGCTCAGCCTCTGGGGCGCCAAATACACGCCGGACCACGCCGCGCCAGAGAAAGTCCTGCGCGAGATGCGGGCGGATCCGGACCGCGTTGTCGCCGGTCTGCGGGCCAGCTTGCTCAAGGAACTTGGAGTCGTCCGGAAGTCTTGACCTTGTGCGAGGGCGGGCTCGCCATTGCGACGGGCCGGTCGCGGATCGCGGCTAGGGGTCGATCCGGGCGTCTCCAGACCGCTCCATGAGTTCCGTGAGCGCGACGCTTCGACGTTCCGCGGCCGAGCGGCGGGCGGCCTCGAGGATCTTCATGACGATGAGGTTGTTCGCGAGCGAACTGGGATCCTCCACTGGATCGTGACCGGCGCGCACGGTGGCGGCGTACCAGCGGTGTGAGTTGCGTCGCTCCGCGACGGCCTCCCGTTCTTCTTCCTGCGTCGCCTGATCCGAACGGACGCGATAGCGGCGGTCGTTCACGGTCACCATCGAGCCGCGTTCTCCGTACAGCGCGGCGTCCTTTCGGGCGTAGGGCCACTGCCAGGAACCGACGCACGTGACCTGCAGATCGGGGTAGACCAGATGAATCGTGGCGTGATCATCGCAGTCAGGGTAGGAGACCGGATCGAATTGGGAAAGGGAGGCCGACACCGATTCGGGGGGACGGTTGTCGAGCCACCAGGTCGCCAGGTTCGCGCCATAGCAGCCGAAGTCAAACAGGGCGCCGCCCCCGGCCCGTTCCGGATCGCGCAGCCACTCGAGGAACTCGGGGGAGGTGCCACGCCGGGCCGGTCCGGTGTGCCCGGCCTGCAGGTAGAGATGCCGGGGACGCCCGACCTGACCCGTGGCGGAGAGTGCGGCTTTGGCTTCTGCGAAGACCGGATACCAGCTGGTTTCGAAATTGGTCAGTACGAGGGTGCCGTGCTTTCCCGCCAGTGCGCTCATCTCCGCAGCGTCCCGCCAGGAGATGGCGAGGGGCTTTTCGACGATGACGTCCACACCGCGCACCGCGGCGGCACGCACGACATCAAGGTGAGTTCGAGTATCAGAGAACGCCCATACAACCTCCGGCTTTGTCTGATCAATGGCTTCACTCAGAGTTGAAAACCGGCGGACTGCGACGAGTTGGGGACGCGAACGGAACTTTTCCCACACGGGTTCGTGTTCCTCCCAAAGCCCGACCAATTCGATCACTTGGGGATCGAGCGATCGAAGAAATCCCGACACGTGCCCGTGTCGCAGACCAGCCAGCACCACGCGCAAAGGCGGGGTCGCGTCCGCCGCGAGGCCTGGCGTAGCCTCGAGCCACCCGGAGGGCAGGATCAGCAGGAGCGTTAACCGAAGAATCGATTTCATTGGGTTGAGGATCCGCATCACGTTGCTTGGACGACGGCGCCGGCCTCCGGCAGGGCGGTTCGGTCGCGGAGTGGACACATTGCCGGGCCCATGGCGTCAAATCGACCAGCCCGGTCGGTACTCGTAACCCGGCAGCAGAAAACGGTCGGCGTCCGGACGATTCGGAAACCGCATGCCCGCACTGTCCCACTGAAGGAATCCCCGTGCCCTCAGGGCAACGACGCCGAGCAGCACCAGTTCCGTCAGGTTGGCCGCGTAGTCGAAGTTGGAACCACACGCCGGACCGCCGCGAATGGCCCGGGCCCATTCGACGAACGGTCCGCCCTGGACGCGGGCGATGGACTTCGCTGGAAGCTGTCCGGCCAGTTCCTGCATCCGTGATTCGGGCAGGAGCCGCGCGGTTGCGCTGTGCGACCCGACCGAGAGCATGCCCTTGGTCCCATAGAACAGGCTGCCGCCGCCCTCGTTGTGCTTGAAGCCCGGCACCGGCTGCGGCGGGCGCAGCGCTCCGTCAAACCAGCGCACCTCGACCGGCGCGCGGTGTGCTGTGCCGGCGAATTTCCAGCCGATGGTGGAGGAGTCTGGAAAGGTCTTCGGGAAAACCTCGCTGGAAGCGGCCTCGATGCTCTCGGGGGCGGCCAGATCGAGCGCGTAAACGGCGGCATCCAGCTGGTGGCAGCCCATGTCACCCAGCGATCCACAGCCGTAGTCGACGAAACTGCGCCAGAGGGACGGTGCAATGGACGACCGATAGGGGCGCAGAGGGGAAGGTCCGAGCCAAAGGTCCCAGTCAAGGGTGGGGGGTGGCGTCTCGACGGTTTCCGGGACATCCGGATCAAAGCGCGCCGGATGAAACCAGGGCATGCGCGGTCGATCGGTCCAGGCGTGCACGGTGTGAACCTCGCCAATCAACCCGGCGGCGATCCACTCGCGCGCCAGCCGGATACCTTCCGCCGCGCGTCCCTGGTTTCCCATCTGCGTGACAACCCCCGCCGCCCGGGCGGCGGCCTGCAGGCGACGCACCTCCTGGACACACCGGCAGAGCGGTTTCTCCACATAAACGTGTTTTCCGGCCGCAATCGCGGCCATCGCCGCAGGAAAGTGACTGTGGTCAGGCGTGGATACGACGACCCCGTCAATCTGATCGGCCATGCGGTCGAACAGCTGCCGATAGTCCTTGAACCACCGCGCATCGCCGAACTTCTCCAGAATCGGACGTGTTTGTTCACCGCGCATGGTTTCGGTCCGTCCGCGCTGTTCGTCGACATCGCAGAACGCCACATACTGCTCGTTCTGCAGTGCGGTGAGCGCCGCTTTGCCGCGTCCTCCCACCCCGATTTGCGCCAGGCGAAGGCGAGAATTCGCCTGGGTGGAGTTGGCGGAAACGAAGGGCGACAGGACGGCGAGGGAAGCGGCCGATGCACTGGCCGAGAGGAACTGCCTGCGGGTCTGGGAAGGGAAGGGCGACATGGTAAGGGTGACGCGGATGCGGGCGTTTCGGAGGAAGAACGGGGGCGGTTCACGCCGTGAGCGCGGGAATGCGGAAACCGTCGCGTCCCTGGCGCTTGAAGAGTGGCGATCGACTCGCCGCCGCATCGATCTCCCGGTCCTCCCCGCTTACGCGCAGCCCCTGGGGATCCACCTTCAGCAGCGGGCCCATGACCGAGGGGACGTGGTCCACATCGACAGCGTTCGCCTTGAGATGGTCGAGGACGCGACCGTGGGTCTCCTGGGTGAGCGCACTGCCCCGGATCGCCTCAGTCAGCCTGGAATTGGCGACTTCACGACCCAGACAGTAGGACATGTTGGCGACATGGCAAAGGGCGGAGGAGAGGTGACACTCCTCGGCTCGCGCTTCGGAAACCGTGCGCGACTGGAGGGCGCGCACGAAGTTGGCGCGGTGACGGCCGAGGGTGTTCTTCGACCATTGGTTCTGTTTTCGATGATCGTGGTCATAGGCGACAACCGTACCGGACTCACTGACGGTCAGGTAGCCATGTTCACAGTGAACCACCACGCCAATACGGGTCCCGCGGTAGGCGTCCACCGCCCGCAAACCCGACTTCTGAGGCAGGCCGCGCACCTCGAAGATGAGCGGAGCGCGTTCATAGTTGAAGACCGAGACGAGGGTGTTGGGCGTCTCGGCATCATCCTGAAGCCCATAACGGCCGCCAAAACTCATCACCGACGGCGGCAGGGCCGACTCACCCAGGAACCAGCGGGCAACATCAACCTGATGAATACCCTGATTGGTGATGTCACCCCCACCATAGTTCCAGAACCAGTGCCAGTCATAGTGGACGGGACCGTAGCGGGGAGAGTTCCGGTGCGGAGGCACGAGGTCCGCCGGCCCCGTCCAGAGGTCGTAGTCGATCGTCGCCGGGACCGGGTGCGCGGCGGAGAAATGTCCGATCGATTCGCGGAGTTTGTAGCAAAGGCCGCGGGCCCACAGCACTTTCCCGAGCGCACCCGAGCGTACGTGGGCGATCGCCTCCTGAATGTCCTCGGAGGATCGGTTTTGGGTGCCGGAGAAAACCACGTTTTTGGAATGTGCCCGTTCCGCGGCCAGCACCTGACGACCCTCCCACACGTTGTGCGAGAGCGGCTTCTCGCAGTAGACATCCTTGCCTGCCTGCAGGGCCCAGATGGTCTGCAAGGCGTGCTGGTGATTGGGCGTGGCGATGACGACGGCGTCGATTGACTTGTCCTCGAGAAGTTTTCGGTAGTCGCGGTAGGTCGCCACCTTGAACCCCGCCTTCGCGCACTCCTCGGCACGTTCCGCGAGGATCGTGCTGTCGACATCACAAAGCGCAACCAGACGGGTGCCGGGCATTTTGAGGTAGGTTCGCATGTGACCCTTGCCCTGCTGATGCAGACCGACCACCGCCACCTGGATTTCGCCGTTGACGAGCGCGGGCGACCCGGTTGCGGCCAGGATGCGGGGCGCGGCGCTGGCACCAATGAGGGAGGCTTTGAGAAATCGCCGACGGGTGAACTTCATGGGAGGTTTGCGGGGGAGGGGAGCGCGCCGGGTTGCCTCCGTTTGCGTGGGTCGCGGGCGGAGGCCGTCTGACGGGAGACCGGCCGCGGATCCGCGTGCTGCCGAACCCATGGAAGTCTCGTGCTGGATGTCGGGCGAACCGGGACAATCTGTTACGCGGATATTCCCTGCCTACGCAAATTTGCGTCCGATCGCGCCATCGACCTGTCGCGGTGGACGAATCGGTGGATGGTGAGATTTCTGTAACAGAATCGCGTGCCTGATCCGACTTCCCCCATACGACCGACTCATGACTCGCATCCTGAATCTATTGGTGGCGCTGGCCCTGACCACACTGACCGTCCGAGGGGCCGAGACCGGGACCGCCGGAGCGCGTTGGAACATCCTCTTTGTCTTTGCCGACGACCTGGGGCGCTATGCCGGAGCCTATGCGAAGATCGACGGACGCCCGGGGCTGAATGCCGTGGTCCAGACCCCGCACATCGACCGCATTGCGCGCGAGGGGACGCTATTCCGGAATGCGTTTGCCAATTCACCCTCCTGCACACCGTCGCGAAGCGCGCTGCTTTCCGGGCGCTACTTCTTCAACACCGGACTGGGAGCGATTCTCCGTGGCGCCGTCTGGGATCCCTCCATACCGAGTTTTCCGCTGCTGCTCCGTGACGCCGGTTATCACATTGGCAAGAGTTACAAAGTATGGGGACCAGGAACTCCGGCCGATGCGCCGTTCGGCGGTCAGCAGTACGCCTACGAACGGGCTGGAAAGGAACCCAATCACTTCTCCGAAAGCATGCGCCAGCGCCTCGCCAAGGGCGAGACTGCCGATGGCGCCCGCGCTGCCGTGCTGTCGCAGATCCGGGGTAACTTCGACGATTTTCTCCGTGATCGGCCGGATGGGAAACCGTGGCTCTACTTTCTGGGGGTGACCACCACCCATCGCCCCTGGGTGAAGGGCTCCGGCCAGCAGCTGTGGAACCTCGATCCCGAGCAGTTGAAAGGAAAACTGCCGGCTTTCCTGCCGGATGTTCCTGAGGTCCGCGAAGACGTGGCCGATTACCTCGGAGAGGTGCAAGCGGTCGATGCTTATGTCGGCACACTTCTGGAGCGTCTGGAGCAAACCGGTGAGTTGGAGCGCACGCTGATCGTCGTCAGCGGCGACCACGGAATCCCCGGGTTTCCCCAGGGGAAATGCAATCTGTATGACTTCGGCACCGCAGTCACGCTCGCGGTCAGAGTGCCCGGAGGCACGAAGGGACGCGTAGTCGATGACTTCGTCAGCCTGCCCGACCTTGCGCCCACCTTCCTCGACCTCGCGCGGGTGCCCGTGCCGACCGGTCTGTACGGGCGCTCGTTGCTGTCCCTGCTGACGTCGTCCCGACAGGGGCAGGTGGACGAAACCCGCACCTGGGTGATCGTCGGCCGTGAGCGCCATGTCGACGTCGCGCGGGAAGGAGCGCTTCCCTATCCGATGCGCGCGCTGCGGACCGGCGATTTTCTTTATATCCGCAACTTTGAGCCGGATCGGGCCCCCATGGGAGATCCCGTTTCCGCATTGAGTCCGGCGGCGCTGAGCAGCGGTGAGGTGGCCCGCAACAATCGCATTGGATTTATGGATATGGACGCCGGTCCGACCAAGGTCTGGCTCATCCAGCACCGGGAGGATTTCTTTGGCCGACCCTTCTATGAAGCCACCTTCGGTCGACGACCCTTGGAGGAACTCTACGATCTTCGCCAAGATTCAGATCAAACCCGCAACGTGGCGCAGGAGCCCGCCTATGCCGACGTCCGTGCCGGCATGGAGAAGCGGCTTCTGGCGCACCTGCGCGACGCTGGAGACCCCCGGGTGATCGCGACGCCCAGTGCCTTTGATCGGCCTCCGTTCACCTCCCTCGCCAGAGGAAAATCAAAGGATTGAATCATGCTCACCCTCTTTCCACTCCGATGCGCGCTCGTCTCCGCCGCCCTGGTCTCATCCCTCCTTGCGAAGGAGTGGACCAAGGAGGAGACGGAACAGCATGAGCCGGTGCCTCCGGTGGTTTCTTGCCCCGAAGGCGGATTTCCCGCCGACGCTCTGGTTCTCTTCGACGGAAAGGATCCTTCGGAATGGGTCCCGGTGCGGCCCGACTCGCCGCCCTGGACCGTGATCGACGGCGCCCTCGTTGTGAATCCGGCGGGTTCGCATCTGAGAACGCGACGGGAGTTTCGTGACATCCAGCTGCACCTGGAGTTTCGGACACCGTCGCCGGCCTCCGGATCGGGTCAGCAGCGAGGAAACAGTGGCGTGTTCCTGATGGGGCTCTACGAACTGCAGATCCTCGATTCGTATCAGAATTCCACTTATGTGAACGGCCAGGCTGGCGCCGTGTACAAACAAGCCCCGCCTTTGGTGAACGCTGCGCGACCTCCGGGCCTCTGGCAGTCGCTCGACATCCTTTTCCTTGCGCCCCGCTTTGCTCCCGACGGCAAGCTGCTCTCGCCCGCACGCATCACCGTCCTGCACAATGGCGTCCTCGTTCAACACGACTTCGCGATCCGGGGGACAACCGTGAACAAGGGCCTCCCGGTTTACGAACCGCATGCCGATCGCCTGCCCATTGTGCTGCAAAATCACAAGAATCCGGTTGCCTTCCGACGCATCTGGGTACGCGAGATCCAGGTCCCACGGGATGCGTTCGGATCGACTCCGTGACCCTGTGCGGATTACCCGCATTGGAGGTGACTCCATGCGATACCTATGAACGCAGCTTGCCCTGCCTCGTCCATGAACCCGCCTGAACCCGACCCCCACGCGGCCTGTCCCGGTGTCTCCCGCCGTCTGGAGGATGTTTTTCTCACCCGCCGCGAGTTCCTCGGACGCGCCGGATTCGGCCTCGGGGCGCTCGGCTTTGCCGCATTGGAGGCGAAGGGATCCGCGACCCTGCCGACCGTGCGGGCCGGCGATGCGGGGCGACTCGGACGGGCTCGGGCGCTGATCCACATCTTTGCCCAGGGAGCGCCCTCCCAGGTGGATACCTGGGATCCAAAGCCGATGTTGCGCGCCCGGAATGGAGAGGCCTTGCCCGGAGGCGGTGTGGCGCTCGGCTCGGCGTTCGGCTTCACCCGGATGGGGAGGACCGGTCTCGAGGTCAGTGAGGCCTTCTGTCGAACCGGTGCGCTCGCGGACGACCTCGCCGTCGTGCGTTCGATGTGGACGGACATTCCCGCCCATGAGGTCGCCACGGTTTTCATGAACACCGGTTCGGCCCGCCCGGGGAAGCCCAGTTTGGGCTCTTGGCTGCTCTATGGCCTTGGCAGCGAAAATGAGAACCTTCCCGGCTTTATCGTGCTTCGCGGTCCTCGTCCTCCGCTGGGCGGCGTGAGCAACTACAGCGGCGCATTCCTCCCCGGTGCCTTTCAAGGGATGTCCGTCAATGCCGATGAGGAGCGGGCGGATCACATCATCCGTAACATCACGCGCGGTTCCGGCTCCGCCGGTGAGCAGCGGGCCCAACTCGATCTGGTGGCGAGTCTCAACCGCATGTTTGCCACCCGGCTGAACGACCAGCAGGCGGTCGAGGCCAGGATCAGGAACTATGAAACGGCCTTTCGCATGCAGGTCGAGGGATTGGACGCCTTCGATCTTTCGAAAGAAAAGGAGGCAACGCTCTCTCGCTATGGCAGAACCGTCGAGGGGCGCAAACTTCTGACGGCACGCCGTTTGGTGGAGCGAGGCGTACGCGTGGTCCAGGTGTGGCACAGTGGCTGGGATCACCACCGCGACATCGAGGGCGGCATTCGCAAAAGCGCGGGGGAAATCGACCAGCCGCTTGCCGCACTCATTTCAGACCTCAAGGAGCGTGGACTCCTTGATTCGACTCTGGTGCTCTGGGGAGGGGAGTTCGGACGCTCCCCGACCACGGACAGAAGTGATGCCGCGACGCCCGGTCGCGACCACAATGCGAAGGCATTTTCAGTGGTCCTGGCGGGAGGCGGGGTCAGGGGAGGAACGGTCATAGGTGAGACCGATGAATTGGGCCGGGAAGCCGTCCGCGACCGGTGTCACGTGCACGACTTGCATGCTACCCTGCTCCATCTCATGGGGCTCGACCATACCCGGTTGCTGCATCGCCACAATGGGCGCGACTACCGGCTGACCGACGTGGCCGGCAATGTCATGAAAGGGCTGCTGTGATGCGTGGGCTGCCGAACATTCTGATCGGCCGATGATCGCGCGATGGTCAGGTCTCGTGCTCGCCTTTGCGGTCGCCTCCGGCGCGGACGTGCTCGCGCAGACGGTGGCGTCGGATCCCGACTGGGTGCTCGTTCGCGGCATCCTGGAGCGGCGGTGCGGGGAATGCCATGGCGGCCGCGACGGACCGGTCAAGGGCGGATTGAACCTGCTGTCTCCGAACGGTGTGCTGGAAGGGGGAAATAGCGGACCCTCCCTGGTGGCGGGCAATCCGGACCACAGTTTGCTGGTCGAAGCCGTCGAACAGACCGACCCGGACCTGAAAATGCCCCCCAAAGGGTCGCCGCTGGAACGGAAGGAAATTGACGCCCTTCGACGGTGGATCGCCCTGGGGGCGAAGGTCGCGGACGGCACGCCCCCGGTGACTCCCAGGAGACATTGGTCCTTTCTACCGCTGTCCACCGCTCGGCCGCCAGAGGTGAGGAACGAAGGGTGGGTGAGAACGGACATCGATCGATTTGTCCTCGCCTCGCTTGAGGCGAAGGGACTTTCACCCAACCCGCCCGCGGACGAGTGGGTGCTGGCGCGGCGACTTGCCCTGCTTCTGCACGGACTCCTGCCGGAGCCGGCAATCATCGAGCGCCATTCGAAGGATGGAAGAGTCAACTGGGAATCGTTGGTCGACGATCTTCTCGCTTCGCCGCACTTCGGCGAGCAGTTCGGTCGTTGGTGGCTGGATGTCGCGCGCTACGCCGACACGAAGGGCGATCCGTCCAACCGGGATGACGCCCGCTTCCCCTTTGCGTGGACCTACCGCGACTATGTCGTCGCGGCGTTTAATGCCGACAAACCGTTTGACCGTTTCGTCACCGAGCAGCTAGCGGCCGACCTGGTCGCAGGTGAAGAGGAGCGGCCGACCGTCCTTCCCGCTCTCGGTTTCCTTACCCTGGGCAACCAGTTCGATGGGAGGCAACGTGACATCATCGATGATCAGATTGATACGACCGCCAAGGCATTCCTTGGTCTGGGCGTTTCCTGCGCCCGCTGCCACAATCACAAGTTCGATCCGATCCCCACGGAGGACTATTACTCCCTCTTCGGAGTTTTTGCCAACACGCAGCTACCGCCGAAACTGCCGGAGGTGGGCCCTCCGGCGAAGCCCGAGCTGGCCGAGGACTATCGCGCGCGTGCCGCGGAGCTGCAAAAGGAGGTGGACCTGATCCCGGAGATTCATCAACAGCTGCGGGCGCTCCGTGCCAAGTCTCCGGAAAAGGCCAGGGAATTTGCCGCGGCTGAGCGCGCTCGACAGCGGGCACTCTTCAAGCGTATCGGAACGCTGGAGTCGACGCACCTTGGCGCTCCGATCCGCGCCCACGCCCTGACTGACGTACCGGAATCTCGGGACTATCCGGTACTTGTCCGCGGAGAACCTGAACATCTCGGCCCCATGGTTCCACGCCGATTCCTGCGGATCCTGTCACCCGATCCCGAGCGACGCCCGGTCTTCACCCTTGGAAGCGGCCGGCTCGAACTCGCGAACGCCATCACCGATCCCGCCAATCCCCTCACGGCCCGCGTGATTGTGAACCGGGTTTGGCAGCACCTATGGGGCGTCGGTTTCGTTGCGACGCCCGACGATTTTGGTCAGGCGGCGGAAGCACCGGCCGATGGCGAACTTCTGGACTATCTGTCTCGCCGCCTGATCCACTCTGGCTGGTCAATCAAGGATCTTGTCAGGCAGATCGTCCTCAGCTCCACCTTCCAGCAGTCGAGCCGGCAGACTCCGTCGTCGCTGGCCATCGAGCCGCGCAACGAGGCCCGGTGGCGCTATCCGCACCGACGCCTGCGTGCGGAAGAGATCCACGATACGCTCCTTCAAGTGGCTGGGGCACTTGACCGAACGCTGGGAGGCCGGCCCACGACGGAACTCGGAAAGGCTATCCCCGGGCGCCGGGCTGTCTACGCCTTGATTGATCGCAGGGCTCCACCGGATCTCCTTCTCGAATTCGACTTTCCCGCCCCGGAGGTGGCTGCGGGAAGTCGACCGGTGACCACCTCGCCGCAGCAGGCGCTCTTCTTCATGAACAGTCCGTTTGTGCGCACGATCGCAGAGCGGGTCGTCGACGCCCTCCAACTCTCGCGGGAATCCAGGGAGACGGGAATCGCGGATTGTTTTCGTCACCTGTTTTTTCGCCCGCCCAGCGCCGGGGAAATGCGTACCGCGGCCGACTACCTCCACCGCCTGAGAGATTCGAAGCCAGCCGATCCGACCGGACCGTGGGTCCACCTTGTCCATGCGCTCCTGCAGAGCGAGGAATTCATTTCACTGCACTGAACCCAGAACCCAGCCATGTCGCACCCCGTATTGACTCGTCGCAGTTTCGTTAAAGGAGCGGCCGCCGCGACGGCGGGCCTCGCCTTCACCAGCGTGTCCGCCGCCACCGATCGGCCCCGGAAACGTTATACCCTGATCGGCGCGGGCGTGCGCGGATCGCTCTTCCAGGAGGCGATTCAGCGGACGCACGCCGATGCGGCTGAGTTGGTCGGGGTGTGTGACATCAACCCCGGTCGCGTGCAGCTGTCGCTCTCTCGGGCGCGCGAGTGGGGCGTCAAGGAGCCCGCGGGGTTTGGACCCCGGGAACTCGAATCGTACCTCAGGTCCACACACACCCAGTGCGTCGTGGTGACCACGGTCGACAGCACCCACGACGAGTACATCGTACGCGCCCTGGACGCGGGGTGCGACGTCATCACGGAGAAGCCCATGACGACCACCGCGGAGAAGTGCCAGCGCATCCTGGATGCGTGCGCCCGAAACCGCCGTCATGTCACGGTGGCGTTCAACTATCGCTACACACCGATGCGCACCCAGGTGAAAGAACTTCTGAGCACGGGCGAGATCGGTGACATCCTTTCCGTCGATTTCCAGTGGCTGCTCGACACGCGCCATGGCGCGAACTACTTCCGACGCTGGCACGGCGAAAAGCGATATTCGGGCGGGCTCATTGTGCACAAGGCCACCCACCATTTCGATCTGGTCAACTGGTGGCTGTCGGCGGTGCCGGTGACAGTGACGGGCCGGGGCACGCGGCAGTTCTACACCCCGGAGACCGCGCGCCGCATGGGCTTGTCCGGAGACAACCTCCGTTGCCGCGGATGCCGCGATGCCGCCTCCTGCAGTTTCCACATCGATCTGGAGAAGAGCTCCAACCTGCGAAAATTCTATCTGCAGAACGAGCACTACGACGGCTACATCCGGGATCAGTGCGTCTTCGGACGGAGGATCGATATTGAGGACTCGATGTCGGCGTTGGTTCAATACGATACTGGAGCGCTCCTTACCTATTCACTCAACGCCTTCAACGCCTGGGAGGGATGCATCGTCGCGTTCAATGGCACCAAGGGACGACTGGAGCACATGGCCCGCGAATCCGACGATCAGGGAGCGGCCGTTGAAGAGGACACAAAGACCCGGATCATCTCGCTCCGGGGCCAGGTGAAGGACATTGTACCGAGGAAGGGGCGTGGAGGGCACGGCGGAGGCGATCCTGTCATGATGGCCGACCTGTTTGGCGGAAAGGCGGAGAGCGACCCGCTCCTCCGCAAGAGCGATGAACGGGGCGGGGCCGCCTCCATTCTTGTCGGCGTTGCCGCCAATCAGAGTTTCACCACCGGCAAGGCGGTGATGATCGCGGACCTTGTCACCGGCTGGACACGCCCGGAGTTTCCCCCGATGCCAGGCCGGTCGCTGCCCCTGACCTGATGCGGTCGAGGATGGCCGTTGCGGCGGACGTCCTCGGGCTGCCTGCCATCTAGTGACCGGATTCCCCTGGCGATTCCACGGTGAAGTGCTCGATCCGGATATGGCTGCGCACAGTCCGAAAAGCGAACCAGCCGGACGCGAGCGGGGCCGGATCGCGGAATGTGAAGATCCGCTCCCCATCCCGCCAGTACTCGGCCACCCCGTCGCGCGCGACCAGACGGATCTTCACCGGAACGTCCTTGCGCAGTTTGAATTGCGGTCCGGAGAGATCGTGCTCGGGCAGGAGTGGACGTTCCGCGGTGCCATCGTAGCGCCGGAATCGGGTCGTTGAATTGTTGTTCGCCGCGTAACCGACGTAGTAGGTGAACAGCGAGTCATAGTCCGCAAACTTCCCGGACCGCCGCCACGGCGGAAGAAACGGCGCTCCCGGTCCGCGCGAATCATTGGCCATCCAGAAGCAGTTCAGATCCGAGATGCGATCCGTGGCCCGATCGCCCCCGACCATGGTCGCCGTGAAATGGATGACGACGGGCGCGGTCAGTTTTTGACGAAGCCAGACCGTGCATCCTCGCGCATCGCGAATCACGAGATGATGCGGCTGAAACTCGACCGTGCCGCCGGGCATTTGCTCCACGGCCCAGTCCTCGGGTTGGAATGGGGCTGCGGACAGCGAGACCTGAATCAAGGCGCAAAGGAGGAGCGGTCGATACATCGGGGATAGGCTGGGTGACACGCGGTCGGATGAACGGTGCGGGGACTTTGTCCCCCGACAAGGACGAAGCGGGCAAGAAAAGAAATCCGTCCGTCGCATCGTATTCTCGTAACAGAAATTTGTTTCTCGACCGACATCCACCAGCATGACGAAGCATGCCGAACTCCCTTCTCGCCGTGGCATGACCCCGCGGGGCGCTGTGGTCTGGATCCTGCCGGCTCTGGTCACCCTGGTGGCGTCTTCCCAGGTGGACGGTAGCACGTCCGTTGTGCTGTCGCGGCTCGCGGACCGCGTTCGGGTGGAGATGGGCGGAACCTTGTTCACCGAATACATCTTCACCGGTGCCACCCGCCCCTACTGCTATCCCATCCTGGCGGCCGATGGGACCTCTCTGGTGCGCGACTACCCCATGAAGACGACGGCGGGAGAGGATCAGGATCATCCCCATCATCGAGCGTTGATGTTCGCCCACGCTGACGTGAACAAGATCGACTTCTGGAACGAGGGCGCCTCGGGAACTGCCTATCCGAAGGGCCAGATTGTCCATGACACGATTCTGGAGATGAAGAGCGGCGAAGCGGGGGTGTTGCGCACGCGAAACAGCTGGAGGGCCCCGAGCGGCGAAATTGTCGCCACGGACAGCCGCACCCTGCGCTTTCGAGAACAGGATGGCCTCCGCCTGCTCGACTTCGACGTCACCCTTGAGGCGCCTCCCGACAGGCCGCTCACGCTGGGCGACAACAAGGACGGAACGATGGCCATCCGCATCGCCCAGTGGATGACCATGCCGCACCGCATCCGGAAGCAGATGGTCGCGGGCGTTGGTCACATCGAGACCGCCCGGGGTGATCGTGATGCTGACGCCTGGGGAAAGCGTGCCCCCTGGTGCGTGTATTATGCGGAGTATCGGGGATCTACTTACGGAGTCGCCCTGCTCGACCATCCGGGGAACCTGAGCCATCCCACCTGGTGGATGGCGCGGGACTATGGATTGTTCGCGGCCAATCCCTTTGGAAAAAGAGACTTCGAAAAGGAGCAGAATCATCCTCCCGGCATCGGCGACCGCACACTTGAACCGGGGGCCAGCCTGACCCTGCGCTACCGTTTCATCTTTTTCCAAGGCAGGCCCGAGAGCGTGGGCATCGAGAACCTCTTCCGGCAGTACAGCTCCGCGCATCCTTGACAATCCAAGGCCCGTTTCGAACCGGCCGCATGGACTTCGCGCCCCACCGCGGGCGCGCCGTCCGTCTCAACCTTTCCCCCCAAACTACCCATGTGTAACCGAATCGAAGTTGCCGCCTGCTTGTGCGCGGCTCTGGTCGTTCTGCCTTGCTGGCTTGCCGGTCAGACTCCCCCTCCGGAGCCCGTCGAGTTGTCCCCTTTCCACGTCAACACGAACTCCGACGACGGCTGGCTTGCCGGCACCACGCTGCTCTCGACCCGCACCAATCAGGACTTGAAGGATGTGCCGGTTTCGATCGATGCGCTGACCAAGGAGTTTCTGCTCGATGTAGGGGCCTTCGATGCTTTTTCCGCTGCCGAGTGGATTGCGAATGCGTCCGTCTCGTCGGAGAACAGCGGGGTGGGCTCGGGTTCGCCGGCCTCGGCCACCGATCCCGCCCCCGATTCCAACCGGTATGCCTTTCGCGGAATCGCCAACGAGTCGGGCCCTACGAGAAACCTGTTCACATGGTTCGTGCCTTCCGACACCTACAATGTCGAACGCATGGATTTTGGGCGCGGATCCAACTCGCTGCTCTTTGGAGACGTGGAGCCTGGCGGCCAGGGCAATATCTACACCAAGCGGGCCGCGATCGGACGCTCGTTTGGCAATGCGCTCCTGCAGGTCGGCTCCTTTTCCTCGTATCGTCTTAATCTCGACTACAACCAGTCGTGGGGGTCGAAGGTCGCTGTGCGGTTCAACGCGACCAAGAGCTATTCGGAGCGGGACTTTGATTTCAACCATTTCGGATTTGAAGGTGTTCACGGCGCGGTGACCTACCGGCCCTTCAAGAACACCGTGATCCGCGGGGAAATGGAGGCTGGCACGTACGACCGCACTTGGGGCACCAATCGGCAAACCATCCAGGAGCGCCGTGAGCCGGGCCTCGGCTTCAACAACCAGTGGGTCGTGCTCCCGAACAATACGGTGGTGCGCAATTCCACCCTTCCGGCCATCGACCGTCAGAACGCTCCGGCGGGGGAAACCCTCAGCTTGCTGGAGAACGACCCGGCGGGTTTCCCGCGACACTACAACTGGTTTGGATCCGATCAGACTAGCAACCGGAAGTTCCGCACCTACTCCGTGTACCTCGAACAACGCATCAAGGACGTGAACGTTGAACTCAGTCTGAATCACCAGCAGGCCAAGTGGGACGAGGTGCAAATGCGGGGAAACTATCTTGTGCGCACCGACGTCAACGGACGTCGTCACATTAATTTCACCCTGACGGACCGCTACGTGGAACAGGAGCAGATGACCCTCAGGGGCATGGTGACCTACCACCTTGCCCCCCATTCGGCCTTCTCCCAGATGCTGATTGGGTCGGCTGAGCTCCGTGAATCGGACTTCATCACCGATCTCTACCACGAGAAGAACGACCTGGCCACGACCGGGGCGCTCAATGGCAATGCGTCGCGGATCTACTACCGGGTCTACATCGACGACCCCGGAGCCTATGATCCGGCCCTGCTTGGACGGAGGGCCAACCTGCCCGAGACCGCAAACTTTCGCCGGATCCTGTTTCTCGACTCCGGTCGCGGCGAAGCAGGCTGGGCCCGGGCCTATTCCGCATCGGCCAATGGGAAATACTTCAACGGCCGGCTCCAGTCCATCATCGGGGGCCGGCTCGACACCGGGAACGCGATGGAGTCCGGCCCCTGGCTCAACGCGAATCGCACTCCGCGCGGTGAGCGTGTGCCAATCACAACCTACGACGAAACGCCCGAGCGGTACACGCCGCAGGACACCCTGGCCGACATTGAAGAGACGACCCATACGAGTGGGCTCGTCTACAAACTGAACTCGAACATCAGTCTCTACGGGGTCTACTCGACCTCCTTTCGAGCTTCCAATGGCGGGGCGGTCGACTTTTCCGGTCGTGCCATCGGTCAACAGCACGGGGAAACGCTCGAGTTCGGACTGAAGTCGGACTTCTTCAACCGGAAGATGGTGGTCAATCTCGCCTGGTACGACCTGGAGCGCAGCAACGTCGATTTCCAGTACGAACAGACCGGCATCACGGAGGACCAGATGGAGGAGCTTTTCAATCCCGCGGGCCGAAGCCCCAGCGACCCCGCCTACGTCGTGGTGGATGGGCGCCGTGAGCAGCGGATGCAGTTCTCCAAGGGAGTCGAGGCCACCCTGATCTTTTACCCGGGCCGTGGCTGGAATGTGCGCTTGGCCGGCGCTTACAAAAAGGTCACGCAGGACAATTCCATGCCGCGTTTCAAGGAATTGCTGGCCGAGGCGATTGCCCGGGGCGGCGAGAATCCCGGCTACATCGCCGCCGCGCAGAGTCTCGTGGCGCAATACGGCGCCGATGGCCGGGAAGTCTCCGCGCGCTACGCGGCGCCATTCTCCTTCAACTTCGCCACCAGCTATCGCTTTCCACGCGAAAGCCGGTTCAGCGATTTCAGTGTGGGGCTGAACGGATCCTATGTGGGAGACTATGTTCTGAACTACGTCGACGGACAGGAGATCCGAGGCGGGCGGCAGTTCAATCTGCACAGCACGGCCTCTTATCGTCGCAAGGTTCTGGATCGCCCCGTCGTTTTCCGCCTGAATTTGAAGAATCTACTCGAAACCGAGTATCTCACCATGGGTGCGGTGAAGCTTCAGGATGGCTCGATCCGCAAACTCCATGCCTACGGTGATCCCTTCAACGTGAGTCTCACCACCACGATCGAATTCTGAGCCGACGCGACCCCATGGAACCGATGCGCATGCGACTCAAGCACCTCTGGCGCGAGGTTGCGGTCATGGGACTGGTTCTGGGAATGCTCCCGGTCACGTCCCACG
>JAEUGZ010000254.1 GCA_016794725.1 Opitutaceae bacterium | reverse complement strand
CCACGAATATGGCCACGTTGCGCTGGAGTGGTCCAGTCTGGTCGCTGCCGGGCGGACCGCTGACGTTGAGTGGTGCGGCCGAGCGGCGCAAGGAGGGGACGATCGGGAGTTACAATGGCACCAACTCGGTCGTGCCCGAAGCGAGGAGCCACAGCTATTCCATCGGCCAGTCCCAGAGCATCACAGCTGTTTACAGCGAGTTGACCATGCCGCTATTCGGAGGACGGCGGAAATTGCCGGGTGTGCACCGGCTTGAGCTGCAGGCGGCGGTGCGCAAGGAGTGGTTTGGGGTCAAAACCACCCGCTTGGCCGCCAGCAACAGCCTCAGTTACCAGCTCCTTTCAGGAGGAGTGCCGAACGCGGTTCCGTTTGCCACGACCCATGGTCTCGCCAAGTATGACTCGACCAATCCGACCTTCGGTTTCGTCTACAACCCGATTCCGGACGTCATGCTCCGTGCCAGCACGGCAAGTGCCTTCGGCGCTCCGACCTATTCGCAACTTCTGCCGGGTTTGCCGAGCACCCGAACCACCACGGTGCTGGATCCCCGGCGGAGCAATGCGAGTACGGCGACGATGACCATTGGCGGCGGCAATCCAGATATCGATCCTGAGTCGTCCCAGAGCCAGTCTGCGGGCATCGTCATCACCCCACGCTTTCTCAAACAGCTGCGTCTGGCGGTGGACTACACCCAGATCGAGAAGGATAACAACATCGGTTCGCTCGGCGCCCAGGCCATCGTCAACAACGAACGCTATTTCCCGACCCGCGTGACCCGTGGCACGCCCTTGGCCACCGATCCCTCCGGCGTCGGACCGATCACCCTCGTCAACACCACCGCGCTCAATCTCTACAAGACGAAGGTTGAGACGTACGACGTGACGGCCGATTACCGCTGGGACAGTGCGCAGCGGGGATCAGTCACGCTAGGTGCACTTGCGACCTGGCAGCCGCACTATCAGCAACAGCTGACGCTCGATGCGCCTTTGGTGGAGTACAGCAACTACTCTTCGGCCAATTATCCGCTGCATTTCCGCGGCAACGCCTCGCTGACCTGGGAGCATCGCCGTTGGGTTGCGGGCTGGACCAGCCTCTACTACGGCAGCTATCGCATTTACGGGCCCCCGATCGTGGCTGCCACGACCAATGTCCTGAACAACGGAGGTCCCACCGTCGGGAGTCAGATCACGCACGATCTCTTTGTGAGTTACCGCGTTCCCAGCGCCAGTCGGGGCTCAAGCTGGTATGAACGCGCGCTCGACGGCGTTGACGTACAGCTGGGTGTGAAGAACGTCTTCAACACCCAACCGGCCTTCGACGGTTCGGCGCCAGGCACCTTTTACGCGAGCCCTTGGGTGAGCATGCGGATGGCCGAATACACGGTTTCGCTCAAGAAACGCTACTGAACCCGAGAGCTCCGGTGACGGGGGTAGGAGCAGGAAGTGCATGATCGAAGGAGGGAGTCGAGCCGGCAACGCGCTCGGCATCCTATCCAGAAGCGGCAAGTCAGGATTTGAATCTTCGGCTCCTCCGCATCCTGTCCAAGAATCAGACAGCGTGGGCGGCGTTGAGTCGGGTCGGACGCCGGAACGTAATGCCAGGCATGTCCCCCCTGACCTCTGGCACTCTCTCGTCCGTGGCGCGAGCGCTGGCGCTCGCTTTGGCCGTGATGCTTCCGGTTGCCCAGGCTGCCTCCCAGACAGCTGCCAACACCGTCGTTCTTGAACTGCAGCCGACCAAGGAGTATCCGCGGAATTCGGAGGGCTCGTTCGTCACCCTCAAATCGGGGCGGGTTCTCTATGCCTACACCCAGTTTTATGGGGGCGACCGCGACGAGAGTGCCGCCCGGGTGGTGGTGATCACGTCCGATGACGCGGGCCGGACCTGGAGTCCGAAACCGCGGGTCTTGGTCGAGAACGTCGGCAGTGCCAATGTCATGAGCGTCTCGTTCCTGCGGCTGCAGAATGGCCGAATCGGGCTGTTCTACATCAAGAAGCGGAGCCGGATCGAGGGACATCCGATGGCGCAGTTCAGCGATGACGAGGGCGAAACCTGGAGCGCGCCGCAGACGGTGATCAAGGCGCCGGGTTATTTCGAATTGAACAATGACCGTGCCATCCAGCTCAAGGGCGGACGCATTGTTTTACCAATCGGTTCGTACCGCTTGAAGGATACGGACGAGAGCACCTATGACTCGCTCGATTTCCGGGCGATCACGATGTGGTTTGTCTCCGACGACAACGGGGCCACCTGGAAAGAGGCTCCGCAGTGGCTCGCCGCGCCCAATCCAAAGTCGCGCGAAGGATTGCAGGAGTCGGGCGTGGTCGAACTGGCGGACGGTTCACTCCTCGGCTGGTTCCGCACCGACGAAGGGTCGCAGTTTATGGCGCGGTCGCGCGACCGCGCCGAGTCGTGGACGCCAGCGGCGCCCTCCGAGCTCAAGTCCCCGACCTCATGCGCCGCGATCAAGCGTCTGCCCGGTTCCGCCACGCTCCTGGCGGTCTGGAACGACACGAGCGGAGCCTTTCCGGTTCCGACTCTCACGGTCACCGATCCCGCGCTGCAACGCCGCATGGCCAACCGCCGGACGCCGCTGGTGGTGGGATTGTCGACTGATGGCGGCCTGACCTGGCCCAAGCGCCGACTGCTCGAGGGCGAGCCCGATGGCTGGTATTGCTACACCGCGGTGCATTTCGTGGAGGGCGCCGTGCTGATGGCCTACTGCGCGGGTGACCAAAAGGTGGGCGGCCTGAATCGCCTGCGCATGCGTCGGATCGATCTCGACTGGATCGCGGGGAAGTAGCGGTTGCTGTTCAGTCCTGACCCAAGCCGTTGGAACACGAATCGACACGAATGGACACGAATCCGGAGGACGACAGGATGGGTCGCCATTGAGCCGACGTAGCGTTGACTGAACTCACCTCACTCTCCATGCAGGCCGACTTTTCGTTCACCCACTACACGATCCTGATCCTCTACGTGGCGGCGAGCCTGGCCGTCGGGCTGTGGTTCGCCCGCGGTCAGCGGAGTGCCGAGGGCTACTACATGGCCGAGCGTTCCGCACCGTGGTGGGCGGCGGCCATTTCCATCATCAGCTCGGACATCACGGCGGTCAGCTACCTCGGCTGCGCGGCCCTCGTCTTCACGAACGACCTTCAACTCCTCATCGGCACCTTCACCCTCCCATTGGCGGCAGTGTTTGTCAGCGTGGTCTTCGTGCCGTTCCTGGCCCGGCGGAAGGCCTTCACGGTTTATGAGTACCTGGAGCAGCGATTTGGTCGCGGGGTGCGAACGATGGCCTCGGCGTTGTTTCTGCTGACGCGGGGAAGCCACCTCGCGGTCGCGCTGTTCGCGGCCGCCTTGGTCATGTCACAGGTCATGGGACTCTCGCTGGGCGGATGCCTGCTGCTCATGGGTGGGCTGACCACGCTCTACACCGTGCTCGGTGGCATGAAGGCCGTGCTTTGGACCGACGTGGTGCAGTTTTTTGTACTGGTCGGTGGAGTATTCGCGGTCCTCGTGGGTGTCGCCTACCAGTTTCACTGGGATCTGGCAGCGATCTGGCGCCTTGCTTCCCAACCCGTGCCGGCGGGCGCCCCATGGTTGCAGGGAAAAGTCGAGACGGAGGGCCATACCCGGATTGTCGACCTTTCGCTCAACCTCACCCACATGAACCTCTGGGCCATTGCCATCAGCTCGTTTCTGCAGTCGATCGGCTCGTACGGCAGCGACCAGGTGTTGGTGCAACGTTACCTCTCAGCTGGTTCTCAACGTCAGATGGTCTGGTCGCTGCTGGGTGGTGGCCTCCTGATCGTGCCGGTGAACATGCTCCTGTTTGCGACGGGGGTGTTCCTGGTCGCGTACTACTCTCACTTCCTCGGCCATCCGGGGCATGCCTGGGTCGCGGGTTTGACCGATCCCAATCGGGTGATGGCCCATTTCATCGGGCATGGACTCCCCGGGGCGCTTGGTGCGCTGGTGCTGGCGGGACTCTTCGCCGGCACCATGTCGAGCTTCTCCGCCGGGCTGCACTCGCTGAGCACGGCGACCTACGCCGATTTCATTGCCCCGTTTCGTCCCAAACGCACCGACGATCGGCGAGATGTGCAGGTGGCGAAGCGGGTCACGGCCGTCTGGGGCGTGGCCATTGTCGCGGCGGCTTTGCTCCTCGGCGGCCATGATACCATTTTTGCCATCCTCGCCAAGGTGATGAGTCCCTTTTCCGGTCCGCTGGTCGGCATTTTCCTCCTCGGCATGCTGTCAAAGCGGGCGACGACAGGCGGAGCCTGGGGCGGGACGCTGGCCGGCGCGGCGGCGACGGTGGCCGTGACGCAGTTCACCCGGGTTCATTGGTTGTGGTACTACGTGGTGGGGTCTTTGGTGACGATTGGAGTGGGGTTGGTGCTGAGTGCGCTTCCGCCGCGGGTCCCAGGGCAAACGCCGGCCAATTCCGACTGAAAGATCCGCCACCAAGAACGCCGAGAGCGTCGAGAGGTCTCACAGGGCCCCCTTCTCGGCGCGCAAGCGCTACCCGGACCGCCAACCCGAAGCTCCTGACTTCAGATGCGACTGGACACCGCTTTCGAACTTCACTCTTGCGCTTCGCACTTCCCGCCCCGTGGGGCGGGCCCATTCGTCATTGATCGTCCAGCCCCTCCCGCCCGTGGAGAACGATAAAGTGGGCGGAACGTGGAAACTGTGTCAGGTTGAGGCCGGTTTGGGGCACTTGGTGGGTGACATGACTTCTCTCCTTTCCTCTTCGTCGGCTCCGGCCGACTCAGACTTGGTGGCTCGCAGCCTGGCGGGCGAACGGTCTGCGTTTGGTATGATCGTCCGGCGTTATCAAACGCTGGTGTGTGCGCTGGCCTTCAGCGCGACGGGCAATGTGCGGCGCAGTGAAGAACTGGCCCAGGACACGTTTGTGGCGGCGTGGAAACAACTGGCGTCGCTGCGCGAGCCGGCGAAACTGCGGGCGTGGCTTTGTGGCATCGCGCGGCACACGATCCGGCATGACTGGCGGGCCGAGCGGACCTCGCCGGCGCGCTCGGCCGAGCCGCTGAGCGATGCCGCCGAGGTGGTGGATGCGGAGCCGACACCCGCCACCCGTGCCATCACGGCGGATGAACTGGCCCTGATGTGGCGCGAAGTCGGGCAGCTGCCGGAGACCTACCGCGAGGTCCTGGTGCTCTACTACCGCGAACACCAGTCGGTCGCGCGAGTGGCGGAGGCGCTCGAGTTGAGCGAGGATGCCGTGATGCAGCGGCTGTCCCGGGGACGAAAGCTGCTGCATGAGCGCATGCTGGGCCTGGTCGAAAGTGCGCTCGCTCGCAGCAATCCGGACGAGGGCTTTGCGCTCGGGGTGCAGGCGGTGCTGCCGGCGCTGGCGTCGGGCAGTCAGGCGGCCGGGCTGGGTTCGGCCAAAGGGCTGGCGATGAAGGGTGGCGGCGGACTGATGGCAATGTTGCTGCCCTTCGTGGGCCTGTTGGCGGCGCTGGGCGTAAGCTGGGCGAGTGTGCGCGGGGCGCCGGCCGGCGCGTCGCGCCGCTACCTCATCCGCTGGAACACGGTGTTGTGGTGTTCCATCGGCGCGCTCCTGCTGGCCCTCCACCTGACGCATGCGCGGGCGGAGGCGGCGGGATGGGATCTCGCCGCGATCCTATCGGTGAATACGTGGATCTGGTCCGGCTATGGGTTCGTGCTGACCACCCTGCTGGTCCTGATGTATCGACGTGGAGAGGCCAAAGCGGAGACTGCGAGCGACGGCGACGAAGCTGCCCAGGTCGGTGGCCCGCCGTTGAAGCGCGGGGGCGCGGTGCTGGTCGGGACCTACGTGGCCTCCACGGCATGGCTGGTGGGATTTGCCTGGATGATGGGAGATGGCCTTGTCGCGGCCGTGGTGGTGGGCGTCACCGTGGCGCTGGCGTTGTGGAACCACCGTCAGGCGCAAACGCGCAGGGGTGTCGCCGCACATCGCCTCGCCATGACCTGCCATGCCGGGCTGTGGCTTTTCTTGTTGGCCGTGGTGAACCTGCGGATCGAGCCCTGGCTCGCGACGCTCTATCACGTGTCCCGTGCGGCCATGCACCAGGCGCTGCCAATTGTGACGATTCACGGCGTGACACTCGGATTGATTGTGTGGGCGGGGGCGTTACTGGCGATCACGCGGAACGAAAGCCTTTCAGGCTTCCGCTACCTCGGAGGTTGAGGTGTAGCGGAACGCTGAAAGCGTTTCGGGTTTGTGGGCGCTGACGTCGTCGCGCGGGGAGAGAGGCGCGGAGCTGGGAGTCCGCGGAACGAAAGCCTTTCAGGCTTCCGCTACTTCGGAGGTTAAGGTGTAGCGGAACGCTGAAAGCGTTTCGGGTTTGTGGGGCACTGACGTCATCGCGCGGGTGTGGGAGGTGCGGAGCAGGGAGTCCGCGGAACGAAAGCCTTTCAGGCTTCCGCTACTTCGGAGGTTGAGGTGTAGCGGAACGCTGAAAGCGTTTCGGGTTTGTGGGGCGCTGACGTCATCGCGCGGGTGTGGGAGGTGCGGAGCAGGGAGTCCGCGGAACGAAAGCCTTTCAGGCTTCCGCTACTTCGGAGGTTGAGGTGTAGCGGCACGCTGAAAGCGTTTCGGATTTGTGGGCGCTGACGTCGTCGCGC
>JAEUGZ010000252.1 GCA_016794725.1 Opitutaceae bacterium | reverse complement strand
TGGAAGCGTGGATTCGCCGCGGCCGCGTCGTTTGGGTGTGGGTCTTGGAGTGGCAGCCGTGGTGCTGGTGGGCGTCGCCGGAGCAGGTGCCTGGTGGTTAAGCCGGCCGTCGGGCGCAGAGGTTGCAATGCCGGCTCCGGTGACAGGTGAGTCGGTTGCGGTGCTGCCAACGGGTGAGCCTGTGATGGCACCTTTGAATTCGGCAGCGGTGACACCGGCGGCCAAAGCGGCGCAGTCAATCGAGTCAATGGATGTGGATCAGCAGCTGGAGGCCCGGCTTGATGCGGTGGAGCAGCTGCGGGCGCAGTACCTGGACCAGTATGATTTTGAAGGCCTGGCGCGGGCGGTGCGGGAAAAGAAGGACGGGCCGGCAGGTCGAATCAGCCAGCTGCCGAACGTGGCGCACTCGATCGAACAATTGGAGACCATGCTGGACTGGGTTTTCGTGTCGCTGCGCAAGTACAGTCGACAGCGTCCCCTTACCGTATCGGATGGTTCCCTCGACCCGGCGCGGGTGAAGAGGCTTTTTCTCGCCCCGGACAAACGCTTTGTTGTTCTCGATGACAGCGCCACGTCCCCGCGCAGCCTGTCCGAACTGAAGCCGGATGAGCTGGGAGCGATCATCGTGGCATTGATCTGGCAGTCGAAACCACCTGCTCCTCGCGATGTGGTCGTGGGCGCCATGGCTTTCTCCAAACTTTACTCCCTGCCAAAAATGCAGGAGTTCCTGCAGCGGATCCGGCCTCGCTTGGGCGGAAAGTAGCTCGATTTACCGTCGGCCGTCCGTCAAGTTCCGGGCGTTGTCGTTGCTTGCCGGCGTGATTCGACCGATTTGGCGGGTTGCCCGGACCTCCTATGAACCTCCTCCAGCCTGTGCGAAGCGTTGCGGTGCTGGTGTTGTGCTGGGCTGTAACCGTGTACGGAGGGTCGTCAGACGACCTGCTGAAGGCCGTACGAGCGCGCGATGGGAAGACCTGGCGACTCCTGTTGCGGGAGCCGGTGGACGTGACGCATCGGGATGAATCAGGCGCGACGGCCTTGCACTACGCGGCGTTGAACCATGATGCCGTCGCGGTGGAGGCGTTGCTGGCGGCGGGAGCGGACGCCAATGCCCGAAATGCAGCGGGAGCGACGCCCCTGCTTTACGGGGCGGGCCACGCTGAGATTGTTCGATTGCTGCTCGCCGCCGGCGCAGCGCCGGATGCGCGATCGCTCGATCAAGCGACGCCCCTGAGTGTGGCGGTGGGACATGCGGACGGGTTTGAGTCGGTTCAACGGCTGCTGGCGGCGGGGGTGGACCCCCGCGCGGCCGGTTTGCTGGGGCGTACACCCCTCCTCAATCTCGCGATGGAGAGTGGCGATCAGAGGATGGTTGATCTCCTCATGGCAGAAGGAGTCGAGATCGATCCGGAGAAAGCGCAACCTCCGCTCGCGAACGCCGCCTTTTTGGGTGACTTGACCACCGTGAGAGCGCTGCTCGACCGGGGAGCCGACGTGAATCGGAATGCCGGATTCGCGGGACACGCCCTGAACTTCGCCCTGTATGCCGGACACATGCCGGTGGCGCTTGAACTGATCGAGCGGGGGAGTGATCTGTCGCTTCGCTCGCCCCGCGGGCATGGCACACCGCCGATGGTTTGGACAGCCTACAACCAGCAGGGAGACCCATCGGCGGCCCGCCTGCTGGTGGCGCGAGGCGTTGATCCCCATGTTGCCAACGATGCCGGTGTCACCGCCATGGACTTTGCCGTGCGCACGGGCCCACAATCGCCGTTGTCCGCCTATTTGCGGTCCATAGGTGCGAAGGAACCGGTTTACCGTCGCGAAAAGCGGATTCCGCAGCGCCCCGTGCCGGACTCCTGGGTGGAACGGCAGAGCCTGGTCCGGGAGCGCGTACCCCGGACGTTGAAGCTGCTGCAGCAGAGTTCGCGGGCATTTTTGAACAACGGTTTTGTGCATAAGGCCCGATGCGTGTCGTGTCACGGCCAGAACATGACAGCCGTGGCGGTCGCAATGGCGAGTGATCGGGGGTTTGCAGTGGATGAAGATGAGATTGGCCAGAGTCTGACAGCCCATCGAGCGTCGTGGGCTGCGACTGCCGAACGGGCGCGCCAGATGCGCGCTCCCTTGCCTGACGTGTTTGTGAGCGCGGGATATGGCTTTTTTGGATTGTCGGCGGTGCGGTATCCACGCGATGACACGACGGATGCGATGGTGAGGTACCTGCTGCGAGCGCAGCGACGCGGAGGGGAGTGGCCGGGATTCGATCGGCGCCCGCCGATGGAGGATGGACCGATCGTGGCCACTGCCTGGGCGGCGCTGGCAGTGCGGGACTATCCGCCGGAAGGCTTAGGCGAAGCGGTGACGGACTCGCAGGCCCGTTCAGCCGCATGGCTGGCCCGCCAGCAGCCCGAACAGCACAACGAGCGTGTGTTTCAACTGCTCGGCCTGCGCTGGAGCGGAGTGACTCCAGACAATGTGGATACATCGCGTGTGCACGTGCTGAAGCAGACGCAACGGGAGGATGGTGGATGGGCGCAACTCCCAGACTTGAACAGCGATGCTTGGGCCACCGGGCTTGCGCTTTACGCGTTGCATGAAGCGGGCGGGATTCCCGTCACAGACCCGGTTTACCAGCGAGGGGTGGCCTACCTGCTCCGCACGCAGTTTGAAGATGGATCGTGGTGGGTACGCAGCCGGTCCTGGCCCTTTCAGCCCCATTTCAACGGCCAGTTTCCCCATGGAAAGGATCAGTGGATCTCGCAAGGCGCCACCGCGTGGGCGACCCTGGCGCTGCTGTTGACGCTGGAGCCGTTGCATCCTCTGCCGAGTCGACCCACGGCTCAGGCGCGGATTGAAGCTTGGGGCCGTGTGATGGCAGATTCCAAACGTGCTGGCCGTGAAAGAGCGGCGTCACAGCCGGGGGCGACTTCGAGTGTGGCGGTGGACTTTGTTCGCGACATTCAGCCGATTTTCAAACGATCGTGCGCCGAGTGCCATGGCGAGAAGAAGACCCGAGGCGGGTTTTCGCTCGCCAGCCGTGACTTGCTGCTCAAGGGCGGCGCCAGCGGAGAGCCAGCGATCTCGCCAGGGTACGCCGAAGAGAGCACGCTGATTCACTATGTTGCTGGCGAATTTGAGGACCTCGAGATGCCTCCGCTGGATCGAAGGGACTCCTATCCGCCCCTGAGTGCCGCGGAAATCGAGCTCTTGCGGGTGTGGATCGAGAGTGGAGCCCCTTGGACTAGCGCGACGGATCAGCCGGTGCTACCGGAACCGTCCAGCGGTGGAGCCAATCGATGAAAGGAAGTGCCTGGGAGTTCGAGGAAAGGGTTGCGGACTCGCTGCAACCTTAAATGGTTGCTTTTTAGGGTCAGGCTATTTTTTAGCAATCTCCTGGAGTTGCTCGAACAGGGACAGGCTAAATTGTGTCAACCTCATAGGATTGCTCTTTTGAACCGAAATAGGGACAGGCTGATTTTGTTAGGGCGCGCCTGATGGAGAGACTCCGATAGGGACAGGTTGATTGTCCAGACACTCAGACGGCTGAGGCGAATGGGTGAGCCGTCGGGCGAATCCGGCTCGGCAAGCGGGGCGGCGTGATGTCCGTTCTGCCGAGGGGAACATGACGAGGTTGCGCCCCTGCGGATTTCGTGGAGGCTGTTTCCGTTGCCGTGTCCCCTTCCTGCCATGCCGTCCCTCCTCCGACTCGCCTTTGTCCTTGTTCTGCTCGCCAGCCCGACACGTCCTGTTCTGGCCCAAGACGGCGGGCGTCAGAAAGTTCTCCCGATCCCGGGTGAGTCCTTTCAACTCGAAGGTCGTGAGGCGTTTATCATCCGCCCCACCGCAAAGGCGGCGAGCGGACGCCGCCAGCCCTGGGTTTGGTACGCGCCGACCCTTCCCGGCCTACCGGACCAGGAGGAGCGCTGGATGTTTGCGCAGTGGGTGAAGGCCGGAATCGCCATTGCCGGCATTGATGTCGGTGAGTCCTTCGGGAGTCCCGAAGGCCGGACCGGATTTACTGCTCTCTACCGTGAACTGACCGAACGACGGGGGTTTTCGGCAAAACCCGTGCTGCTGGGCCGCAGCCGAGGTGGCTTGATGGCATTGAACTGGGCGGCCGAGAACGCTGAAAACGTGGCTGGCTTTGCGGGCGTTTACCCCGTCTGCAACCTGGTGAGCTATCCCGGTCTGGCTAAAGCCTGCGGCGCTTACGGTATGACCGCTCGCCAGCTGGAAGCCGAGCTCGCGGAGCACAACCCGATCGATCGCCTGGGAGCCCTGGCCCGCGCCCGGGTACCCATGCTCATCATCCATGGGGACGTGGATCTCGTCGTCCCTTTGGAGGACAACAGCCTGGAACTGCGCACCCGCTATTTTGCCCAAGGGGGGCAGGCCCGGCTGATTGTCGCACCGGGGCAGGGACACAATCGCTGGTCGGGGTTTTTCCAGAATCAGGAGATCGTCGACTTTGTGATTGATCGCGCGCGGCCCTGAGCGACCGGAGCGCCTACTTATGGTAACAAAGGCGAGCGTCTCGATGGCGTCGTCGGGCGATGGCGGACGGACGTCCCACCGTTCATCTTAAGAGCCGCGATTGATCCACGGATCGACACGGATCAACACGGATACGAACGAGATGAGCCAAAGTGGGCACTCACCTTGTAGGTGAAGGACAGCTTGTATCCTGAATCCGCGTTTATCTGTGTCCATCCGTGGTTTATGAACGGGTCGATTCAGTTCAACGGCGGAAAATAGGTACATGCGTTTTCGCGGCGCAGGAGGATCGTCGGGCCAATCAAGTCACAGCGCGGACCACCAGTCCCGCCCCCAGGGCAGCCAGCAGCAGGCTCGCGGCTCCGTTCACGACCCTGAGGCGCGCGGGGGAGAGCCAGCGACCCGCCCGGTCGGCGAGCAGGGCGAGCCCCGCCATCCACAGCAGCGTGGTGGTCGCCAGGCCGGACGCCACGGCCAGACCGGCGGCCGGCCCCTGCCCAGCGACGCCGAGACCGGCCAGCACGCTCGCGAAGAAGAGGATTGTCAACGGATTGGTCAGCGTGAGCAAAAACGAAGCGGCAAACGCCCGGCGGCCCGCCTGCGGGCGGGCTTCGGCCATGGGCTGGCGACGAGCCCGCCAGCCTCGGTAGCCATACGTGACCAAGAGCACGCCACCCACTGCCTGCATCGCACCCGTCCACGACGCCAAGCTGCGTCCCACGCCACCCAGACCGAGTGCCGCAATCGACGCGTAGAGAAAGTCCGCCAGTGTTGCACCCACACCGACCGCTACGCCCGCCCCCAAGCCGTGGCCCAAGGCCTGCCGCACGCAGAGCAGGCTGATGGGTCCCACCTGCACCGCGAGCACGAGCCCGAGCGCGGCGCCTTGCAGGTAGGAAGCGAGGAGGTTCATGACACGCGGACCGGCACCACGGTCGTTTCCTTGGGGCTCGAAAGTGCGATGGACGTGAGGCTGCGCGTGATGCCCGGGATGGCCTTGATCCGCCGACCGAGCAGGGTCTCGAGGGTGGCGACCGACTGGGTCCGCACTTTCAGCAAATACGACCATTCCCCCGTCACATGGTGGGCTTCGAGGACCTCGGGGATCTTGGCGATGGCCGAGCGGAACGGCGCGTCGTCGTCGGGCCGCCCGAGAAGAATCATGACAAACGCCAGCACCTCGCAGCCCACCGCCTTGGGATTCGCGATCGCTCGAATCGTGATGACCTCCTCGTCCAACAACCGGCGCACGCGTTCGTTGACCGCTGACACGGAAAGACCCACCGAGGCGGCGATCGAGGTCTGCGCGAGTCGTCCGTCTTCCTGTAGCAGGGTAATGATTTTTCGGTCGAAATCGTCCATTGTCGAATTAATTCCTGATATTATTCTATTTTTCAAGAATAACTCCGGTCATGTGGTCTATTTCGGAAATTCGGCCATGGCGATGCCATCGAAGGACCCAGACGATCTTCACACCAGAACGGCGTCTGTCCGTCGGCGCCGAAGCTGATCCCCGTGCAGCAGCAGACCCAATACCGGCGGCGAGTCCGGCCTCGTGCTGCGGTTGCCCCGGTGACGATTCACACGCCCACACGGGCGGTGTCATGACGTTCTGTCTCTCTCCTTCCGGACTGTCTGACTCTCGGCCGTGCTTGAAAGGATTGCGAGGGCGCGTCGATCGGTCAGGTTCATTTCGCCCCCTAGGAAGACCGAGGTCGGGGCGCTTTCTTCCCCGATGAATCGTTTCCAAGCGTTGAGCTGGTGGTGGTGCCGCGCCATGTGCCCGAGTTTTTGGAGCTGGCTTCGACCGGGTGGTGGCGCCGGGATGTTGCTGAGTCTGGCAGCGGCGATGGGCGCGCAGCCGGTGACGTCCACGCCCGCACCGCCGCCCGACCTGGCCGTGAATCCGACGGCGGCGACGCGGGCGGCGCGACCCGATTTGCCGACCCTTTGGGTGGTGGGAGACTCGACCGCGGCGAAGTCCAGCGGGGATCCCCATCAGGGTTGGGGTGTCCCGTTCGCCGACTTTTTTGATCCGGCACGGGTGAACGTGGTGAACCGTGCGCGCGGCGGACGATCCAGTCGCACCTTCATCACCGAAGGCCTGTGGGAGAAGGTCGTGGCGGACCTGAAACCGGGCGATGTCGTGTTGCTGCAGTTCGGGCACAACGATGGCGGTGCGATCAACGAGGAGCCGCCGGGTTCGAATCGTCCGTTGCGGGCACGTGGATCGCTGCCGGGGTTGGGGGAGGAAACGCAGGACATCGTCAATGCGCTGACTGGGAAACCGGAGACGGTCAGGACCTTTGGTTCCTACCTGCGGCAAATGGTGACGGAAACAAAGGCCAAGGGTGCGCGTCCCGTGGTGCTGTCGCTGACCGTGCGCAACCTATGGAAGGAGGGCAAAGTGGAGCGGGCGAGCGGTCACTACCGCACGTGGATACGAGCCTTGGCGGAACGCGAGACCGTGCCGTTCATTGATCATTCCCGACTGATTGCCGACGTCTACCAAGGATTGGGCGAAGCGGCGACCAAGGCCTTTTTTCCGACTGACTATGCCCACACGTCGCCGGCGGGGGCTGAACTCAATGCCTCCCTAATCGTGGCGGGGCTCAAGGGCCTGCGCCAAGGGCCGCTGGGAGCATGGCTTTCCGCGAAGGGCGTGGCGGTCGAGGCGGACCGCATCGGCTGGCTCGCACTGCCCGAGCCCCTGCGACCGACGATTCCCTCGCTCGTGCTCCTCGGCGATTCGACCGTGCGCAACGGTTGTGGGGACGGCTCGAATGGCGAGTGGGGCTGGGGCGAACCCCTCGCCGAGTGGATCGATCCGGAGAAACTCAATCTCGTCAATCGCGCGATCGGAGGCCTAAGCAGCCGTACCTTCCGCACCCAGGGACATCTTGCCCGCGCCCTCATGCTGGTGAAGCCCGGCGACTGCGTCGTTCTTCAATTCGGACACAATGACTCCAGTGCGGTGAATGACAAGGAGCGCGCCCGCGGCACGCTCAAGGGCACGGGCGATGCGACCGAAGAGATCACCAATCTTTTGACGGGCCTCCCTGAGACCGTGCACACCTACGGCTGGTACCTGCGTCAGGCGGTGCGCGAGATTCGGGCCGCCGGAGCGACTCCGGTGATTTGTTCTCCTGTGCCGCGCAAGACCTGGAAAGACGGCCGGATCGTCCGGGCAACCGACAGTTACGGGGGGTGGGCGCGCCAGGTGGCGGAGGAGGAGAGAGTGCTGTTTGTCGACCTGAACGACCGCATTGCCGAGCGTTACGAGGCCCTCGGCGAAACCGCGGTGAACAGCCTGTTCGCCGACGCTCACACGCACACCAGCCGGGCCGGCGCGGAGCTCAACGCCGCCATCGTTGCGGAGGCGTTGCGCGCCGCGGGTGGAGTGGTCGGGCTGCGGTCGGCAACGGAACACGCTTCCGTCAAGTAGCCACCCGCAGGCAGGCGAGCGGATCGCAGTCCGCCTTTTCCGGGAATCAACCGAGGCCGTTTCCGCAAGCAGCGAACAAAAGGCTTGCTGTACCATCTGTACTACTACTAGTGGTACAGATGTGTTGCCCTTCCCCGTTGAGCTCAAGCCAGGTCTGCCGATTGCCGGCCAGGTGATTCATGCCGTGAAAAAAGCGGTGCTCACGGGCCGGCTGACGCCGGGGGACCGATTTGTATCGGTGCGCCAGATGAGCCAGGAGTTGCGGATCAACCCCAACACCGCACACCGGATCGTCGCCGCACTGGTACAGGATGGGGTGTTGGTCGCCACTCCGGCGGTGGGCACCGTCGTGGCAGAGCCACCGCCGGGGAGCCGCCAGGACAAGGCGGAGTTGCTCGGCCCCGAATTGGAGCAGCTCGTCGTCAACGCCCGACAACTCGGTCTCCGCCTGCCCGACGTGCAAGCGGCTTTGCTTTCCCACTGGCGCCGCCTCGGCGGCGAGAAGGAAACCCTGTCATGAATGCACTCGAAGCTCGCGGTCTCACCAAAACGTTTTTCCGCACCGTGGCGGTCAATGCCGTTTCACTGGCGCTGCCTCAGGGATCGGTCAACGTGCTCGTCGGCGCGAATGGCGCGGGCAAGACCACCCTGCTCCGCGTCCTCCTCAATCTACTCGCGCCGACTGCAGGCGAGTCGACGGTGCTGGGCGAGTCGAGCCGCCGACTGGGGCCGGCGCAGTGGAGGCGTATCGGGTTTGTCGCGGAGGAGACCGTGCAACCCGCCACCACGGTGGGCGGGCTGCTAGATGCGTGGCGTGCCCTGTACCCCACCTGGGATCGTGATCTGGAGAATAAACTGGTCCGCGAGTTTGAGCTCCCGCTCGACCGCGCGCTGAAGGCGCTTTCCCGAGGCATGCGCATGAAAGCGCAGCTGCTGAGCGTGCTGCCCTACCGACCCGAGCTCCTAGTGCTCGACGAGCCCTTTGGCGGGCTTGATCCATTGGTGCGCGAGCAGGTGGTGCAGGGTGTGCTTGAACTCGTGTCGGCGGAGGGCTGCACCGTGCTGGTCTCGTCCCATGACATCGTCGAAGTCGAGACCCTGGCGGATCGTATCCTCTGGATGGAGCGGGGGGCGCTCCGGCTCGTGGAGGAGGCGGATTCCCTGCGCACGCGCTTCCGTCGGGTGGAGATTGCCGCACCGGAATCCCCGCCGCCCCACGCCTGGGCCGTGGACCGATTGGGCGGATCGGTTCGTTATATCGACCCGCAATTTGATCCCGGGCGGCTTCCTGCCGGCGCAAACGTTGAGCCCATGACCTTGCGTGAGATCTTTCTCGCCCTGCTCCGTCAGTCGCCCGCTGGACTGAATCCGTCCTCGACTCCTCTCTCCCGATGAAAACCCTCCTCCTTCTTGCGCGCCAGGATCTGCGGGCCATCCGCTGGTGGCTGCTGCTGGCACTGGTGGCTGGGGTGATGGTACAAACGCACTCGGAGCGCTGGAATCCGCTCAATCCCCTTGAGTCGTGGACGCTTCCGGTCAGCTACGTGGTGTGTGGGCTCGCCTGGTTCTTCATGGCCGGTGCGATCGCCTTTCAGCATCCCGCGGCGGATCCTCGTGCCGCCTGGCGCCTGCGTCCCGTCTCACCATGGATGGTGGTGGTGGAGAAGGTGCTTTTTGGAATCCTGGTGCTCGGAGTCTTTCCCGCCTTGTTAGGCGTGATTGGGAGCGTGGCGCAACACGCGAATCTTGGAGATTTTGTGCGCGGGCTCCCATCGATGGCCCGTGTGCTAAGCGCTGTTTTTGCTTTCGCGACGATTGCCTCCTTTGTTTCCTCGGACTCGCGTCCCTGTGTCGCAGCAGCGGCCTTTTTCTCGCGGTGGTGGCGGGCGTCTACTTTGTCGGCAGCTCCCTCCTCGGAACGATCGTGGTCGGGTTTCCGGAGTTGAGTTTCTCCTTTGACCCGTCGATCCGGTGGCTGGCCGGGATCCTCTTTCTGGCTGGAATGGTGGGCACCATCGTCTGGCAATACGCACGACCGAATCTTTGGCGCAGTTTGTCGCTCGGGTTCGTCGGGGCAGTCCTGCTCTTTGGCCTGGCCCAGGTGTTTCCGGGAGCGCGCGGAACTCGATTTCTCTCGCTGGACCACGCGAGCGCCTCAGTGGAGCTGGGACGTTCGTCCAGGTCGGAGCCTGCACCCTTTTCGGTTCGGGTCTCCGGTTTGCCCGCAACGGACGTATGGGAGTTGAAGGTCAAGGGAAACAGCACGCGGAGTGTCGTGACGCGCAGCGATGGGACTACTGGCGCAAACGGTTCGTCCAATGTGTTCGTCGAAACTCCTGCGTTGTACACGGCCTTGGGATTGGAGGGATTTCGGTTGGAGGGAGTGTTGATCAATGACGCGAGGGTGTGGACTTACCGGTCTGACGCGCGGCTGTCGGATCTCCAAGCGGCGGTGGAGAGTGACGAATTGGGTTCGCCGCTCGTCGTGGTTTCGGCCGAGGCGGGTCCCGCGGGAGCAGCTCCGCGGAACTCGCAACCACCCCCACTTCGGGCGACCGTGTACCGGAACGCCCTCCAGCCTGGACGCGCTGTCCCATTGGAGGCGGGTGCATTTACCGTGGGAAAATTGGGGAAGGTGGAAGTGGTGGACGTGCTGAAAGAGGGGCGGCGGCTGCGTGTCACGATCCGGATGGATCGGACGCGTGGAAAGCGCGGGGAGCCGGTGCCCGCAATCCTGGTCGCCTGGGTTGATACTGCGGCTCGACGAGCCCACCTCGCGCAAGCGGGGTCCCCGTCAAAACTATCGACGTTGGGTGATACGGATCAAATCGAGCTGCACCTGTCCCTTGTTCTCCCTGACGGAGCGACAGAGCCGGATGAGCTTCGCGTTTACGATCGGAGATGGACGGGTTTTGCGCTGCTTCCCACCCAAGTGACCTCGTATTGACGAGGGGAGTGAAGGTCTTCGAGACGGAGATGCGCCAGGTGCCGGGATTGAATGGGGCGAGGGCATCATGCCGTACTCCGACCGCTAGCCGGAGAACGTGACTTGATTGCAGGCGGGTTCGGTGACAGGGGTGGTGGTGGCGGCAACCGCACCCCTCATGATTCATTTTCGCAACCTGGCTCTGGTTGGTGTGCTTTTCTGCGGGTGGGTGGCGGGGGTGTGGGCGGCGGACCCGATTGCCGCGGAGGCGCGCGACCTGGAGGTGACACATCGGTATCTCAACCTCCCGGTGAAGACCGGTGCGACCAAGCGGGTGGTGTCCGTCCTCGTGGCTGGGATCAAGGTGCGCGAGTTTTCGATCGAGCTGGCGGAGGACGCGGTGGATTTCTGGGTGCCGCTTGAAATCGGCGAGTGGCGGGGGAAGTCCCTCCGTCTGCAAGCGGACGACCTTCCCGCTGGATCGCGCGGACTGGAGCGTGTGGAGCAGAGCGATACCCTGCCGGACGGCGCGGACGTGTATGGCGAACCGCTGCGTCCCCTGGTGCACTTTTCCTCCCGGCGGGGATGGCTGAACGATCCCAATGGGCTGGTTCACTTCGAAGGAACCTATCACTTGTTCTATCAGCACAACCCGTTTGGCTGGGGACATGGGAACATGACGTGGGGACACGCCACATCGACCGACCTCCTGCGCTGGGAGGAACGTGGCGATGCCCTTCACCCCGATGCGATGGGGACCATGTATTCAGGCTCTGGGGTGGTGGATCGGCAGAACACCAGTGGCTTCGGGGTCGGGAACAAGCCGCCGCTGGTGTTGGTGTACACCGCGGCGGGCGGGACGAATGCGTGGTCGAAGGAACAGCCGTTTACTCAGTGCCTGGCCTTCAGCACGGATGGTGGCGGGACGTGGACCAAGTACGCTGGCAACCCCGTCCTGGACCAGCGCGCCCCGGGCAATCGTGACCCGAAGGTGTTCTGGCATACGCCGACCCGCCGGTGGATCATGGTACTTTATGTGGGGTACCCCAAAGCGGGAGAAGTCGACGCGCGCGGACGTCCGGCCGTGACGCACGCGATTGAGTTCTTCAGCTCACCGAATCTGCGCGAGTGGACCTATTTGAGCCGGACCGACGGGTTTTACGAGTGCCCTGACTTTTTCGAGCTGCCGGTGAATGGTGATGTGCGCGAGTCGTTCTGGGTGCTCCAGGGAGCGAACACCGACTATCAGGTCGGCACGTTCAACGGCACCACGTTCACACCCGTCACACCCATCCTGAAGGGACACCTCGGCAACGCGCTTTACGCGCCCCAGACGTTCAGTGACATGCCGGATGGACGCCGCGTGCAGATTGGTTGGGGACGGGTGCCGATGCCGGGCATGCCCTTCAACCAGCAAATGCTGATGCCCTGCGGGCTCACCCTGCGGGCGACTCCCGAGGGTCCGCGACTGGCTTGGCAGCCGGTGCGGGAGGTGGCGACGCTGCGGAGCCGCGATTTCAGTCTCGCCCCGCGATTGGTCTCACCCGGAGAGAATCCCCTGCGCGCCGCGCGAGCCCGCGCATTTGATCTCGAGGTTGAACTCGAGGTGGGCGAGGCGAGCGAAATCACGTTCGTCCTTCACGGAGTGCCCGTAGTCTACCATGTGGGTCGCAAGGAACTGACAGTGGAGAAAATCACCGTGCCAGTGCCGTCCGACGCGGGTCGAATGCGTCTGCGAGTGCTGGGTGATCGCCAGACGCTGCAGCTTTTTGCGTTGGGTGGTCTCGTTTATCTTCCGGTGCGGGTGCCCATCCATCCCGAAAACCAGGAATTTGAACTCAGTGTCCGAGGCGGCCCCATCCGACTGCGTTCGCTGCAGCTGTCGGACCTGAATCCGATCTGGGCGAACGCGGTTCCTCCCACGGCTCCGTAGGCACTCACACCAGCGCGGTCGCTCAAGGCACCACGTAGACTTCGACCAGCGCTTCACCGCCGCGGGTGTCGGCGCTGCGGACCTGGGCTGTGTAGGCTCCGGGCGGCAGCTCCAGGCTGAGGGCGGCGTCGAGTGAATCCGCGGGGAGGGGGAAGGCGCCGACCTCGGCAAAGCGGATGGCGAGTGCGCTGGAATTGGGCGTCGCCCCCCAGGTGTCATTTTCAGCGAGCTTGTCGGTTCCGCGGAAGAGTGCCAGCACCGGATTGGCGAGCGGCTGGGCGATGCCGAAAGCGCCGAGCGCGGGACCAATGCCGCGGATCACCACCCGGCGGGGAAGATCGGTGACGACAAAGCCGGCGGTAAGGGGTTTGCCGGGTTCGACGAAGCCACGATTGGATACGTTGACGAGCAGTCCCGCGTCCTTGCGTGCATCGGGATGGGCTTCGATCTCGTAGAAAATCAGTCCACTGATGACCAGGGGCGTCTCCGGAGCGGTCAACCGAAAGTTCGCGCGCGCCGTCGGACCCAGTTCGCCCAGCGCATACCAGGCCTCGGTGAAGATGAGGCGTTTGCCCAGTGCCGACTCCGGCAGGTTGGGGGGCAGCACCATGGCCTGGGCGGCGTAGACCGTGAACTGGCCGGTGGCGTCGAGCCATCCGCGTTCCAGCTGGCCTTGTCCCGAGGCATCGCGCAGGAAACGATGGACACCCACGTGGTAGAGTCGTGTGGTGGGACTCAGGGCTGGCGCCGCGGCGGTTGGCACGGGCTGGGCCAGGATTGATTCGGCGATGAGCGTGGAAAGAAGGCCAAACGTGGCGATGAACCGGCTTGACCAGACGATGGGCAGAGCAAGAGCGAGACGAGGCATGGGCCCGTTTTTGCAGTCCCCGTGCCACGAGAGCTTGAAAGTTGTAGAATCCTGACTTTAAGGGTGATGCGTTATTCATGGGTTGCGATCGACGGCGGGGTCGTCCCATTTCCGTTCTTCGCTCATCCCGCTCTTGGGAGCACTGGCGATGAATCTCCGGAGAATTTTTCAGGTGGACCCGTGACGCGGCGTTGTTCCTGCTCTCCCCCTCCGCATGCCCCCTTGTGTCGTCATCTTGGGCGGTCGCGCCGCCCGCCCGCGTCCGCTTTTCCTCCTTTGAACCATGGCTGGCCGAACCTTTGCGATTGGAGACATTCACGGGGAACTTGGAAAGCTACGGACGGTGATGTCCAAATTCCCTCCGATCGACGCGCAGGATACGCTGGTTTTTCTGGGTGACTACGTCAATCGAGGCCCTGACTCGCGTGGAGTCCTCGACACCCTTCAGTCGCTTAAGTCCAGCTCACCGGCAAAGGTGATTTTCCTCCGGGGCAACCATGAGGATGCCTGGCTGCGGGTGCGACAGGAGGGTTGGGACGAATTTGTCTTCCCTCCGGACCATGGCTGCTTTGCGACGTTGCGTTCGTTTCTGGGAGGCCCCCCGCCCGAGCCCGGTGAGAAGCCGAACGATGAGGAGATGGGGATGATGGCGTCGGGTGAATTTCTGCCCGAGGACGTGATCCAGTGGATGGGTGCGCTTCCGTTTTGGTATGAGGATGAGCACGCGATCTACGTGCACGCGGGTCTGCCCAAGGGGCCCAAGGGCTTTCTGCATCCCAAGGAAGTCTACAATCCGACCGTGCTGGCCTGGGTGCGAACCGACGATTTTACGCGTAACTATCACGGCAAGCGCGTGGTGTTCGGCCATACGCCCGTGGCTTATCTGCCGCCAGAACTTTCCGACTACACCCCCGAGGACCCGACCGACGTCTGGCAGAGCGATTCGGCGATTGGCCTTGATACCGGGTGCGGGAAATCCGGGTTTCTCACCGGTATTGAGCTGCCGTCCGGCGCTGTCTTCGAGTCGCGCTGACATTGGTCAGCCTGGAGTGAGCCCGGGGAGGCAGGCCAAGCCGCCAGCCGACCCGGGACGAATCGGCGGTGGAGATCACTCAGGCCGGCCGGAAGCGCGTTAGCGCTTCTTGCTGGCTGCGGCCTTGGCTTTGGTCGCCTGCTGCGAGGTGACCAACTGCTGCTTCTTACTCGCGGCCGCGTCGGCGACGGCGGCTTTTTGCGAGGCTTTCTTTTGCGTGGATTTTGGAGACTTGTCGCCCATGGGAGGAGGTGGTTGAGGTGGCCGCGGGGACATTGGGCCGGAGGAAGAAGTCCGCCAGCTCACCACGGTTGAGGGATCGACCGTTGCAGAGCAGGGGGGAAACGCGAGAGGCAATTTCAATGGGGTTCCATTCGCTGCATCCATGGGGGACGTACAGGGGAGGCGGGTGGAGCGGGTGAGGGAGAGGCTGCGGCCTTGGCTTGGGTCCCTGTCTGGGCCTCGGGTGTCGCCACGGGACGTTCCGTTTTGAGCGCTTCTGGCAGCGAGGGCTGGCCTTTATTTCGAGCGCGCATCAACCCTTTTGACCCGGCTGGCATCTGATCGCCATGGATGCATGCCGTCGACCCTGCTGAACCCCGGGTGGATTCCCCTTTTCCCGTGCTTCTCCACGATGAAACCGAACTCGTCCGTCGCGCCCAGGCGGGAGACGTTGCGGCGTTTGAACCGCTGTACCGTCACCACGTTCCCCGCGTCTATGCCGTGTGCCTGCGTCTCGTCGCGGACGTGCGCCGAGCCGAGGAGATGACCCAGACTGCATTCGTGCAGGCGTGGAAAAGCCTGCACCGGTTCAGGGGAGAATCGGCGTTTTCGACATGGCTGCACCGCTTGGCGGTGAATGCCGTGTTGATGGAGTTTCGCAGCCTGCATCGACGGGAAGCGCATGTGATGGGTGTGGCGGAGCCCGGGACCCTTGAAACTCCGACCGACTCGCCCCCGCCCGGGTTGCGACTCGACCTCGAGCGCGCGATTGCGCGACTCCCCGCCCAGGCCCGGCTGGTGTTTGTGCTTCACGACATGGAGGGCTACACGCATGAGGAGATCGCGAAACAGATGGAGCTCCAGCCCGGAACGACGAAGGCCCACCTCCACCGGGCCCGGCAGCTCCTCCAGGAGGCACTTCGATGAACGACGACACGGAACTCCCGGAGAAACTCGCTTTGCAACTCCGTCACCTTCCGAGCGCGATCCCGCCGGAGCGCGACCTTTGGCCGGAGATACGAGACCGCCTTGAGGTCCCCGATTTGCGGCCCAGCCGATCCGTGCCGCTGCGGGGTTTCTGGCGATACAGCCTCCTAGCCGCGGCCGCGGCGGGAGTGGTGGGTTTGAGCCTGGTCTGGCGGTCGTTCCGTGGAAGCGACACGGCGACCGGATGGGCGGTCGCGGTCGTGTCCGGTTCGCCGCAGCTGGATCGGCAGCGTCTGGCTGACCAGGGCACCTGGCGACGCGGGCAGTGGCTTGAGACCGATTCGGACTCACGGGCCCGGCTGGCGGTGGGAACCATTGGAGAGGTGAACCTCGAGCCGAATTCGAGATTGCGGCTCCTCGGCACGGCGGCGCAGGACCATCGACTCCGGTTGGAGCGGGGCACGTTGCGTGCATTCATCTGGGCTCCTCCGCGTCTGTTCTTTGTGGAAACGCCATCCGCGACCGCCGTGGATTTGGGATGTGCGTACACGCTTTCCGTCGACGACGCCGGCGGCGGCACCCTGCACGTGACGTCGGGCTATGTGGCGCTGGAGTCCGGTGCGCGCCGGGCGCTGATACCCGCCGGTCTCCTTTGCCTGACCCGGCCGGGCAAAGGACCCGGAACACCGTTTTCCCAGGATGCCGCACCCGAACTCCGGGCCGCCTTGGAACGCTTCGACTTTACCGCAGGTGGCGAGGTCGCCCTGGAGGCTGTGCTCCGCCTGGCCGGCAGTGGCGACGTCGTGACCCTCTGGCACCTGCTCACCCGGGCCCCGGCTCCCCGGCGGGCCGACGTGTTCGAGCGGTTGGCCCGGTTGCACGCCCCCCCGGCGGGCGTCACCCGCGAGGGTATCCTGGCGGCTGATCGCGCCATGCTGAAGCTCTGGGCGGCCGAACTCGGTTTGTTTGGCGCGCTCTCGGAGGAGTGAGGCAGGGGCGGTTGGATGCAGACAGCGGGGATGCTCCATCGTTTCGATACAGGTCGAAGTGATTTTTCATCTGACCGTTCAACCGTTCAGGGTCCGGCGGCATCCTAGTCTGTGAAATGATCACGCTTATGAATCCCACACGTAGTCTCTCCCTCATCGTGCTGCTGGCCTGTCCCGTTCTGCTGTTCGCCGGCGCTCCCTTGATCTGTCATCCCTATGACATCGGCGACGCCAAGTCACTCCCGGCTGGAAAATGGAAAGGCGTGGACCCGGCCTATGATCGCAGCAATTTAGAGTCGGATACACTGGCCCTGCTCACGCCGGAAACGCCGATGCTGGTGCGCATGGAGACCCTGCGCCGCGCGGCCATCTATGCCACCGGCAATCTGCGCGGCTTTGGCGCAGGATCCTACACTCCAGATGACCGCGACGTCGCGAGGCGTCTCCTCAAGCGACTGAAGGAACGGACGCAGACACCTCCGGGGGGTGCGCAGGACCTTGCTCTCTTTGATCTCGGGTTCTTTGCCGAGACCTTGCGGCAGACGCATCTGGATCCATCGCTCGATGGCTACTCCCTGTTGGAAAAAGTGGCGACCCTTCGCCCGAACGATCCGCATGTCCCGTTTGCGCTGGCTCTGGCCGGATCCTATCCTGAGAGAAAGACTGAGCGCGCCAATCACCTCGCGCGGGCGAGGGCAGGAGCGAAGAGCGGGAGCCTGCTCGCGGTCAATCTTGGCAGCCATTTCAGCGACCGCTGACCTGGCTTCCGATCCGACGCTCCCCTACGGAACGACGTAGACCTCAATCAGCCCGATTCCGGTGCCTCCATCCGACCCGCGCAGGTGCAGGGTGTAGGCTCCGGCAGGCAGAGTCAGCAACAGGGCGGCGTCGCGACTGCCGGACGCCAAAGGAAATGCACCGACGGCGGCGGCCGCGGTCGTGAGGGCCGCCCCACTCGTGTTGTCCTGCCAGGTATCGTTGCTGGCGATTGACCCGGCGGTGCCGAAGACCGTCAGGTGCGGATCGACGAGGGTGTTGCTCACCCCGAATCCGGCGAGGGTGGGTCCGACACCGCGCAGCAAGAGCCGCGTCGGAGCGGGACCCTCGATGACAAACCCCGCGATCAGCAAGTCCCCGCCGGTCCCCACCCAACCGCGAGCGGACAGTCCTCCCAGCCGGGTGGTGAAGTCGCTGTCGGCCGCGTAGATCTCCAGGAGGGCAATGCCGGCGGAGCCGGTGGCCGGAGTGACATGAGCGGTCCAGCCACCTGGAGCAAACGATCCGAGCAGGGCGGCATCGCGGCTACCCGGGGCGAAACGAAACACGCCAGACTCCGCAAACGCGACTTCGAGCATGTCCGGATCACCGACACCCCACTGGTCGTTGATCATGTCGATGGTGGTTCCCCGGTAGGTCGTGAGCAGAGGATCAGCCATCGGGCCGCTCACGCCGAAATTCACGAGGCCGGGCCCCACGGCCCGAAGGAGCAGGGACTTGGGGTGGTCGCCCTGCACGCTTGCGCCCACAATCAAAGTGGCATCACCGGATCCCGAATAGGCGCGGACCGACAGATTCTTCAGCTGTGTCCCGGTCGACACCGGCACGGACTCGCCCCGTCGCGGATTGAGCAGGGCGGTGAAGGGGAAGGCGTAACGACTTTGAGGGAAGGCGGGAACCGGAACGAGGGTGGAAGTCATTGGCCGAAGGGCCCGTCCACCGGGAGTGACACCCATCTGAACCTGCGCGGCGCTTCCGTGACCCAGGGCGACGTTTCTCGCCGTCGGGTCGCCCGTCCAGGAGGATGCGGCCAGGGCCTGTCCGATCCGCAGGATCGCCCAGGCATCGAGGGCATTGAAGAGGATGTCCCGTTCACCCAGCGGTTGCTCCGCGCCGGTGGGAACCGAGTGTGCGGCCGCGTAGAGGTAGCCGTTGATCTGATCCGAATGGACCCAGAGGAACTCTTTGTTGGCGGCCGGGATGCTGATGCGCTGAAAGATGTCGATGGCCATGCGGTGGTCGTTGAGGACATCGTCGTCGTACACCTGCATCACCAACTGCGTGTGGCTGGGAAAGGAGGCCAGGTCCTGATTGCTCAGCTGATGGCTGTACCACGGGGCGAGCGGAAAGAGAGCGAGGCCCTCGGCGCCCCAGCCGCGCTCGCGGACGGCGCGAAGGGCGAGGGGAGGCGTGGCCCCACCCCCGAAGGAATGACCGGCGAAGCCGACCTTGCGGGTGTCGATAAGATCTGGATACTGAGTGGCCGCGGCGACGAACCCGTCGTTGAGGATCGTGTAGAGCTCCGTGGGCTGTCCGTCGACCGGGTAGGGGGCGAAGACTGCGGTCCAGCCATGGCTCGCCCAATGGCGGAGCAACTCGTCATAGAGCAGGGGGCTCGATCCCCCGAAGCCGTGGGAAAAGAACCAGGTGGGACGGGGCCCTGACAACCCCAGGGGCGAGTAGATTGTCACCACCCGGCCCGGGAAGCCGGGCGAGGGAAGGGTTCGCGTGGTCACGGTGTACGGTCCCCGGCCCCCAAAGCTGTCCGTGGGCAGGGGCACCGGACCCGAGTAGGTGGCGTGCGCCGACGGAGACAGGGCTCCGGTGAGAGCGAGAGTGAGGGTGAAGGCGAAGATTCGCGCGACAAACCAGCGTGGAAAAGGCAGGGGAGCGGTCATGGGTTGAAGGGGATCGGTGAAGCGCGACTGCCTCCCTCAACGTACGAGACGGCAGTGCGTTTCAGCGAAAACGGCGAGGTTTGAGACTTTGCAGGAGTTTTACATTCGCACCGCGAGCGGCCTTGCCAACCTGTCGACAGCCAGCCAGCCTGGGTGCAAGTTACCCACAGATGCGCCCTTACCCTTTGCTCGGAATCCTCTTGGTGACCTTGGTCGTGCTTCCCGTACTGCGAGCCGCCGCGCCGCATCCCACGGTGCTGACGGTCTTGTACAAAGACCAGTTTATGCCGGTGGCCAAGGTGATCGGCTCCGATCCGGTGGTGCTGGTGGAGGGAAAGGAGAAGCGTATTCGCACCGAGCCGCGGTACCTCCCGAGCCGGATCGAGCGATATTCCGAAGCCACCGTGGAAGTGAAGGAGGTTTCGGTGGGATTGATGCAGCTACGCATGGTGGCGGAATCCAAACCGGAGACGACGAGTGCTCCGTTGCTGGGGGCGCAGGGTGGAAGGGCTGACTTCCATGCGTCCATTCGTTCATCCGAGGCGTTTTCGGGAGGGTTCGTGGCGGTGGTGATGTATGGTCGCTCCTCGCTGACCGATCCGGCCAAGGGGCCCAGCGGCGAGATCGTCGTGCACGCCCTGCCCGACGTGCCGGCGAACACCGACGTGCCGGTGAACTTTGGATCCAAGGCGTTTGTGTACCACCCGGATCAGGCGTTTTTCGTGCAGGTGTTTGACCGGGAGGGGCGTGAGGTCATGACCAACACCACCCGGCAGTGCTGGCCCTACTACGCGGCGATTGAGCGGTTTCAACTTCAGGAAACGCTGCGCAAGGTGAAGGCCAGCCTGGCGGGAAAGGACCTGGACGCCCGCCCGGTGCTCCGAATCAAGCCACTTCTGCCCAAGAGCGCGGGCCGGCCGGCGGAGCCGGTCGTGGCGCAGATCACGGTGATGTCCGACGGGACCGTATCTGGTATCCGAATTGCCGACACGAGTCCGATGGAAGTAGGCGTGGCGGTCCGCGAGGCCCTGGAGGGGTGGCTTTTCATGCCCAAAGTCAAGGCGGGCGAACTCGTGCCCTGTACGGTCAAGGTGCCCTTCACCTTTTGAGGAGTGGGGCGGGTGACGCCGTGCGGGTGACGAGCGATGAGTGACACCGTTGACGTTGCCGTCATTGGCGCCGGACACAACGGCCTGGTGGCGGCCTGCTATCTGGCGCGCGCGGGGCTTTCGGTGCGGGTGGTGGAGCGTCGCGCCGGATTTGGCGGGGCGACGCTGAACGAGGAACTCTGGCCTGGCTATGTGTTTTCCACCGGGGCGCATCTCCTGCATGCGATGCCGGCATCGATTGCCCGCGACCTCCGTCTCGCCGAACGGGGCCTGCGTCTGGTGCCCCGGGATGAAGCGGTGTACCTGCATGCGGATGGAACCTATCATGCGAACCCGTCCCTCGACCGACCCAACAATCGGATCGGACGTTCCAGACTGACTGTTGCCGAACGGGCGGGTCTCGATCATTATAGCGCCTTCAAGCGCGAGTTGCTGGCTTTGGTCCGGCCGTTTCTGTTGCAGCCGCCTCCTTCGATGGACGAATTGCGTCGGCTGGCGCGCGGCACGCCGGCGGAGGACGTGTTGCGACTGGCCACCTCCCGCACACTCTGGGAGGTGCAGGACCAGTTCCTGCCCACGGACCGGCTGCGCGAGGCGTTTGCGACCGAGGCCTCGGCGGTGACTGAGAATCCGCTCGCGTTTGCCCTCGCCTATGGAGCGATTGACGCGCCGGATCCCCTCACCGGGGAACGGCCGCTCTTTGGATTCGTGC
>JAEUGZ010000476.1 GCA_016794725.1 Opitutaceae bacterium | reverse complement strand
CAGGTTTTGAATCGCCGCCCCGTAATTCACCGGCCGGTCCCGGTCCTGCATGGTGAAGGCGACCACGTTGAGCAGGAGCTTGCTCTTGAGCAGATCGAACCGGACACCCACTTCGGCGTTCTTCACTGCAGCCGCCGTGAGTGCCGTGCCGTTGCCGTCATAGCCGGAGTAGGCCGGACCCGGATCGAGCGCACTCATCGAGTTCGCGTAGAGCCGCAGCCAGTCGTTCGCCAGCCAGATCAGCGTCACGCTCGGCGACGAATTGCGCACGGGCTCGGGACGGCGCACACCGTTGGGCGTGCCCGCCGGGCTGCCAGCGGGAGCCGGACCGTTCCACAGGTACTTGCCGTTGACGTCGTAGACATTGCCGCCGCGGTCGTTGCGCGTGTCGAAGAAGCCGACAATCGTCTGGAGACGCTCCTTGAAAAAGCTGCTCTGCAGGTTCGCGTAGAGGTTGCGGTCCCAGAAGTGCGAGGTCAGGTAGGACGCGGAGGTGCCGGGGGCGGCCTCGGGTCCCTGCGGGTATTGGTTGAAGCTGGCATAGTCCCAGCGCCGCACCGAGGTGTAGTCCGTCGGACTGCGGAAGCGGGAGAGGATGGCGTCCGCCGGCACGTTCTCCCAGGCAATCGTCGCCGGGTTCGTCGCCTGTCCGGTGTTGCCGTAGTAGAAATTCGAATTCGGCGCGTTGTTTCCGGATCGCAGGGGGCCATAGCTGATGCCGGTGATGAGGCGGTGTTTCACCGGACCGGTGTCAAAGGCCAGGTAAAGCTCCGACTTCCACGTCGGGCGGACGGTGCGCGCGGAATTGGTCACATTGTTCGGGCGGATGTCGAGCACCTGCGGCTGGGCGGTGCCCGAGGAGGGACGGAGCATTGCGAGGAAGCGCGGATCGTTGCGGATCTTCAGCGGGATGGATGCGTCGTTGGCGTTGCGCAGGGCAATGTTGAAGCTGCGCTCCCGGACATTGATGTCCTCCTCGCTGAAACCGCCCCACCACTGGAGGTTGTCGGTGAAGCTGTGGTCGATGCGATAGGTGCGGACATAGGTCCGCTCCTTGCGAAAGGTGTCCGGACCCTCGAACCGGAAGTCGCGTTGGCTCGGCGTCGTCAACACCCGCGCCGTGCCGGGCCGGCCGGCGATAAGGCTGCCGTACGGGGTACCGTTGGGAGCGAGGGTGTTGTCCGTAAGGAAGAAGCCCCGGATGTTGTCCCGGGTGTTGAAGCGCGACTCGATGCTGGCCATGACCTGGGTTTTCGGACCCACCTTGATCGTGATCGCGGGATTCATCACGAACGTATTGGTCTTAAAATACATCGTTGAGGTCTTGTTCTCCTGGTAGGACATGGGCAGGGCGATGCCCACGCGGTGCGCGTCGCCAAAGGACATGGAACCAAGGAACTCGATCCGGCGGAAGTCATAGGAGCCCACCGTCGAGCCCAGCCGGAAGACCGGCCGGTTTCCGGCCAGGACACTGCTCGAGTTGACCACGCCGCCGGTGCCGTTCTGGCCGTAAAGAGCGCCGCCTGGACCCTTGATGATGTCGACCCGGCTGATGGTGATCGGGTCCATGGGGACAAAGCGGGCAAAGCCGTCCTTCTTCATGCCCGCGGAAATGCCGCGGATCAGCAGCGTGGTGTTCTCCGGGTTGTCACGCGATGAGTTCGCCGCAGTGGTGGTATCCAATTGGATACCGCTGATGTACTCGAGCGCGTCGCGCACGTCGAGCGCGCCGATGTCCCGCATGAACGCCGGCGTCAGCACCTCGATGTTCATCGGCAGGTCCTTGATCGGCGTGTTGTAGCGGGTGCCGGTGGTGGTGTTGGCCGCGCGGTACTCGTCGTCATTCTCGGCGGCGACTTCGAACACATTCATCACCACCACTCCCTTCTCCCGCTCCTTCTCGAGTTCGCTGAGCTGCTTTGCTTTCTCCGCCGCCGTCACCGGCGTCGATGGTTCAGGCACGCGCTGGGCCCGGACGCTGACAACGGAAATCATGGGTGCGGCCAGGCACACCAAAGTCAGGAAGGGTAGTTTCATAAGTATATGCAAACCAATTACTAACCAAGAGGATTGAAGGTCAGGCCGGACCTTGGGGCAAAACGAAGGGGATGGGCCGGCTACCCACACCTTCCATCGCGATTGCCTCTTCGGCAATTGGTCACTTTGTTTACGTCAACCAACGCCTCGTTCCCTCGATGCCCGCCCCGTCCCGCTTCCATTTTTCCGCCCTCCGTCTGCAGGCCGGGCTACCCGCGTCATGACCCTGCGGGCGATGGCGCGGCACCTGGGACTGTCCGCCACTGCGGTCTCCCTCGCTCTCAAGGACAGCACCCGGATCTCGGCGGAGGTGCGTCGGCGGGTCCAGGACCTGGCGGCCGCCCACGGTTACGTGCCCAACGCCCGGCTGTCCGAGTTGATGCGCGAGGTGCGCGCCTCGGCCACCCCGGGGTACCGCGCCACCCTCGGAGCCTTTTCGCTCTACCCTTACGCGGAGCCCTGGAAGGAGAAAAACTGGGCCTTCCTCGGCGAGGCGCTGGCGGGCGCCACCCTGCGGGCCCAGACACACGGCTACCGGCTCGACTACTTCTGGTTGAAACAACCAGGCTTCTCCGCCGCCCGACTACGCACGGTCCTGAAAGCCCGCGCCATCGAGGGACTGTTCTGTCTGGGCAGTCTCGATCCGGAGGAGGAAATGCCGCCGGAATTGGGCGAGTTTGCCATTGTCACCTACGCCACCAGCATCCCTTCCCCGCTGCACCGCGTGGCCAGTCACTTCGCCCGCGATGCGCGCACGCTCTTCGAGGAGGTGCGGCGGCGGGGCTACCGCCGACCGGGCCTGGTCATCGCGCTGCATGGCGACCGCCGGACCGACTACGCCTACTCGTCGACCTACCTGGGAATCTGGGACCGGCGGCTGCAGCCGCCGCCGATTCCCGTCCTGCGAACCGACGTCTGGGACGAGGCCGCCTTTGACCGCTGGCTGACGGAACACCGTCCGGATGTGGTCGTTCTGCATCAGTTGCCCCACTACCTCGAACAGGTGCGCCGCCACCTGCGGCAGCGCGGATTGCGGGTACCGGGTGACATCGGCATCGCCCTGCTCGACCTCAACCCGGACGTCACCACCTACTCGGGCATCTGCCAGGACCCCCGGCTGATGGGCGCCACCGCGATCGAAATGCTCATCGGGCGGGTGCTTCTGCGCGACTTTGGCCAGCCGCTCCACCCCAAGGTCGAATTGGTGCTGGGTGCGTGGAACGAGGGCCGCACGCTGCGCAGCGCCGTCGAAACCGAACCCGCCGGCCGGACACAGCCGGTGTGACCCTGCCGCGGGCCGGTTGCACCGGGTGCCGGGCCCGTCCCCGCGGCGTCGACGGAGCGACGCCCTCCAGGGATCAACCCTGCGGGTGGCCACGGGGTCTGGCGACCGGCAGCCGCCGTATTCACCCACCTTCAACGACCGAAGGTCGCACCCCTGGAGGGCGCTGCTCCGTCAGCGCCGGTTGAACGCCGCGAACGAATCCAGGCCAAGACTGAACCCTCACCGATGGCAGCCAATCCCGACAGGTTGAACCATGCCGGCGTGGTAAGGCGAACCGCGTCCCCGCGGCGTCGTCGGAGCGACGCCCTCCATCGGTGCGGCCTGCGGCCACCCTGGCGACTCCGGCGGAGCATCGCCCGGCCTAGTAGTCTCCTGGATGCCCGGGCGCGTACCGCAATTTCCTCGCCTGGTAGGTGGCGAGGTCGTGTGCGGGCGACTCAACGCCTTCGGGCAGGGGACGGTGTGAATATTGCTGAAAGTAGAGCAGGCAGGCATCCCGCCAATCACGAGCGTCGCTCTCCTGACGACGCAGCAGGCTCTTCACCCGCTGGAACCGTTCGTCATCCACGAGGCCCAAGAGCGCATCCCAATCCTGTTGCAGCCCCCGCACGCCCTCGACGCCCTGCTGGTAGCGCACCGCGAGCTCATCCCAGAGGATGCGTCCCGAGCGCATGCGATGATCCCAGGGCAGGTGGTGAAACCACAACAGCAGTTCGTCGGGGCACGTGGCCGGATTCCCCCAGCGGGCCGCCAATTCCGGAGCATAGTCGGCCAGGGCGTTCGAACCGGCGGGACCGCGCGCCGCCCCAAGTCCCCGTTCATCGGCCTGATGGTAGTAGTTGGACGACCAGTCCGGGCGGCCCGCCACCACCCAGGGTCCCGGGCCGAAATGATGTCCCTCCGCCATGATGTGGTGCAGGCCAAGCGGCATCGAATAATTCACTACAATCTCCCGCGAACCCAGAAGCATGCGGGTGATTGGGACGCTGACGCGCGGGTTCGCGCCAAACGTCATTCGCGCCCACTCCTCGGCGATCTGCTGCGAGGTCAGCTGGTGGTCCCAGGCCAGCCGTCCAAAGGCGTACCAGTTGGCAGCGGCCAGTGGGTGCCCGGTCCAGTTGCGCTCGTTGCCGGTGTTGGCCACGCCGGAAATGACACTCGGTCCCGGAGGACGCAGTCTGCCATCCACCACACGCGCCACGGTGGAATTCGGCCCCTTGGCAAAGGTGTCGCTGTCCAGCACCTCTTTCCACATCGGCGCCAGGTAGGCGAGGTGGGTCGCACCACCCAGATACTCCTGGGTGATCTGCAGCTCGATCGCGAGCCGTGTGCGCGGCATGGCGCCGAACAACGGGTGGAAGGGCTCTCGCGGCATGAAGTCAAGCGGGCCGTTCTTGATCTGCAGGAGGACGTTGTCGCGAAACTGTCCGTCCAGCGCCGTGAACTGCCGGTAGGCCTGGCGCACGCGGTCAAGGGAATTGTCCGCGGCGTAAACAAACGCCCGCCAGAGCACGAGGCCGCCGTGCGGTGCGAGCGCGTCAGCAAACAGATTGGCCCCGTCGGCATGGGTGCGACCGTACTCGTGCGGGCCCGGTTGTCCTTCCGAGTTGGCCTTGACCAGGAATCCGCCAAAATCGGGGATCAGGGTGTAGATCTCTTCCACCTTGGCCCGCCACCAGGCAATCACGGCAGGATCCTGGGGATCCGCCGTCTTCAGGCCGCCGATTTCGATCGGAGCGCTGAACCGGGCGGAGAGATAGACGCGGATGCCGTAGGGACGAAATTCGTCCGCCAGCGCGGCAACCTTCTTCAGGTAGTCCGGTGTCAGGATCAGGGCGTTGGCATTGACATTGTTCAGCACCGTGCCGTTCAGACCCAGCGATGCCAGGGCGCGGGCGTAGTCGCGGTAACGGCGGTCCCGCACCTCGGGCAACTGATACCAATCCCAGAGGGAAAAGCCCGCATAGCCGCGCTCCACGAAGCGGTTCAGGTTGTCCCAGTGATTCATGATCCGCTGGGAAATCCGCGGTGCACTGACCGTCGCCAGACCGCTCAGAGGCAAATTCATCTGCAGGTGACGGAGCAGTGCGAAGGCGCCGTAGAGCACCCCGATGTCACGCGCGGCCGCGATGGTGACCACCGGGCCGCCCTCACCCTTCGTCACCGTCACTTGATAACCGTCGCTTCCGGCCGCCGGATCCACTTCCGCCCGCGCCTCGACCCGCACCGTCGGGTTGGCGCCCAGCATGCGGTCCAGCCCCTCGCGCAACTCCATGCGCGCCGCGGCGAGCACCGGTGACTCCGCGCCCGTCGGGGTCGCCAGAACGATGCGGGTCAGCCCCTCGACGTAGTGGCGGCGCAGGTCCGGACTGGCGACGGGCTCATAGCGGAGCCAGAGGCGGTAGCCGTCCTCGCCTCGCACGGCCAGAGGAGCAGCCAGGGCGCAGGCCAGGACGAGGAGGAAACACTTCATGGGGAGGCAGGGGCGGCGCGCAGACGGCGTTCCGCCAGCTCATCGGCGATCTGGTGGGTCATCCGCTTGTTGATGCGATAAAGCATCAGCAGGATCGTGCACAGCCCAAAGAGTCCGCCCACCATGAAGCCGCTGGTGGTCCGGAAACCCTCGAGGGCCCGGGCCGCTCCCGCATGCTTCGGATCGTAGTCATAGAACCATGACATGATCCAGAGGAACGATGAAGAGCCCAGCGCCAGCCCTGACTTCAGGGCGAAGCCGATCGTGGCAAAAACGATGCCGGTGAAGCGGCGGCCTGTCTTCCACTCGGAATAGTCAGCCACGTCCGCGTACATCGCCCAGACCAACGGAATCGTCGGCGCGTAGCAGATCGCCCCCAGCACGGTGAGCGTCAGCATGCCGGCGACATTGTCAGGCGCGAGCAGGCTGAAGGCTGCGGAGAAACAGGTGGTGAGCGCAAACCCGCCGATCGCCACCGCCTTCTTGCCGTAGCGGCGGGACAGGGCGGGCGAGAGCAGAATGACGACAATCGTCACGCCCGTCCCCAGCATGTTGATCAGGCTGTTGGCCACGTCCGCCACGTTCGAGGTGGCGGCATCGGCCCGGCTGCCATGCACAACGTAGCCCAGCCAGTCGAGGAAGCCGCCCGAGCCGATGGCAGCGCCCGGCGCCAGCGTGGGGGCGGTCAGGCCAAGGGCGTGCACGAAGTCGTAGAGCGCGGCCTTGTCGGCATAGGAGTGGTAGTAATTGTAGAGCGCGCTGCCGCGGAACGAGAGGATGGCAAAGTGGATCAGCGTCATGAACACCATGACCAACCAAGGGCTGTTTTTCAGCAGATCGGCGAAATCCTGGCGCGGGGAGGACCGCTTCTCTGTCACCGGCTGGATTCGTTCCCGCGTGGTGAAGAAAGTGATGAGAAACAGGATGAGGCACAACACCGCCCAGACCGACATGGTCATCTGCCATCCATGCTGCCGGTCGCTGCCGACGGCGAACCGCGCCACGAGCGGAAGGGTCAAGCCGCCAACGACGAACTGCGCGATGTTCACCGAGACAAAGCGGTACGAATTCAGCCGGGCGCGCTCGTTGACATCCCCCGTCATGACCCCGCCAAGGGCCGAGTAGGGCATGTTGTTCATCGAGTAGAGCGTCATCAGCAGGACGTTCGTGATCGCCGCATAGGCGATGAGCGCTCCCATGCTCCAGCCCTTCGGCGTGGTGTAGGCGAGGATCATGACGGCGGCCCAGGGTCCCGCCGTCCACAGAATCCAGGGACGGAACCGTCCCCAGCGGGTCTGCGTCCGGTCCGCCAGCACACCCATGATCGGGTCGAAGAAGGCGTCCCACAGCCGTGCAATCATCAGGATGCTCGCCGCAGCCCCTGCACTGATGCCAAACACATCCGTGTAGAAACTGGCCTGAAACAGGATCATCGACATGAACACAAAGTTCGCAGCCGCGTCGCCGCAGCTGTAGCCGAGTTTCTCGCCGAGGGTGAGTTTCTGGTCGGAAGGGGTCATGGCTGGGGCAGGGGAAAAGGGGTGACAACCTCGACAGGAAGGGCAAGCCGGGCTGCGGCGCCGCGCTAATTCAGGTGCACGCGACCGATCGCCGGCGCGGGAGCGCCGAGTTCCAGCGAGCGAGGTCCCGGGGACGAGGATCCCACCACCAGGCCATAGTCACCGGGCACCCGCACGCGCAGGCCTTCCGCATCGATCTGCTCAAACGCCGCCGCAGGCAGAAGGAAACGGACCACGACCGTCTGACGCGCCGGCAGGTTGATCTTCTGGAAGTCGACCAGACTGGCCAGCGGCGCCTCGGGCCAGCCGGCCGGGGGGATGACATAGCACTGCACCGCCTCAGACACGGCACGGTCACCGGAATTGGTCACGGTCGTCTCCACCACCAGCGTGTCGCCGGCACCGAGGGTACCCGCGCTGACCGCCAGCGAGCCATAGCGGAGCGTGGTATAGCCCAGCCCGAAGCCAAACGGATAAAGCGGGGGAACCGTGGCAAAGCGATAGGTCCGGCCGCGCATCGCGTAGTCGGCAAAGGGCGGCAGGTCGGCCGTGCGACGTGGCACGGTGACCGGCAGCTTGCCGGACGGGGCGGAGTCGCCGAAGAGGACGGCGGCCACCGCCCGGCCACCCTCGCAGCCCGGATACCACACCTGCAGCACGGCGTCGGCCAGCTCATGCACTTCGGGCGCGGCGATGGCGCTGCCACCGGTGAGCACCACCACCAGCTTTCGCGCATGGCGGCGCAACTCGACGAGAAACTCAACCTGCACGGCCGGCAGTTCGATCGCATTGCGGTCGCCGCCGGACGGTGACGCCACCGTGTCACCCTCCTCGCCTTCCAGCGTCGGGTCGAGTCCCAGCACCGCCACGGTGATTTCGTTCTCCGCCGCGGTGCCATAGGTGTAGTTGACGCCTGGAGCCAGCGGGCTGGAAAGGGGGCAGCCCATGCGGTAGACGACCCGGCAGCTCTCGGGCGCTCGCTCGATCAGACCCTCGGCGAGGGTGACCAGGCGCGGGGAGAAGCCATAGTAGTTGCCCAGCAGCGCCGTCGTATTGGCGGCGGTGGGACCCGTCACCAGCATGCTCTCCTGATCGGGACGCAGCGGCAGGACCCCGTTGTTCTTCAGCAGGACGATCGATTCCACCGCGGCGTGACGCGCCAGCGACCGGTGGGTGTCGCAATCGATGATCGCCGGGGAATGGGTCGACCACGGCACCCGGTCCGCCGGATCGAAGAGACCCAGCCGGAACTTGGTGGAGAGCAATCGACGGAGGGAGACATTGATCTCCTCTTCAGAGATCAGGCCCCGCTGCACGGCGACCACAAGGTCATTGTAGGTGCAGCCGCAGTTGAGATCGCAGCCCGTCCTGACCGCGAGCGCGGCCGAGGCGGCGGCGTCCGGAGTGACCTGATGGTAGCGATGAAAATCATCGATCGCACCGCAGTCGCTGACCACGTGACCCTTGAATCCCCACCGTCCGCGCAAAATGTCCTGGAGGAGAAGCGTGCTCGCACAACACGGCTCGCCCCGCACGCGATTATAGGCACCCATCACCGCCTCCACGCCGGAACGCACCAGTTTTTCAAACGCCGGCAGGTAGGTTTCGTTCAGATCCTTGGACGAGGGCTGCGCGTCAAAGACGTGACGATCCTGCTCCGGACCGCTGTGCACGGCGTAGTGTTTCGCGCAGGCCGCCGTCTTGAGGTAGTGCGGGTGATCTCCCTGCAGGCCGCGCACCATGGCGCAACCCAGTTCACCAGTCAGCAACGGATCCTCGCCAAACGTCTCCTGACCACGCCCCCAGCGGGGATCACGGAAAATATTCACATTGGGCGTCCAGAAGGTCAGCCCTTGATACTGTCCATGCCGGCCCGCCGCCAGCGCCGCATGGTGCTTGGCCCTCGCCTCATCGGCGATGACACCCGCCACCTGCTCCACCAGGCGCCGATTCCAGGTCGCGCCCAAACCGATGACCTGAGGGAAGACCGTCGC
>JAEUGZ010000466.1 GCA_016794725.1 Opitutaceae bacterium | reverse complement strand
GGTCGGACGCGGTGATTCGTGGACCGTCCCCCGGCGTCGACGGAGCAACGCCCTCCACTCGAGCCGATCTCAAACAACACGGTGCATCTGCGGCTCCTTATCCAACGACTCAGGCGAGAAACCACGAATTGACACGAATGGACACGAATCCGGAGAGAGATACGAGGAGTCGAGCACCTGAATTTACCTCACCAAAGTGCGAACCGATCCCTCGCAACTTTCGGTACATGTTTTCATTCGTGTGGATTCGTGTCAATTCGTGGTTCAACTCCTGCATGGTTCCGGCTTAGGTTGACGTGCATGCGCAGTTGCGGGAGCGGCGGCAGTTGCGCGTCGCGGATACCAAGACGGTCGGACGCAGTGATTCGTGGACCGTCCCCCGGCGTTGACGGAGCAACGCCCTCCACCCGGGCCCGATCTCAAACAACACGGTACATCTGCGGCTTCTTAGGTTGACGCGCGTGCGCGGTTGCGCGTGGTGGATACCGAAGCGTTCGGACGCAGGGATTCGTGGACCGTTCCCCGGCGTTGACGGAGCAACGCCCTCCACTTGAGCCCGATCTCAAATAAAACGGTACATCTGCGGCTCCTTTGGTTTATGCTTATGCGCAGTCGCGGGGGCGGCGGCAGTTGCGCGTTGCGCATTGGGGTCTGACTCACTCCAGGGTGGACAGGGTCTCGGTGAGTTCGCGGTGGCGGGGGGCGAGGACGGTGCGGTGGCGGTGCCAGAGGGCGGCACCGATGAGGGTGCCGAGCAGGGCGAGGAAGCTGCTGGCGAGCACGGCGCTGAAGCCGGGCATTTCGCCGGCGAGGTGTTTGGCGAGGAACAGCCACGCGCCGCTGGCCACCACGAGGGGAATCGCCACGGCGGCGATGCGTGTATTCTGAATCTGGAGCTCCAGGGTGCGCTGCGTCGCGGCGATCGAATCGCGGAGCGACCCGCCCAGGCAGGCAATCTCGGCGCGCGCCGCGCGCGCCGACTGCAGCGCGCGTGCCAGAAGGGCGATGTACAGGGCTGAACCGATCACCTGCGAAAGGACCGTGAGCGGGGTGAGCGGCTTGATCCCGGTGAGGTGCGCGGCCAGGGTCGTGATCCAGCCGAGGACGAGGAGCGAGACCGCCATCACAATCGTCCCGCGGAAGCGTCGTTGGGCCGAGCGGACCTCGGATTCGAGGCGCGCGCTGACCGTTGCCGCCGGGACTGCGGGGGCGGCGACCGTCTGCTGGGACCAGGCTTGTTCGAGGTGACTAAGGTCCATGGTGGGTGTCTTTTTGTTCGGAGAGCCAGCGCTTGATGCGGTGCAGGCGGACGCCGACGTTGTTTTCTGTGAGGCTGGTGACCTCGCCGATTTCGCGGTGACTCAATTGGTCGAGGTGAAGCATGAGCACGGTGCGGTCGATCGGTGCAAGCTTGCGGATCAAGGTGTAGAGCCAGTCGAGCCGCGCGTGGTCGGAGTGGGCGTCGCCGGTCTCGAGGGTGAGCTGGGGACACTGTTCCAATGCCGCGAGTTTGTGTCCGTAGCGTCGCTGCGAGCGATTCCAGTTCAGCGCCCGGTTGTTCGCGACGCGGTAGAGGAAGGTGGAGAGTTTGGAGCTCCCGTCGAAGGACGGCAGCGCCTGCCACGCCGCGAGCAGCATTTCCTGCACGAGGTCGTCCCGGTCCGCCGCCGCCGCCGTGAAGGCATACGCCGTTTTCAGGAATATGCCCAGGTGCTGCTGCATCGCCTCGGCGAACAGGGCATCGCGGGTGGCCGGTTCCATCGGCGGCAATTCAGGCGTGGCTCGCCGCGCGGCGGCTGGCAGTGTCGCGGTGGATCATGATCAGGGCTGACCCGATCAAGACCAGGGAGAGCGCAGTCCACCAGACTGGAAAAAGGTCGAACAGGGGATTGAACGGCGCACGCGGCGCCCGATCCAGGAGCTTTTCGGCGAGATGGAAGATCGGGGTGAGGGCGAGGCCGGCCGTGAGGTTGAAGGTGCAGTGACACAGAAGGCTGGCGACGAGCGAACCGCTCCGGAGCACCAGCCAGGAGAAGAGGCAGGCCATGGGAAACGCGTTGAGGTAGGCCCAGCCCGCTGGCACGATGTGGGTCGCGGCAAAGACCGCGGACGGCACGACGACCGCCACCCAGAGGGGTGCGTAGCGGCGGAGGATTCCCTGGAGGAAACCCCGGTAGACCACCTCCTCCAGGAGAGGCCCGAGCAGGCCGCTGGCAAACAGGAACGTGAGCGGGTGCAACGGGACGGCGCCCATTTTGAGGCGCACCACCTCCGACGGCGTCGAGTACGAGGCGGCAATCATGAACGGAGCGATGAGACCGATGCCCAGCAGTACGGACCAGAGCGCGGTGCGGACGGTGATGGAGACAAAAGGCAGAAGGGGCGCGGGCGTCGCGCGACGGGCCCCCGTGGCGACCGCCCCGCGCATCGGATGAGTGAGGGTTGAAGAGTGCATCGTACCATTAATACCCGGCCCCTACCAAATCTTACATCGCCCCGGCCGAATCGGTTGAACGAGAGCACGCGCGCGAAACCGGGAATGCGGCGGCTGGTCGGAGTCACGCGGATGTCACGCCATGGCCACCGGATCGCCACAGGGTGCAGTTAGTTTGGGACCATGGGTTTCCGTTTTGTCGTTTTGGGGACAGGGCTGTTTGCGGCCGGGCTTGCCGTGTCCGGCGCGTCCGGTGCAGTCGATCCTGCGGCCGCGGCGTGGAGCGCCTTTCAATCGCGGTCCGCCCACACCCAGCTCAACGCCCTGCGCCTGCCGGTCACGGTTCCGCCACTTCCGGCCGGGGTGGAGGAGCTTTCATTCAGGGACTTTTTCGAACCGGTGGTGGGTGACCGCGGTCTTCACTATGCGGAGCGGCTGCAGGCGCTCGCTGGCAAGCGGGTGCGCATCGTTGGCCACATGGTTCGCGAGCCGGTCCGGTCCAACGGGGTGTTTCTCCTCACTCCCTGGCCGGTGCGGATCGAGAACGATGGCTTCTGCATCAATGAAACGCTGCCGCCGGCCACGCTGCACGTGGTCTTGTCGGGCGTCGAAGCCACGCGTCCGTCCGGCTATGTGCCGGGTCCGCTGCTCCTGACCGGTGTGCTGGAGGTGGGCGTGGCGCCGACCGCGGATGGACGCAACTCCGCCGTCCGTCTGGTGCTCGATGTGCCGGCCACCCAGACCGCCAGCACGGCCGCTCCGGGCCACCCTGCTTTTTCGTCCTCCTCCAACTGATCCTGTCACCATGTCGCGTTTCTTTTGTCTTCGTCCGCCTGTGTTCGCCGGGCTGGCTGCGCTGGCCCTCTCCGGGCTTGGCTCCGTCGCCCAGGCTGCTCCCACGGTCTCGCGGCTCACGCCGCCGAGCGAGCTGTTCTCCTTTGGAGATCCCAATCCGCCGATCATCGCCCGGTTCCTGCCAGGACAGCGGTTTGACCTCCAGGCCACGATTCGGCCGGATGCTGGCCAGACGATTACGCAGGTGGAGTTTCTCATCGATGGGACCGTGGTGCCGGGCCGGGTGACCCTGACAGCCGCGACGGTGACGGGATTGCCGGCGGGCACGCAGGTGGCCACGCTCCGCGCCCAGCAACTCGCAACTCCCGGGATCCACATCCATGTCGTACGGGCGCTGCAGAGCGATGGTCAGTACGCGATCGCCCAGGGGAATTTTGAGATCGTTGGGCTGAACGCGTCGGGGAATCTGACCAAGGCAAAGAACGTCATCTTCATGATCGGTGATGGCATGGGCATCGCCCACCGCACCGCCGCCCGCATCATGCTGAACGGCGTTTCCCAGGGGAAATCGCTGGCTCCTCTCGCCATGGACCAGTTCCCCGTGACCGGTTTGATCCAAACTCACTCGTTGAACTCGATCATCACCGATTCTTCACCGGGTGCAGCGATCTATTCGACCGGCAACAAGGGGAACAACAACCAGCAGGGCGTCTTTCCCGACGACACGACGGATGCCTTCGACAATCCCCGGGTTGAACTGATCGGCGAATACCTGTCGCGCACGCAGGGCAAGTCGCTCGGTATTGTCACCACTGCCGACATCTTTGACGCCACGCCCGGTGCGTTCGGCACGCACACCTCGAACCGCGGTGCCGGCACCGGAATCTGCGACCAGTACCTCGACGAGACCGCGGTGAAAGGCGGACTCCGGGTGCTGCTCGGAGGCGGTCGCCGCTGGTTTCTGCCCAATACGACACCGGGCTCATCCCGCGCGGCGGGAACGGACTACCAGTTGCCCGTGGAACTGGCGGAAGCCTGGGGAGTGGCCCGTGGAGCGTCCGACCCGGGGCGCGACTTGCTGGCCGATTTTCAGACGGCTGGATTCACCTATGCCGCGACTGCGACCCAGCTCAAGGCGGTGCCGGCGGCGACCGATCGCCTGATCGGCCTGTTCAATCTCTCCAACATGACGGTGGCGATGGACAAGATCGATGGTCGCCGCGGACGTTCCACGATCGCGGCTGACTATGGGTTCCCCGACCAGCCGATGCTCGACGAAATGACGGATTCAGCGCTCAAGGTCCTGCAGCGCAATCCCGCCGGTTTCGTGCTGATGGTCGAGGGTGCCTCGATCGACAAGCAGGCGCATAACATGGACACGGAGCGCTGGATTTTGGATACGATCGAGTTCGACCGCGCGATCGAGCGGGTGCGCCAGTTTGTTCTGGCCAATCCCGACACGCTGGCGGTGGTTACGGCCGACCACGAATGCGCCGGCGTGAACATCATCGGCGCCAGCCGCGTCACCGATGCAGACCTCGCGACCCGGGCCGCGGCCAACGGCGGCGAGGCCCAGCTCCGGACCCCGGTGGTGGGGACCTATGATCTGGCGGGATTCCCCGTGTATGACATCCTTGCCGATGGCTATCCCAGCCGGACCAATGTCGACCGTCGCCTATTGATCGGCTACGGGGCCAATGCGGATCGCAACGAGGACTGGCGCACCAATGCTCAACCGATTCAGGACAGCCAACAGCCGTTTGCCGGCCAGGCGCCGCTCAACACCTATCCCGCCGATCCTACCAAGCGCGACGGTGCCGGCGGCTTTCTCATCACCGGCCAGGTCCCCGGCACGACGGCGGTGCACACCGCCTCGGACATTCCGGTGTCGGCCATGGGTGTGGGCGCAGGGCTTTTCAGCGGCTCCTACGACAACACCGACGTCTTTTTCCGCGCCATGCAGGCCGTGGTCGCCGGAGCCCCGGCCGCGATTCAGCCTCCCGCCGTGGGCCAGCGCACCGCTTCGGACCGTTTGATCAATGTCTCCAACCGTGGGTTTGTGGGCACGGGAGCTTCCATCCTGGTGACCGGATTTGTCATCGATGGTCAGCATCCCCGCACCCTCCTCATCCGTGCCGCGGGTCCCTCGCTCGGCCGGTTCGGACTGGGGTCCGTGGCCCTCGCGGATCCGTTGCTGCGACTGACCAACGCCGCCGGTGGCTTGATCGGCTCCAACGACAGCTGGGAACAGAATTCCAATCTGAACGCCCTCAACAGCGTCACCCAGCTGACGGGCGCGTTTGCCCTCAATGCCGGTGGCAAGGATGCGGCGATCCTGGTGACGCTCCCTCCGGGTGGATACACCGTGCAGGTATCCGGCGTGGGTGACACCACCGGCGTCGCCCTCGTCGAGGTCTACGAAGCGCCCTGACGCCGTCCTCGTCCGTCGCCCCCTGCGTTTCTGATTGGCGCCACGCGGGTTGCAGAGTCAAACTCCGTGGCGTGATCAAACGTCCTGGGGCAGCGTCGGTTCGGGGGAAATGGGTGCTTGTCGTCTTCGCGCTCGCGGCGGGCTTCTCCGCGCAGCGCAACGCCGGGGCGGCGGAGTCCGCCACGGCCGCGGTGCGATTCGAGGTCGCCTTGCCGCCACGGGCGGAGGGCGGGACATGGCGCGGGCGGGTTTTTCTCTTTGTCGCCAAGGATCGTGTCACGGAGCCGCGGCTGCAGGGCAAAGCCAGTCTCTTTGGTCAGGATGTGCGTGAAGGGCAGGGCGGCCAGGGGATCGTGCTGGAGGGGGGAGCACCCGGTTATCCGGAGCGGCGTCTGGGTGACCTGCCTCCGGGCGACTATTTTGTCCAGGCCCTCTTCAATCGGTACACGGCGTTTCCGCGGGCCGATGGACATACGATCTGGGCGCACGAGGATCAGTGGGAGGGGCAGCATTTCAACCAGTCTCCGGGCAACTGGACCAGTGCGGTCGTCCCGCTCCACCTGGAGCCGGGAGCGGCGGTTTCGCTGCGGCTGAGCCTCGACCACTGCCTTCCCCCGCTCGAGGCCCCGGCCGACACGGAGTGGGTGCAGCGCATCCGGCTGGAGAGCCCGAGGCTCAGCCGGTTCTGGGGGCGGCCGGTCTTTCTCGGGGCCACGGTGCTGTTGCCCAAGGGGTATCACACGCATCCGGATGCGCATTATCCCGTGGTGTACCTGCAGGGTCACTTTGAGCGCGGGGCGCCGTTCGGGTTTTCCATGACGCCGCCAAGCGACGGAAAGAAAAGCTGGGCCCGCCAGCGCGAAGAGGCGGCGGCCCAGGGACGACCGCCCCCGGAACCCCCGGCCGGCACGGTGCTGCCGGGGTCGCTGCCCAACACCGAGACGGGATTTGAGTTTCAGGAGACGTGGACCTCGGAGGATTTTCCCCGCGTGATGGTGGTGACCTTTCAGCATCCCACGCCGTATTTCGATGACTCCTACGGTGTGAATTCGCCGAATTGCGGACCGTATGGGGACGCGCTCCTGCAGGAGCTGATGCCGGCGTTGGAGCACCGGTTTCGCATGATCCGGGCGCCCTACGCCCGGGTGCTCACCGGCAGTTCGACCGGTGGCTGGGGTTCACTGGCGCTGCAGCTGTACTATCCGGACACCTTTGGCGGGGCCTGGGCGTTCTCGCCGGACCCGGTGGATTTTCGGCTCTATTACGGCGGAGTGAATCTCTACGCGGACGAGAATGCGTTTGTGGAGAAAACCGGCCCCGGCCTGACGGGCGGCGGCGCACGCAATCGCAGCCGCAGCCAGCAGGCGGCGATCCTGGGCATGCAGGACGGGAGCTTTGAATGGTGGAAACACACCTCAATGGACGCCTCCGGCTATCCGCTGCCGGTGTGGGATCTGGCCACCGGCCGGATCGATCGCGCGGTGGTCGAGAGCATGCGGGCGAATGGCTTTGATCTGCGCGAGTACCTCGCCCGCAACTGGACCCGGCTGGGCCCGAAGCTGGCGGGCAAGTTGCATGTCTGCGCGGCGGATATGGACGCGTTCTATTCCCACCTGGCGGTGCGGCTGTTGGAGGAGTTTTTGGTGACGTCGAAGGATCCGCACGTCGAGGCCACGTTCCAGTATGGCCCGCCGGGTTCGACCCATGGCTGGCGTCCGACAACGCACGCCGAGCTGATCCGGACGATGGCCAGGCACATCGAGCGGGCTGCGCCGGATACAGCAAAGCTGGACGAGTGGCACTACCGGTAGCGCCGGCGCCGCGCCGCCGCCTGGGTTCGGTGATTTAGCCACAGAAAGCACAGAGAGCACCGAGAACACCGAGGGCTCGGATTGAACAGGCCGGGGGACTGGCTGGACTCGGTTTGTTGCGCGCGGGTGAAGCGAAGCGGACCGTTTGTCGACCATGGATAGGCATCGATCCCGCGGTCGTTGACCGATAGGTTCACGCGAGGCCAATCTCCGCGGGGTAGGAGACCCATGGGCGTTAACTTTGAGAAATGATGAGGCGGAGATCCCTCTGTGTGCGTTGGATTGATGGAGGGCGTCGCTCCGTCGACGCCGGGGGACGATCACCGCGCACCTGCGCCCAATCATTCAGACCACGCCCGCGCGCACCCCGGTGCCCGCGCCCGTGGATTTCGAAATGAGGAAATGACGGTGCCCGTCGACGAAGACGCGCAGGGCAAACGTTCCGGCGGCGCGGCGCGAGGCACGAGCCCGCGGCGGCGACGGAGCACCGCCCTCCAGGAGTCAACCCTGCGGGTGGCCCAGCAGAAGCGACCCGAGGTCGCGGCTGATTGCCCTAACACCCCGGCCGAAGGTCACACCCCTGCGGGTGCCCCGGGGTGCAGCGACCCGAGGTCGCTGCCAATCGCCCAAGCCCCCTGACCGAAGGTCACACCCCTGGAGGGCGTCGCTCCGACGACGCCGGGGGACGCTCACCGCGCACCAGCGCCCGACCGTTCAGACCGCGCCCGCGCGCACCCCAGGGCCCGCGCCCGACCATTTTCGTATCCGCCACGCGCAACCGGCGCCGATCTCTCGGCTGCAACACTGCCTAGCCGACGCGCGGTCAGGTTCCGGATTTGTTGCCGAGCAGACCGAGCGTGTGGGCTTCCTGAGGAAAGACCTCCTGCAGGACCCGGCTGATCGTGGCAATGTAGTCGTGCTCCGTCGACAGGGGCTTCCAGCCGAAGCCGTCCAGCAGATGCAGGAACATCTGCTGGGTAGCGGCACCAAAGACATCCGGCGATGCGTCGACGTAAATGAGGCGCGCGCGGTAGAGTTCGGCCGCACCCATAAAAAGCGACCATCCTGCGGTGGATACCAACTCGGGCGACACCGACGCCGGCAAGTCTCCGGCCGCGATGCCGTCGCGCACCACTCCCGTGAAGATCGCGAAGGTGCTCCGGTGCGCCTCCTTGAACCGCTCCCGCGTCTCGGCCGAGGCTTTGGCGAACACCTGATCGTCGGCAATAAACGTGGGCGGCATCTCATCGCAGCCCAGCTCCTGGTCCGCCAGTTGGGCGGCGAGCGCCAAGGCCAGGAACCGCTCTCGGGCCCGACCGCGAAATAAGGCTGCCCGCTCAAACCAGGCCTGGTGGGCCTCGAATTCCCCCGTGAGGAACGCCAGAAGGAGATCTTCGACCGACTTAAAGTGATTATAGAGCGTGCCTTTGGAGAAATCGACCTTCGCCGCCACCTTGTCCATGGTCAGCCCTTGGGCACCGACACGGGGCAGAAGCTCCCGGACGACGCCAAAGATCCGCTGTTCGCGGTCGTGTACGTCGTCGTCGCTCAGGCTCGGCATGGGTAAACCCTACGCAAAACTCAAGGGGGGTCAATCCTGTGCTTGACACATCGTCAACTTGACGATTCGTCAGAATGAATCTCAGCCCGTTTTCAAATGAATCTCTCCGCTCCTGAATCGGTCGCGCTCAATCCCATCACGCCGACGATTGTTGACGATGTGTCAGGCATGCCGCCACGGGGTTTAACTCCGTCTTTGGTCTCCCGGCTGGCTGGACAGGTACAGGGCCGGTTTCGGCGACTCTTTTGCGAAGTGCCGGGCCGCACCGAGGTGTGGTCGAATGAGCCGGAAGGCATTGAGCGCAGTTCCGACCGCTTCGGAGGCTGGTTGGACAAGGCGCGGCGCCTGCGATCCGTTCTGCCTGAGCCGGTGCTCGGACAGACCGTCTTCGGACTCCTGCGCGCCGGCGGCACCTGCCTCGTGGTGGTGCCGAGGCCGACAGGCTTCGTGGCCGGTGAAATCGACTTTGACCGCGACCCCGCCGCCGCGGCGGAACTGCTCTGCGACTCCTTCGACGCGGCGCTGGCCTGAGGCACGAACGGTGTCACGCCAAGGCGCGAAACCGCGAAGGGCGGACGGACCCGGTCAGCTGCCCTGAAACCGCTGGAGGTTTTTGCGCCCGGGGTGACCCATAGGCGTTAACTTTGAGAAATGACGAGGCGGAGACCCCTCTGTGTGCGTTGGATTGATGGAGGGCGTCGCTCCGACGACGCCGGTTGCGCGTTGCGTTCACCATAGACGCACCGACGTAGAGGTGCAGGGTTCGTCCCCCGGCCTCGACGGAGCGACGCCCTCCACCCGAACCAATCCTGCAGGCATATCCCCGGTCGAACGGAGGGCTCCACCTGCTTCTATAGTTAACGCATATGGGGGTGACCCGGCCACGGCGGATCTGGCGCCCCATCTGGACTTCAGTGTTCCGCGTTGAGCGTTCGACGCTCCTTCTCCCCGTTCGCGCCTCCGCGCCTTCGCGTGAGACCGCTCGACTTCGTGGCCTTCGTGCGGTCCCGTCGCTCACACCAGGATGTTCTTCACCACTTCGCCGTGGACATCGGTCAGTCGGAAGTCGCGACCCTGGAAACGGTAGGTCAGACGGGTGTGATCGAACCCGAGCAGGTGGAGGATGGTGGCCTGAAGGTCGTGCACGTGGACTTTGTTTTCGACGACGCCGAATCCGAGTTCGTCCGTCTGACCATAGCTGTATCCACCTCGCACCCCACCGCCGGCGAGGAAGAGCGAGAACGCATCGGGGAAATGATCGCGACCGAGGATGTCGCTCGTCGCGGTGCGTCCCTCACGGAAGGGCGTGCGCCCAAATTCACCGCCCCAGACGACCAGGGTGTCGTCGAGCAGTCCGCGCTGGCGGAGGTCGCGAATCAACGCGGCCACCGGCCGGTCGGTCCGCGCCATTTTCTGGGTCAGGCCGTCGCGGATGTCCTCGCGCGGTCCCGTGCCGTGGAAGTCCCAGCCCCAGTCGAAGAGCTGGACAAACCGCACGCCTTGCTCGAGGAGGCGGCGGCCGAGCAGGCAGTTGTTGGCGAAACTGGCTTGGCCGGGCTGGGCGCCGTAGGCCTCGAGCACCGACGCGGGCTCGCGCGAAATGTCCATCACGTCCGGCACGCTCGCCTGCATGCGAAAGGCGAGCTCGTACTGCGCGATCCGCGTTGTCGTCTCCGGGTGGCCGAGTTCGCCGGCCTGCAACTCATTGAGCTCCCGGAGTGCATCCAGGGTGTGACGCCGGAGCGAGCGATCAATGCCGGGAGGGTCGCCGACGTAGAGGACGGGATCGCCCTTCGAGCGACACTGCACGCCCTGAAAGACCGAGGGTATGAACCCCGTGCCCCAGACCGCCTGACCGGCGCTCGGCTGGGTGCCGCTGCTCACGAGCACGACAAATCCGGGCAGGTTTTCGTTGGCCGTGC
>JAEUGZ010000451.1 GCA_016794725.1 Opitutaceae bacterium | reverse complement strand
ACGGGCGGGATCGATGGTCCACCGGGCAATCACCCCCTTGCCGGCCTTGAGGCGCAGGTACCGTCTCGCTTCGTCCCAGCGGACCGCAAGCCAGACTCCGCTGATCAGCAGGGTCGCGAGGCTGCCGAACAAGAGGAGTTTTCGAAAGGTAAGGTCAGTTCCTGATCGCGGCACGACCAGCGCCGGTACGAACACGATGACCGCAACGGCAAAGACCGCGGCCGCCCGATTGCGGGAGTGCTTGTAGTTGATCATGCGCGACAAGGCGAAGGGTGGCGCCCCCAGCCTCCCCTGTCGATACCTGCCTGGGGTGGAGGTTGGCGAGCGACTGGACTCGCGCCGCCCCAAGCCTTGGGGCTCCCTTCTTCGCACCCGCCAATCCGGAAACGCCGGTCTACTCCTTCCTCGCCTTCAGCTGGTTGCCTAGACCCACGTACACCCTGCGCGTTCCCGTTGATCGGCCGCCACATCAACAGACCCTCCGTGACTAAGTTCCACCCCGATTCGCGAAGTAGTTCAGGAGGCCGCCCATCAGCAGGAAAAAGACGACAATACCGCCGACCATCCAGACGTTCACTTTCGTGGTTTTCTTTCCGAAATCCACCTGGGGAACTCCGCTACCCTCTTTGGCGATAGACATGCCTCACACAGACTCAACTTCCGCCGGGGCGTTCCCGCACATCCCGTGTGCCGACAGGGGGCACGCGAAGGCGCGAAACGAGGTCCGGTGGAGAGCGCTCCCGCGCCCGCGGGACGGTCCCGCCTCCGTTGCCTGATTTCCTCGCGCGAAGCCGATCCCCACGGGGCCGGCGACCCCACCTCCAACGGACGCCGTCCTCGAATCGCGCCTAGACTGCCGCCTTTGCGTAGCCGCTGGATCCGTGGTTCATCCCACAATCCGCAGTGAAATTTGCCACAGAGAACGCAAGGAGCACAGGGAAAGACGCTTGAACCTAAATTCCGAGGTTGAGGTAACCACAAAGAACACCAGGACCTCAGAGAAGGGCACCTGAACTGATTTGCGTACGGACCAACCACTCACGTTGCGCGTGAAGCTCGGTTGCCCTCGTTTCCTCGGATTTCACCCTGTGTTCTCTGTGGCTAAACAGCCGAGCTTAGGTGCATAACGGATCGATTTGTTTGCGTGCGGAAACTGGCTTCAAAACTCAATGGTCCGCACCGGGCCGATCTTCACCCCGAAGCGCTCCTCGTACGGGGTCACGTGCCGGTGGTCCGACCGCTCCCGCACATTTCGCGAACGGAAGGGCCCGCCGAACAGGGGCTTGTTGGTCACCTCATTGCGGGTGGTGACCTGCACGGTCGGGAAGCGCGGGTCGGGTGAACCAAAGTCAATCGACGACACTCCGTCGAAGTACTTTCCCGCCGCCACGCGCATGAGTTCGAGCTGACGCAGCTCCGCCTGCTCGAACTGGTGGAGCGTCTTGCTGACCCTCGCGGTGAGGGCGTGCTTTTGATACCGGGGCTGATCGGCTCCGCCGGCCTTACGCAGGGGTATCGCGAACGTCACGCTGGTCTCGTTTTCGCTTACGACGACCGCCTCCGCAATCAGCGGAGTCACTTTCTCGCCATAGATCTGGATCTGGAACTCCTCCTGACCCACCAGAACCTGCCCTTCTTTCTCAAGCCGCTTCTCCTGCGTCCGGGCGTACTGCTGCTGCCGCTCCTCCCACTCCTTGAGGTCCTTTTCCGTCGGCGGCTGCCCGTTTCGCTCGATCAGGACGCGCTGCTGGGCGAAGGGAAGCGAGGGATCAAATCGAACCACGGTTTTGGGACCCCGTTTCCCGTCGGCGGCGATCGAGTAGAACGTCTCGGTGTAAGCCCAACGGCCTTGATGATCGAGGAACGCTTGGAACGCCGCGTCGAGCAGGTGCCGCGCCTCCGGCATCGCAGCGGCAGGCGCAGCTCGCACCGCGCTGCTCAGGGCGGCCACCCCAGCGGCTAGAAGGAAAGGGAACGAGCGCACCAAAAAGGCCATGGTAGTTGAACCGCCCAGGCCGACGTGAGTTCCACCCAAACCTGCGCCGAGTTAGATTGAGTACAAAAGTGTAAGGCCCTGACTTCTACAACGGGAGGTTTTGGCTGACGACTCGCCGCCAGACAAACGCCAAGACTGCGGACTCGCAACAACCTATCCCAAGGAACGTAAACCAAGACTCGCAGTCGAATCCATTTTACGAGTTCGTAAACCACGGATCACGCGACCGTGCGCCTGCAGCACACGGTTACGAACGGCCAACGCAAGACCGGGTATTCAATGTATGGTTAAATGACTGCTCACACGCCTGATCCGCGTTCGGCTATCGCGCGGGTAAGGTGGCACTTGAGCTCAAGGTTTTGCCCCCCCGCATGATCCGGTGCAATTGCTCGCGTGAGGCATCCACAGGGGGCACCCGGAGGCTCGCCGCCCGCCCAGCAAAGTCGAGGACATCTATGATGGTTCTCGGTGGCTCATTCAGCTGCGGACTCCAGGGTCAATCGCGGGGGTTCCACCCAGGCCCCGAAGTCGTACACTGCACTGCACTTCGCTCGAGAAACGGGCGGGAGAACGATGATCCCCGCAGAGCGCGGATTCCACGCAGACCATTCCGGACGGATCCTCCAGGTCGAATCCCCAAGCAGCGCCCCACGGAATTCCGTGCTCGCATTCGTCGAAGTTAATACACAGTTCTGCTCACAATTCCTCCCACCGATGACTTCTGACCCGTCACCCGGCTCCTCGCCACCCGGCGTCGTTGCAGCGAACCGGGCCGATTGGTTCGAGGCGGAGGTGCAGCCCCACGAGGGGCATTTGCGTTCCTTTCTGCGAGGGGCCTATCCGGCGTTGCGCGACGTGGACGACGTGGTGCAGGAGTCCTACCTCCGGATCTGGTCGACCCACGCCATCAAACCCATCCGATCGGCTCGCGCCTTCCTTTTCCAAGTTGCGCGCAACCTGGCGCTCGACCTCCTCCGCCGGAAAATAGCTTCACCCGTCAAGGGCGTGAGCGATCTCGCCGCCCTCACCATCCAGGACGACGCGCCAGACCCGGCGGCGGTGGCGTGCTCACGGGAGGAAATCGCCCTGCTCGCCCGGGCGCTGCATTCACTGCCGCCGCGGTGCCGGGAAATCACGGTGCTCCGGAAGATTCAACGGATGCCGCAGAAGGAGATCGCCGCGCGGCTCGGGCTTTCCGAACAGACGGTCCAGGTGCAGGTGCTGCGGGGAGTGAAGAAGATCGACGAATACCTCCGTCTCCACGGATTGGAGTCACCGGTTCGCCATGAAACCCGACGCTAACAAAACGCAGTCTCGTCGGACCCACGGCCGCGACCGCGCGCTCGACGAGCAGGCCGCGGCGTGGATTGCGCGCCAGGACGCGGGCCTGAGCGCATCGGAGGAGCGTGAATTCGCGTCGTGGCGCTCGGCCGATCCCGCGCATGAGGCCGCCTTGGCGCAACTCAGCGCCTCGTGGGGGGCGCTCGATCGACCGGTCCGGGCCGGCGCCGGCCGGGAACTGATTCAAGAACTGGCCCACCTGGACCGACGCCAGCGCCGCCGTCGGGTGGGAGCGTCCCTCCTGACGGTGATCCTCCTCGTCAGTCTGAGCTCCGCCTGGCCCTGGTTCGGTCGGCCGTCGTCACCCGCTGCCACCCTGGCCATCGGACGCGTGGTCGCCCCTGATCGAATGACCCTGGACGACGGCACGGTGGTGGACCTGCGCGAAGGGGCGGAGGTCGAACCGCAGTTCAGCGCCGCGACGCGGCGGATTGTTTTGCGCCGAGGCGAGGCGCACTTTCAGGTCAAGCGAGACCCGCTCAGGCCTTTCGTTGTATCTGCGGACAATCTGGACGTCCGGGCCGTCGGCACCGCCTTCGCGGTGAGCCTTTCGGCCGGCAATGTGGAGGTGATTGTGACCGAGGGCAGGGTTTCCCTGGCATCCACCTCGACCGCGACGCCGATCCTGAACACCACGACGGATTCAGTCTTGGGCGCGGGGCAGCGCGCCGTGCTGGGCAAGGATGAGGTCGCCGCGGTGGTGTCGTCGGTGCAACCGGCCGAGATCCGGGACCGGCTGGGATGGCGCACGCCGCGCTTGGAGTTCACTGCGGTGCCGCTGGGAGCGGCCCTCGATCGTCTGAATGCCTACGCGGACATCCGGGGCGGTGTCAGGTTTCTGCTGGAGGATCCCGTTCTGGCCCAAACGCCGATCAGCGGACTCTTCCGGGTGGACAACACCGCCGCCCTGATCGACCTGCTGGAGAACGGCTTCGGCGTTGAGGCGGAGCAGAGAAGCACCACCGAAGTGGTCTTTCGACGCAGACCCTAGCCGGTTCCGCGACGGCTGCCCACGACGACGCCCGGGAGGGGGGTCGGGGAATCTTTTCCCAAAAGCACGTAACAGATTTTCCCCGGCGGTTCGTCGTTACCGCATGACACCGCCCTGCACTGCTGCTTGGACTGGAATCTGGCCCCGGCTCGTCGGGCTTATGGTATGGGTCGCACTCGCCGTGAACCCAGCGCAGTCGGCCGAGCCGGCCGGAAAGCGCCAGTTCAACATCCCGGCGGGCGTCGCGGAAAGATCGTTACGGCAGCTCTCCGAGCAATCGGGTGTGGAGGTCCTCTACCCGTCGGAGGCGGTCACGGGAGTCCGCACCCGAGCCGTGCAGGGAGAAATGACCCCGCGCGAGGCAATCGACGCCCTGCTCGCCGGAACCGCACTGGTGGCAATCGAAGGGCGAAATTCGAACTCGCTCACCGTCCGTCGAGAAACCCGGAACGGAGAAGCGGAAAAAAACGATCCAAGGGTGGTCACGGCGCCGAACGGCCCCGGCGATCGCCCGAAAACCCCTGAGCTTCAGGGCACCGGAACCCTGCAGGGACGGGTGGTCAACGCCGCCGGCAAGACGCCGCTCGAGAGCGTGCGAATTGTCCTGGAGGGCAGGTCAATGGAGACGTTGACGAATGCAGCCGGTGTGTTCCGACTGAGCCACGTACCCGCCGGGCCCCTCCGGATGTCGGTCGTCTATGCCGGTTTCGAGTCCATCCAGCGGGTCTTGACCCTGGCGCAAGGCGAGGTGGCGCGGACGGATTTTGAATTGCACTTGGACGGCCTGGCCAAGACTTCGGACGAACCAGCGATCACCCTCGAACAGGTCACCGTGGCGGAAGAACACCTGTCCGCCCAGGCGGCCGCGCTCAACGACCAGAAGGTGGCAGCAAATCTCAAGAACGTCGTCTCATTCGAGGAGTTTGGCGACATGGGCGAGGGCAATCCCGGGGAGTTCCTCAAATACGTGCCGGGCGTCTCGATGCTCTACGTCTACGGCACACCTCAATTCGCGTCGATTCGCGGCATGCCCGCCAACGGCACACTTGTGCTGATCGACGGCTCACCCATCGCTTCGTCAGCGGGGGATCGGCAGTTTGAGTTTACCGGGGCGGCGACCGGCAGCATTGATCGCATCGAAGTGACCAAATCGCCCACGCCGGACCTGCCGGCGAACTCGATCGGCGGGGCGATCAACATCGTCGGCCGAAGCGGATTTGGCAGAAAAGCCGCCGCGTTCAAGTACAGCGCCTTCTCGACCTTTTCGGTCTTGAGCGACTATCCCGGAATCAACCTTCAACTCGGCAAGGCCGCCGGCCCGGAGCCCAGGATGAGTGCCCGGCCGGTGCAGCCGGCCGCCGATCTTTCCTACGTGCTGCCCGTGAGCGAGGATCTCGTGTTCACGCTGGCAGGCAGCGCGAGTCGGCGGTACAACAACAACGACCTCGCGCAGTCCATCTGGAACCTCAGCTCGGTGGTCAACGAACGCTACCTCAAGTCCAACTTTCTTCAGATCGCCGACAAGCAGCTGGCTTCGGTCGCGATGGACTGGCGGATGAGCAATCTCGACGTCCTCCGCGCAACGTTCCAATATACGACGGAGGACACCCGGACGGCCAACAACTCCGTCGACATGCGGTTTGGCACCGGCGCCACCGGGGGGGAAACCTTCACCCAAAGCCGCGCCAATGTCGGCGTGGTGACCGAAGGCTTCAACGGATCAAACGTGTATCGAGGGACCCTGCACACGACGCTCCGCTACGCGCATGAGGGGGACGTCTGGAACTTCGACGCCGACGTCGCCTATTCCCGCAGCCGCCGTCGGGCGCGCACGGCGGAGGATGGGTTCTTCAGCAACATCACCGCGAGCTACACGACCCTCACTCTTCGGGCCGATGGCATGAACCGGGTTTATGATGGAACCCTACCCTTGGTCTCGGCCACTCGACAGGGAGCGGCGGTGGACGTCTTTGACGGCAACCGTGCCCCGATCACAGCAGCCTTTACGGCCATGAATCGCTACGAGAACGAGGTGAGGGGCATGCGGGCCAACCTCGCGCGCGAGTTCGACGGAATCTTTCCCGTCAGGTTCAAGGTCGGATTGGCGGTCAATCGCGAGAATCTCGATTTGCGAACCGGCGCGGAAACCTACGCGGTGGCGGTTCCAGCCGCAGCCGGCGGCAACACCGCGGGCAACCTCGGCGTGATCGATGCGGATTTCTCCCTCGAATCCGAGTGGTTCGACTTTCAAGGCCGCCGCGTACCGGTGAGCTGGATCAGTCCGACCAAACTCTTCGAGGTGTCCCGGCAACATCCCGAATACTTTACGCTCAATCAGGCGGCGGCATACACCTCGCGGGTCAACGGGTCGCGCCAGATCACGGAGACAATCTCGGCGGCCTATGTCCGCTTCGATACCCGGCACCTCCAGAACAAGCTGCGACTCACCTACGGGGCCCGCTTCGAGCGCACGGAGGACCGCGGCTTGGGCGCGCTGAACGATGTGCTGGCCACCTACGCGCGGGATGCAACCGGTAACATCGTGCGCAACGCGGCCGGCGTGCCGGTTAAAGTGCCGGGCGACGCGCTGGCGCTGGCCCGACTTCAGTACAAGGAGCGTGCCGCCACCAATACGCGCGACTACGACGGACTCTATCCCAGCGTGAACGCGGCCTATTCCTTCACCGACAAACTGATCGCCCGAGCCGCCTATGCACGCACGACCGGCCGCCCGGCGATGTCCCTGATCATCCCCGGCGTGGTCGTGTCGGACCAGACGACGGCCAACGCCGAAAAGACCGTCACCGTCTCCAACACCGGTCTCAGGCCCTGGAACTCGAACAGCTACGACCTGAGCCTGGAGGCGTATCATCTCCGGGGCGCGGTGTTTTCCGTCGGCGTCTTCCGCAAGGACATCGATGACTTCTTCTCACGGGTGGAGCTGCCTGCGACACCGGAGCTTCTGGCCAGCTTCGGCCTCCCGGACGAGTACCTCGACTACGAGATCAGCACGCGGCGCAATTTCGGATCGGCGACTGTGAACGGCTGCGAATGGAGCTACCGGCAGTCGCTGGACACCTTCGCCCGCTGGGCGAAAGGGTTCCAGATCTTCGCCAACGGCACCCACCTTTCCCTGTCCGGTCCGAACGCGGAGGACTTCACCAATTTTTCCCCGAGGAACTTCAACTGGGGTGCAAGTTATGCCAGAAAGCGACTGCTCCTGAAGGTGAACGTGGCCGAAAGCGGCCGGGTGAAGGTGAGCTCGGTCGAACCCAGTGCCACCATACCCGAGGGAACCTACCAGTACCTGGCTCCGCAGACGATCGTCGACGTCTCGATCGAGTATCGCTTTTTCAAATATCTTTCGCTCTTTGGCAACGCGCGCAATGCCAACCAGAGCACCAAGTACACCCAGATCTACAATGCCGCCACGCCCGAATTCGCCCGGATCCGCATCGCCCAGCGCACCGGCGCCCTCATCTCGCTGGGTGTCAAGGGCACGTTCTAGCGACGCTCGCTCATGAGAATCATTGCCTTCCTTCTGGGAGTTTTTTTCTGCGCCGGGCTGTCGGGGGCTCCGACCGAACGCGGGCCCCGGCGCGAGCGCGCGGATTTCGGGGTGGTGTTCAACACCGATGCGGATACGGCCTTCATCGTGCCGGATCGAGCGCGTTCGGAGGCGCTCCTCTCAGCCAGCATCCTTTCGCTGGCGGGCACGCCGGTGAAGACGCTCGCATTCTGTGTGGGCATGGGGGGAGACCTGCTTTACTATCCCACGAAAGTCGCGAGCCCGGTGGGCTGGCGGCAGGCTCCCGACGAGAAACCCGGTTCCTTCATGGCCATGCGGATGGAAAACGCGCGCGTCTGCCTGCAGCAGGGTTCCGACGCGGTGCGGACCGCCGGAGAAGCGGCGAAACGGGCGGGACTGCGGTTTATCCCAAGCCTGCGCATGAACGACTCCCACTTCATGGTCGAACCGGACAGCCATTCGATGACGAGCGAGTTCTGGTTCAAGCACCGGGACAAACTGACGATCCGGGAATCGCCCCTGCCCTTTCAAAAGGCGTACGGCAATCTTCTGGATTTCACGCACGCCGAGGTCAGGCAGCTGCGCCTCGACACCGTGTTCGAGGTGCTGGACCGCAATCGTGATCTGGTCGACGGCTTCGAACTCGATTTCAATCGGTTCCAGGTCTTCTTCCCCAAGGGGCGCGCCGCGGAGGGCGCCCCGCTCATGACCGAGCTGGTGCGGGCGGTGCGAACCCGGCTCGATCAGCTTGCGCTGGAGCAGAAACGGACTCTGCACCTCTTCGTGAGGGTGCCTCCCTCGTTGGCCGATTGCACCTTCGCAGGCCTCGAGGTCGCGCGCTGGATCGAAGAAGGCCTCGTCGATCTGGTCTCGCCCTCTCAGATCATGACACTGGCGGGAGACATGCCCATCGGCGACCTGGTGGCGCTGGGGAAACAGCACGGCGTACTCATCTATCCTTCGTTGTATCCACGCACCAGTTGGCGACTGCCCTTCCCATCCGCTCAAGGGGCGTCGCGGTATCATGGCGCAACCGTGGGCCGTGGCGCCACCCTGGAGGAGATCCGCGCGGCGGCCGCGGGGTACTACGCGACCGGAGCGGATGGCATGTACCTCTTTAATTTTGGAATCGTGTACGGGGGCACCCCCGATCCCGCGCAGAACGTGTTCACGGTGTCGCACGCGGTCGGTCGGCGCGAATTCCTGCAAGGTCAGGCGAAGGTGTATGGGGTGACCAAGAGTTATTACAACGACGGGCCCGGGTCCTATGCATACGCCAAACAACTGCCGGCCCCGCTCAAAGCGGACTCACCGCTACGCCTGGTGCTGCCACTCGCGGAACGGCCCAGCCAGAGTCCCTTCTCGGTTCTGGCCTGCGAGCTTCGCCTTGGCTTTCGCGGGCTGCCCGCGCCGGAGGGACTCGAAGTGCGCGCCCAGGGACGAGGGATCTTTTCGGGTGGCGACAAGGGCGCCACGTGGGTTTCAACCGCAGCCGTCACGGGCAGTCGGCCGCGCGCGGGCGACGCAGCCGAGGCCTATCTGCACATCCCGCTGGCACGCGAATCCGCACCAGAAGGAGAATCGATCGAGATCGAGGTCCGCCTGGCCCCTTCCAGCCAGCGCGTCACGATCACCGACTGCGAACTTCGCTACGACTTCGAAAACGACTACCACCGCATCTGGCACCGACAGTAGCTCCGAACGGGCAAATCCCGGAGTCGGACCACCCAGATATCGACCTAACTAGCTATTAATCATATTTTCCGAAACCAAGCCCCCTCACTTCCGCAACCACGGGTTGACGGAGCGATCCATCACTTCGGTCAGGGGGTCGGGGCGCCGGAGGAAGGCGCGGTGGATCTCGGTCTTGAGGTCGTTGCCGGGCGCGAGGGTGCCTGCCTTCTGGTGAACTGCCTCAATCCGCTGGATGGTCTCGAGACGGGAGAGCCGGATGTCCTCGCGGTACATGAGTGCGGCGTAATTGGGTACCCGGACCTGACCGCGCTCCGTGGGATCCTGGCCCTTCACGCTGGCGCCGGGATACCGCTTGAGCAGGAGGTCAGACAGGGCCGCATCCGTGAGCACCTGGGTAGCATCCGGCACCACGGTGCGGACGACGTCCACCGTCACCGCCGGGAGCTCGAGCGCAGTGCTGGTCGGGCGTTCCGGGGGAGCAGCCGGCGCTTCAAAGGAGGGGAGCCCGGCTCTTATCTCCGCCGACAGCCGGGCCGACGTACGGGATTCGTTCGCGCAAACGAGGGTGACCAGGCCGGTCAACCCGGCAAAACGCGCCAACGACGACAGGGGAAGCAACGGGATCAAGCGAGGGGAGTCTAGACTAGAGCTCAGCCGGTCGAAAAAGGTTCCCTTGTCCTGTCGGGGAATGATCGGAGCGACTGGCCCCCCGGTCCGCCTAGACCAGCGGGAACAGGCGCGCGGCTATGAGGATCACGACAAACCCGACGCAGCCCATGATCGCGAGCATGACCGAGAAGCTGCGCAGGGTCTGGACCTCCGAGAAGCCGCTCATCCGGCCCACCACCCAGAATCCGCTGTCGTTCATCCAGGGCACCAGTTTCGAGCCGCAGCCGATGGCGAGCGCGACGTAAAGCGGATGATACCCGAGGTCGCCGGCCGCCACCACTCCGCCCAGGATGCCCACACTGGTCACCATCGCCACCGTGGCGGACCCCTGGGCGACGCGCACCAGCGCGGTGACGAAAAAAGCGAGCGGCAGCACGCCAATGCGGTACACCTCCGCGAGGTCGCGTATCCGCAGACCTACACCGGTCTCCTGCAGCACGCCGCCAAAGATGCCACCCGCGGCGGTGACGAGAATGATCGTGCCGGCATCGGCCAGCGCCGCCTGCACCTGGTCCTTGGCCGCCTTGCGGTTTCCACGCAGGGTCCAGATCAACGTGCCCAGCGCCACCGTCGCCGCCAGGGCAAGCGCCACATTGGGCTGGCCCACCTGCGCCATCACCCGGGCAAGGGGCGTCCCTTTCGCCACCGCCTGTGAAATGGTCAGTCCTCCGATCAGCACAATCGGCAGCACAATCGGGAGCAGCGCCAGTCCGAGGGGTGGCAGCGATTCCACCGGGCGCACCGCCGACGACAGCTCCTTGCCGGCCTCGGTCCCCGGCAGAGGGGTGGGCCAGCGTCGGTTCGCCCACCAGGCATACAGGAGACCGGCCGCGGTGGTGATCGCACCGAACACAAGTCCGCCCACGATCATCAGCCCCAGATCCACTTTCAGCGCCTGTGCCGCAAAGAGCGGCCCAGGTGTCGGCGGGACCAGCGAGTGGGTCATGGTCGTGCCCGCCGCGATGCACATGACATAACGCAGGTAGTCGCGTCCCGTGCGCGCCGCCATCGCCCGCGCCAGCGGGATGAGCAGGAGAAACACCGTGTCAAAAAAGATCGGGATCCCGAGTACAAAGCCGCAGACTCCAAAGACCAGCGGCGCCCGCGACTCGCCAAACACCTTCAGCGCCGCGAGCACAATCCGCTCCGCGCCACCGCTGGCGAGGAGGGACACTCCCACGATCGAGGCCATCGCGATGAGCAGCCCGAGTTGCGTGCAGGACTTGCCAAACAGGCCCGCCACTTTGGAGCCGATCGGCTCCGCCGCCCGGGCCGCCGCCGCCGTTGGCGAGGCGCCCTCGGACAGCGCCACCCGTTCAATGTGGCCGGGCGGGGTCAGCACCGCCACCACCAGCGCCGCCGCCAGCAACGCGATGAAGGCATGGGTCTTCAGCCAGACAATTCCGCCAATGACCACGACCATGCCAATCGCGAGAAGAAGAAAGGGGTCCATGGGGTCCCGCTGGTAAACGCGTTTGCCCGCCCGGTGTCGAGTCCGGGCGCTCTGACGCGCGAGCCCCTACCCCATCGCCACCGGGGCCGCGAGCGTCGGTCCGTCCACCCACTTGCCCTCCACCGCGATGGTCTGCGGGTGGGACGGCAGGCCCAGTTCGTTGCGGTTGATCTGCGCCACGACCGTGTCAACCGCCATCGCCCCCAGTTCCTCCGGCATCAGGTCCAGCCCCGCACAGGGCCAGGGTTCTTGATCCCGGTTGAGGTTCACAAAGCTGACGTCACCGGGCACCCGCACGCCCTCCGCACCCAGCCACTCGATCACCTGCGGGTAGTGCCCCACCAGCACGGCGGGCTGGTGCGTCCGAAACCAGGCGTGAAACGGTTCGGGTTCGAGGCGTTCCACCACCAGCGGTGGAATCCGTTCCCGCACCGGCCGGCTCTGGGCAAACACGTGAAACGCCGCCGACCACCGGTACCGCAGCCGGGACTCCGAGGCGCGCCTCAAAAAGAGCCCGATCCGCCGGTATCCCTGCGCGGTCAGGCGGTCCAGCAGGTCAAGCAACATGGCGTGGTGATCAGGCCCGATTGAGTGCAACCGCGGCTGGCTCATCGGGTTGAACATGCGCACGGCCGAGAGCCGCGACCACTCGATCTCCGACCAGTCCTGCGGCGTCTCAAACGGCATGACGATCGCACCCTGAATGTTGCGCGAATGGAGGACGGAGTTGATGCGTTTCAGCGACAGCGCACCCGGCCCGGTCCGAAAGGTCTCGATGCGATACCCGAACTGCTGCCCGCGGCGCATCGCCCCCTGCAGGATCTTCTGGTGAAACCGATCCCGGCCTGCATTCGGCGGCTCCACCGCGTTCAAGGCGGCGATCGCCCCGCGGAAATGCCGGCTCCGGCTGCGCCTGACCTCCGACATGACCCGGCCCACCAACGGATTGGAACGGTATCCCGCCGTCGCGGCCGCGGCCTGGATGCGACGCCGCGTCGCTTCGCTGAACTGGGGGAGATCGCGGAGCGCACCGGACACGGTCGACGGCGACACCCCGAGGCTCTGCGCCAGGTCGCGGATCGATCGTCCCGCCGCATCCTCCCGGCCGGAGGTAGGCGGCGGAACCGGTTTGTCGGGTGACGTCGGAGGGATTTGCACAGTGCAAACCTCGCGCCTGTCGACGTCCCGCGCAAGTCCGCCATGCCTGCCTCCGCACGAAATCCCACCCGACCCAACGTCGGCGAAGGTCCTTTCGTCCCACCCCCCACGACCTCCCCATGTCCTCTTTCCTCACAAACCGCCCGCTGCTCCGCGGCTTGATCACGGCCTGGCTTGGCGCCAGTCCGTTGCTGGTCGCCCAGACAGCCCCCAAGGAAGACATCATCAACCTCGCGGCCTTTGATGTCTCGGCCGCCAAAATGACCGGCTACCGCGCCGCCAATGCCGTGACCGCCACCGGCATCGGCACCGACATCATCGACACGCCAATCGCCATCAACGTCGTCACCGGCGAGTTTCTCCAGGACACCGCCGCCTTCGAGCTCCGGCAGGCACTCGACTTCGCCCCTGGCGTGCGGACGCAGGAAAACAACGAGAGCCGGATCCGCGTCCGCGGCTTCGACGCGCTGTCCCTGCTGCGCAATGGTCACTACCGGCGTCAGTTGTTCGCCTCCTGGAACATCGATCGGATCGAGGTGATCAAGGGCGCCACGGCCATCTTCCACGGCAGCAACCGCCCGGGCGGCATCATCAACTACCTCACCCGCAAACCCTCCTTCACCGGCTCGACCGAAGCCAAGGTCCTCGTCGGCTCCCACGAGCACGTCCGCACCGAGGTCAGCACCACCGGTCCGGTCAACGACCAGCTCGCCTATCGCGTTGGCGCGGGCGCCTACACCGCCGGCGGATTCCGCGACTTCTGGCACAACCGGGGCAACTACGCCGCAGGCGCGGTGACTTACCGTCCCAACGCCAAGGTCGACATCACCGCGGAGTACGAACACGTCTCCCAGAACATCTCCGACCAGCAGAGCACCGAGCTCTTTGTCA
>JAEUGZ010000386.1 GCA_016794725.1 Opitutaceae bacterium | reverse complement strand
CAGGCCCTTCGCCTGGCCCTCGATCGCCTGCTGCAGGTTGGCGCTGAACGATCCAATCGCCACCAGGGCCGCCACCCCCAGTACTATCGACAGCGAGAAGAGCGCGAGCCGACGACGCGAAGCCCGCGAGTCGCGCCAGGCCATTTTCAGGACAAACCTCATGGGATCAAAGGGTGGGCAGCGAGGGAGAAGAGCTGGCGCACGCTAGACGCGTTCATCACTGATCACCGCTCCGCTGCGGAGGCGGATGATCCGCTGACACTTGCGGGCCAGGTCGAGATCGTGGGTCACCAACACCAGGGTGGCGCCCCGCTCCCGGTTCACTTCGAAGATCAGATCGGTCATGGCGTGGGCTGTGTCGCCATCCAGGTTTCCCGTGGGCTCATCACAGAAGAGTATCTTGGGAGAGTTGATGAAGGCCCGCGCCAGCGCCACCCGCTGTTGTTCGCCCCCGGAAAGCTGGATCGGATAGTGATCGCTTCGCTCTCCCAACCCCACCCGGGCTAGGAGGGCCTGCGCCTCGGCCTCGCGTCCCGCCTCGCCCCGCAACTCAAGCGGCACCAATACGTTCTCGAGGGCGGTAAGGGTGGGGATGAGCTGGAAATTCTGAAAAACGAACCCCACGTGGTCATTGCGCACCCGGGCCCGGTCGTCCTCATCCATGTCGCCGATCGCCTCACCGGCGAGGACCACGCTTCCGGCCGTGGGACGATCCAACCCGGCGCAAAGGCCCAGCAGGGTGGTCTTGCCGCTGCCGCTTGGTCCGACAATGGCCAGGCTCGCCCCGCGCTCGAGGTCGAAGCTCACCTCCTTCAACACCGTGAGTGCACCGCCCGCCGAGGCATAGGTTTTCGTCAGTCGCTGGACTTTCAGCATGGATTGAACACTCATGGAGAGACCCGCGACCAAACCCGGCGGCGGCGTTTCTGCAACCGATGAAACTCCTTTTCAGCCTTTTCTTTAGCCTTCTTACCTTCACGGCCGTCACCGCCCAAACCGTGGACAGCCGCCGGACGGTGCTGTTCTTTGGCGACAGCCTGACGGCCGGTTACGGGCTCGACGACCACACCGAGCAGGCGTTCCCGGGGCTCTTGCAGAAGAAAATCGATGCCGAAGGTCTTCCGTATCAGGTCGTGAACGCCGGACTGAGTGGCGACACCTCGGCCGGCGGGCTGCGCCGGATCGACTGGGTGCTGCGCCGGTCGATCGATGTCTTCGTCCTCGAATTGGGAGGCAACGACGGCCTCCGCGGACTGCCGGTCGACACCACCAAAGCCAATCTCCAGGCGATCATCGAAAAGGTCCGGGCACGCAACCCGAAGGTCCGCATCATTGTGGCTGGCATGCAAATGCCCAGGAGCATGGGGAACTACGCCAGCGAGTTTTCCGCCCTCTTCCCCGACCTGGCCCAATCGACCGGGTCGCTTCTGATCCCCTTTCTGCTCGAAGGCGTCGGCGGGATCCCCGAGCTCAACCTGCCCGATGGCATCCACCCCACCGCCAAGGGTCACCAGCGGGTGGCGGAAACGGTCTGGCGGGTGCTACGGCCGGTGCTCAACTAGGGTAGGCACGCGGCGGGTCCGGCGGGTTCAGCGTACGGCAGGCTGGCGAACTCCGGTCTCCTCGGCGTAGCCGGATAGCGCCTCGGCCAACACCACCCGCGGTTCGGCGGGACGACGCACGCGCTCCATCAGGACCAGCATTTGCAGGAATCGCCATGCCCAGCCGCTAGGACAACCGCTGCCGGGCTGATTCCTGAAAGCCAGGGCTCGGGTGAGCACCGCCGGCGTCGCCTCGAACTGGCGCTGGTAGGAGCCCGCCATGCGAGCGGTGTAAAAACGGGCGAGCCAGCGACCCACACGCCGAAAGGAGGGAAGCTCCTCCCGAACAACGCGGAGGCGCAACAGGTGCGCGCGACGCAACATATCCGGCCACTCGGTCTCCGTCCATTGCCCGGCGCTGTGGCGGTAGAAGGCGGCGGTTTCCCGCACCTGCCGAAACGGCCCTCGGCGCGACAATTCGTACCAGAACACATAGTCGGCCAGACCGCCCTGCCGCGCATCGAAGCCGCCGATCGCCTCAGCCACCCGCCGCTGGAGCACCACTCCGGGAAACGGCGTCGGGCTGCTTTTCAGGAACCACCCGGCCGGATAGGAACGAGCGCCGGCGCGGCCCCGCTGGCGCGGCCGCGCGGGCGGCTCGTCCCCGCGATCACAACGCACCGAAACCGCCACCACCCCCTCGCGCACATGCTCGCGCACGGTCTCCACAAACCACGGATAGAGGACGTCATCCTCATGGAGGAGGGTGACCCACGCGCCCGACGCCTCGGCCAGGCACCGATTCCAGTTCCCAACCGCGCCGAGACGCCGCGGGTTGATGAGATGGCGGATGCGTGGAAGCCCGCACTCCGCGACCACCCGCGCCGTTTCCGGCAAACCGCCATCGTCGGTCACCAGCACATCCACTTCCTCCAGCCGCGTCTGGGCCCGAATGCTCGCCAGCGCATCACGCAGCATCTGCGGCCGGCGGTAGGTGGGAATCGCAACCGTCAGCCAGCGGGATTCCAACCCCGCACTCACGGCGAATCCGATTCGCATCGGACGAAACGCTTTCGACAGAATGATGCAATGCAGAACGAGTTCATCGTGTGGATACCTGGACTTCCAGCGACCTCGGCGGTTCCACGTCCGGACCGGCGCAAGACCGCACTCGAAATCGCCCGCGTCATCCAATCACCCGATCATCACCAGCAGGCCACCGCGCATCCCGGATAACCACCGATTCGTCCCTCCGAAAAAAATCTCCGTGGCGTCGGACCCGCGTCCGCCCGATCCAGGGCCAGGAACGGACACGCGCCCCCGCACGGGCGGGAAGCCGCGACGCGCACCCGCCGCCCGGGCCGGGCCTCCTGTCACAAACAATCGACTACGGCTTCGAGACGGAAACCGGTCCGGGGTTCCGCAGACCCGCCGCAACCGGCGTCCGCGCGCGCACAATGTAGTGCAGGTAGAGCGTGTTTCGCAAAGCGCCGAGGAGGATGAAGTTCAGGAAACGGATGTTGAGCCCGCCATCGACCTTCTTGAAGACCACCTCGATCGGCATCGCATTCCGCGCGAAAAGTTCCTCGATGGTCTGCAGGGTGAAAAACCGCAGGTGGGTGCGGTCGAGCAGGCCTTCGTCGGCGTAGGTCCATTCACCGCGAATCAGTTTCCGCAGGTTGCGGTGAAAGCCCACGTTGGGAATGCTGGCCACAAGGCAGCCGCCGGGCCGGAGCAGGGTCTTGAGGCGCGCCACGACGGTCCACGGATCGATCGTATGCTCCAGGACGTCGGCGCAGATGATGCAGTCGACACTGCCCGGTGCAAACGGCAGCTCCACCTGCTCGATGTTGCCCAAGACCACCTGATCGAGATGGACTTGCGCATCCTTGCCGGCCGCCGGCATTAATTCCACGCCCCAGACGGTCCCGACCCCGTTTTCCTTGAGCCAGCGGCCCAGGGTGCCGCGGCCGCAGCCGACATCCAGAATCGTCGCGCAGCCATCGGGCACCGCCTCAATGATTTCAGGGCGAAGGTGCCCATAGTAATCGCTTCGGCTGGCCTCCTCGCCGGGGGCAAGCCAGGATGGCGGTCGGTAATGCATCGCGGGGAAACCGTGCGGTTCAGGTCCGCGGTTGGCTAGTCGAATCGATCCACGCGGGCTCCGTCTTCCCACCGCGTGGGCGGACCCGGCTCAGCATGCTTGACCCGGCCGTGCGGTCCGACGTCATACGATACGCTCCCATGGCCGATCCGTCCCGCCCTCGCATCCTTGTCATCCGGCGGCGTTACCTCGGGGACATCGTGCTGCTCGGGCCGGTGTTCCGCAATCTGCGCCTCCACTGGCCGGCGGCACACCTCGCAGCCCTCGTCGAGGCGGCGTACGCGCCGGTCCTGTCGATGAACCCCGATGTCGATGAAACCCTCAGCCTGCCGTGGCGCGCGCGGGACTGGCCGGCATTTCTGCGCGCCCTGCGCCGCGGTGCTTTCACGCATGTCCTCGATCTCGACAACAACGACCGCACGGCCTGGATCACCTGGTGCAGCGGTGCGGCCATCCGCATCGCCCTCTGGCACGAAGGCGGTGCGGCCCGCTGGCGCCGGGCCTACACCGCCAGCGTGCACGATCTGCCCGCGGTCCACGAGTCACGCTCGATTGTCGACTACTACCTGTCCGTTCTCGGGGCGGTGGGCGTTCCGGTGGTCACGCGCGAGGTGGCCCTGGTGCCGCGGTCGAGCGATCGTGACGCCATGGCCGCGCTGGCACCGCCAGGCACATCCAAACTTCTGATACATCCAGGCAGCCGCAGCGCCTGGCGGATCTGGCCCGCGGCGAACTTTGCCGCGGTGGCCGACGCCGTGCAGGACACCCTCGGCGTGCCGGTCCTGCTCGTCGGGGGACCCAGCGAGGCGCCGCTGCTGCGGGAGATCCAATCCAGGGCCCGGCTCCCGTTGGTTGGGATCGACACCGCGCTCAGCGTGCCTCGCTTCGCCGCTCTCGCCTCGCACTTTGACCTCCTGCTGTGTCACGACAGCGGCCCCATGCACGTCGCCGCCGCAGTCGGTACCCGCGTGGTGGCACTGCTGGGTTCGCAGAATCCGGTGCTCTTTGCCCCCCCGGGCCAGGGCCAGGTCGTGATCCGGCCACCGCTGCCCTGCGTCACCTGTGCCACCCCCGGTGAGTGTCAGCCAGGCGACTCCTATCGCAATCGATGTGTACAGAACATTCCGGTGGCGAGGGTGCTGCATGCCGTTGCCTCGCATTTCGGAGGCGAGCGATCGAAAATCGTCCAACAATAGCCGGAAACATCTGTCGCCCGCCAGGTTGCGCGGAGCCGCTTCCACCTCGACCCGCTCCGGACAAGGTTTCAGGGCTGAATCACCAGGATTTTCGGATCCAGATTCTGCCCGTTTTCCGCTAAGGAAATGGCTGAGTTGGGTTGGGTTTTCATCGAGAACGACCGATGGGGCGGACGATCGTCTGTCTTCGCACGAAAGCACCTCGGTCACCGTTCGTTTCCGCATGTCGACTTCCAGCCGTCCCACGCCACTCCCTTCCCTCGCCACCCTACCACCGGAGGCCGTCCTCAATGGGCCGCGGCTCGACAACGAGTTATCGCGACTGGAGAGCCTGCGGGAACTTGCGATTCTGGATTCGGAGCCGGAGACCACCTACGACGACCTTACCCGCTTGGCGGCACAGATCTGCGAGACGCCGATCGCCTTGATCACGTTGCTGGACGAGGGCCGCCAATGGTTCAAGGCGCGCCATGGAGTCTGCCTGACCGAAACGCCCCGCGACTGGGCCTTTTGCACCTACGCCCTGTCGCGACCGGATGACCTGATGGTTGTTCCGGACGCTGCGGTCGATCCGCGCTTTGCCGACAACCCCTTCGTCACAGGGGCGCCCAACATCCGCTTCTACGCCGGCGCCCCGATCCAGGCTCCCGACGGTCATCCTTTGGGAGCGCTGTGCGTCATCGATACGCAACCCCGCGACCTCACCCCGGCGCAGTCGTCCGCCCTCCTTGTGCTTGCCCGCCAGGTGAACGCACTGCTGGCGCTGCGACGCACGGTGCGGGACTTGCAGACGAGCCACCAGCTTGCGGAAAACCTCGCAGAAAAAGCGTCGGCGGCATCGCGATCCAAGTCCGAATTCCTCGCGAACATGAGTCACGAGATTCGCACTCCCCTCAATGCCATCATCGGCATGAGCGGCCTGATGCTCGATTCGAACCCATCCAGCGCGCACCGCGAGTTCGCCGAAACGATCCGCCGCAGCGGCGAATCACTTCTCAGCCTGCTCAATGACATCCTCGATTTCAGCAAGATTGAATCGGGACGTCTCGAACTGGAGGAGTCGCCCTTCGACCTCCGCGAATGCGTGGAATCCGCGCTCGATCTGGTCGCCGGACCTGCGGCTGAAAAGCAACTCGATCTGCTTTACTGGATCGATCCCCAGCTGCCCTCGCGCGTGGTGGGCGACGTCACCCGCGTGCGGCAGATCCTCGTCAACCTGCTCAGCAACGCGGTGAAATTCACTCCCAGCGGCGAGGTCTTTCTAGATGTGGGAGGATCCTCGCCGGATGACGCCAACCTGCCTCCGGGCCGACTACGCCTGACGTTCGCCGTGCACGACACCGGCATCGGCATTCCCCCCGACCGCATGGACCGGCTCTTCCAGGTGTTCAGTCAGGTCGACGCCTCGACCACGAAACACTTCGGCGGCACCGGCCTCGGGCTCTCCATCTGCCGCCGACTGGTCGGACTGATGGACGGTCACATCGGCGTGGAAAGTTCTCCGGGACGCGGCAGCACCTTCAGTTTTGAGATCAAAGTGGGCATGGCGCCGGTCAGGACCGCCTTGCTCCGCGAGTCCACGCGTTCGGTCCTCCGCGGCAAACGGGTGATGGTGGTGGATGACAACGGCACCAACCGCCGGGTACTTTGCCGCCAGGCAGAGATCTGGGGCATGATCCCCGTCAGTTTCGCCTCGGGCCCCGACGCCCTCAGCGCCCTCGATCGCGGCGAGCGTTTCGACCTGGCATTGCTCGACCTCCTCATGCCCGGCATGACGGGCACCGAGCTGACCTCCGCCATCCGCCGACGCCTCTCCCCGGACGCCCTGCCGGTCGTGCTGCTGACCTCGCTCAGCCAATTTCAGTTTCCCGCCAGTCTCGGTATCGCCGCCAGTGTGACCAAGCCGGTCAAGCCGCATCTCCTGCTCGATCTGCTCGAGGAGGTGGTCGGCGGCGGCTCCTCCCGCCGGCGAAAGACCAAGGAGGTCGGTGAGCACGGCGAGTACCTCGCGGCGGACCTCCCGCTGTCCATCCTCCTGGTCGAGGACAACCCGGTGAACCAGCGGGTCGGCCAGCTCATGCTTGCCCGTTTTGGATACCGCTGCGATCTCGCTGGCAACGGACGCGAGGCGCTCGATTGCCTGACCCGCCGACACTACGATCTGGTCCTGATGGACGTGCACATGCCCGTGATGGACGGCATCCAGGCAACCCGGGAAATCTGCTCGCGGTGGCCGGCCTCGCGCCGTCCCCGGATTGTCGCGATGACCGCCAGCGCCTCACCCATTGACCGGGACGAGTGCCTGAAGGTCGGCATGGATGCCTTCCTGAGCAAACCCGTCCGCACGGCGGAGCTCCGGGCGGTCCTGAGCCAGACGCGCGTGCGCGCCGAGGCGAGCGTGGTTTGACAGCCCCTTCGATTTTCAGCTTGCCTGCCGCGTCCAAGCCCGGCCTGATTCGCCGCGAACTTCAACCGAGGCCCTTCCTGATGACCCCCACCCACTACGCCTACGTCATGATTACGCAGCGTCCGGGCGTCATCGCGGTCCTCTGACCGCCAGATCGCCCGCCGCAACCTGAGCGGGCCCCACGACACACGTCACGCACTTGCGGCCCGCTCTTCACCGAGCGGGCTTTTTTGTCGTTCTCGGTCTCGCAGCTCGTTTCCCGTCACTTTCTTTTCCGACTCTCGTCACGTCTCGTCCATGTCGTCCCAACTTTCCATTCTCTGGCGCCTGATGCGGGGCCAGCGCCTGCGCTACGGCGCAGCCCTGGTCTGTCTCCTGCTCGCCACCGCGGCCAACTACCTCGTGCCCCTGGTCGGTGCCGCCACCATCGACCATGCCATCGGCGTACGACCCGCCGCCGACGCCAGTCCGCTCGTCGCCCTTCTGCTCACCCTCGTCGGCGGCCCCGCGCACCTGCGGGACCACCTCTGGCTCGCGCCCGTGCTCATGGTCCTGCTCACCGCGCTCGGAGGCGCCTGCAGCTACCTGAAGGGACGCCACACCTCGCTCGCCAGCGACGGCATTGCGCGACGCCTCAAGGACGACCTCTACGACCACCTCAACCACCTGCCGGCGCGCACGCTCGACCGGTCCGACACCGGCGATCTCGTGCAGCGCTGCACCAGCGACGTCGAAACCACCCGCCAGTTCCTGTCCGTGCAGGTGATGGAAATCGGCAATGCGCTCATCCTCGCCTTCACCGCCCTCCCGCTCCTCCTGCTGCTCAGCCCCCGCATGACGCTGGTGGCGTTCGCGCTCATTCCACCGTTGGTCCTGTACGGATACATCTACTTCCAGAAGGTAAAACACGTCTTCAAGGCGGTCGACGAGGCCGAGGGCGCGCTCACCTCCGTGATCCAGGAGAACCTGACCGGAATCCGCGTGGTCCGGGCCTTCGCCCGCCAGGACTTCGAGCGAGCCAAGTTCGCGGGTCCCAATGCCACCTTTCGCGACCGCAACCTCCGGCTCCTGCGCCTGATGTCGTGGTACTGGTCGGTCAGCGACCTCGTCGCCCTCTCGCAGCTTGGCCTCGTCCTGCTCGTCGGCGCCTCCTGGGTCGGGCGCGGCGAACTGACGGTGGGGGTGCTTTTCGCCTTCCTCGCCTTCCTCGGCATCATGCTCTGGCCGGTCCGCCAGATGGGCCGGATCCTCACCGATCTCGGAAAAACCTCAGTGGCGGTGAACCGTATCCAGGATATCCTAATGGAACCGCGGGAAGCCGACGCCGCCAGCGCGGCCGCGCCCGCCGGTCCGCTGCGGGGGTCGATCGTAGTGCAGGACCTGCACTTCACTCACGCCCGCCGTCCGGTCGCCCCGTCGCCGGACGGCACCGCTCCGCCCGCGGAGAAGCCCGCCGAAACCACCGGCGCGCTCAACGGAATCTCGTTCTCCGTCGCGCCCGGGGAAACCCTGGCTGTGCTCGGTCCGTCCGGGGCGGGCAAAAGCACGCTGATGCACCTGCTGCTCCGCCTCTACGACTATGAACGCGGATCGATCCTGCTCGACGGGCTGGAGCTGTCCTCGCTTCCCCGCAGCTGGGTGCGCGGCGAATTCGGCACGGTCATGCAGGAACCCTTCCTTTTCTCAAAGTCCCTGCGCGACAACATCCGCCTCGGCCGCGGCGACGCGCCCGACCGCGAGATTGAGGAGGCCGCGCGCGCCGCGTGCATCGATGACACCATCCGGACTTTTGAGCAGGGCTACGACACCTTGATCGGCGAGCGGGGCATCACGCTCTCCGGCGGACAGCGCCAGCGCATCGCCATCGCCCGCGCCATCCTGCGCAACCCGCCGGTGCTCATCCTCGACGACGCGCTCAGCGCCGTCGACGGGGAAACCGAGACGCTCATCCTCGACGCCCTCAAGCGTCGGCGCGGAAAGTCCACCACCCTTGTCATTGCGCATCGCCTCTCAACGCTCGCCCACGCCGACCGGGTGATCGTGCTCGACCACGGGCGGATCATCCAGAGCGGCACCCATGAGCAGCTTGCCGCCAGCCCGGGATTATACCGCCGTCTCTGGGAGATCCAGACCAACGTCGAAGCCGACTTCCAACGAGAACTCCAGACCCCGTAAGACCCTTTCCAGGACAACGAACTCCGGTTTCACCCTTCACTCTTCGCCCTTCACTCTTTTGCCCCCATGTCCTCCGCCTTTCATCAGGAAGATGAATTCAAAGCCAAGCTCGACGCCGGGCTCTGGTGGAAGCTCTTCCAGCGCGCCCTGCACTTGAAGCGCTTTCTGATTCCCCTCTCCATCGCCGCCGTGGCCATCGCCCTCTGTGACGCCGCCTTTGCCCACGTCACCCGCTGGACCATCGATGGCGTGCTGCGCGACGGTGCCGCCACGTCCCTCCTTCCCTATATTGCCGGGTATGCCTTCATCACCCTCGTGCTCTGCCTCGGTGTCTGGATCTTCATCGACGCAGCAGGCGCCATCTCGAATCACCTCGGCCACGACATCCGCGCGGCCAGTTTTGACCGCCTGCAGTCGCTTGAATTCGCGTTCTACGATACGCGTCCTGTCGGCTGGCTGATCACCCGGCTGACAAGCGACTGTGACCGTCTGGCCCGGGTCATCGCCTGGGGATTTCTCGATTTTGTCTGGGGCTTCACCTACCTCCTCATGATCGCGATCAGCCTGCTGGTCATGAACTGGCGGCTCGGATTGATCGTGATCGCCGTGGTACCGCCGCTCGCGCTGCTCAGCAAATATTTCCAGCGCAAAATCCTGCTCAGCGCGCGTGAGATCCGGAAGTACAACTCCCAGATCACGGCCTCTTTCAACGAGTCGATTCAGGGGGTGCGCACCACCAAGACCCTCGTGCGCGAATCGGAAAACCTGCGCGAGTTTCAAGTCCTCTCGACCCAGATGTTTGTCGCCGCGGTGACGAATGCGAAACAAAGCGCCATCTACTACCCCCTCGTGATGACGATTGGGAGTCTCGGCGCAGGCCTGGCGCTGTGGCGGGGAGGCCTGCTGACCGCGGGCGGCGAAATGTCGCTGGGCACGTTGGTCGCCTTCATCAATTTTGCCGGCCAGTTTTTTTTCCCGATCAATCAGATGGCGAACAAACTGACGGAAATGCAGGGCGCCCAGGCCGCCGGCGAACGCGTCATGGGACTGCTCTCGACCGAGCCCGCCATCCAGGACTCGGCCGCCGTTCGGCAACGGATGTCGGACCATCAGGCCAGCCTGCGAAACGCCGCGCCGTCCGGGGCGACCGTCGATCCGCGTGCTCCCGACGGCGGCCCGGCCACGATCCAAACCGTCGAGTTTCGCAACGTCGGTTTCAGCTACAGCACCGGTCCGAAGGTGCTGCACGATTTTTCCCTGACCGTGAAAGCCGGCGAAACCATCGCCCTGGTCGGACCATCGGGAGGAGGCAAGAGCACGCTGGTCTCGCTGGTCTGCCGCTTCTATGAGCCAACCGAGGGACAGGTCCTGATCGACTCCATCGACTACCGGGAGCGACCGCTCGGGTGGTTGCAATCGCAACTCGGAATCGTGCTGCAGACTCCCCACCTCTTCAAAGGAACCGTGAGGGAGAATATCCGCTACGGGCGACTGGAGGCCACCGACGCGGAAGTCGAAGAGGCGGCGCGGCGGGTCAACGCGCACGGATTCATCACCGCGCTCGAGCAGGGCTATGACTCGCACGTCGGGGAAGGCGGCAACCGGCTTTCGACAGGCCAGCGGCAGCTGATTTCATTCGCCCGTGCCTTGCTGGCCAATCCGCAGCTCTTTGTCATGGACGAAGCCACCTCGTCCATCGACACCGAGACCGAGCAACTCATCCAAAAAGGCCTGGAGACCATTTTCGCAGGACGCATCAGCTTTGTCATCGCCCATCGTCTCAGCACCATCCGGAGAGCGACCCGCATCCTCGTCATCACCAAGGGGCGGATCGAGGAAGCAGGAACCCACGAGGAGCTTCTGCGTCGCCGGGGCCACTACTATGAGCTCTACACCAGTCAATTTCGCGCGGAACGGGAATCCACCGTCCTGGCCGGAGGCGCGTAGCAGGACCTCCCACCGCAGGGAGGAATGCGGGCGGCCAGTCCGCTGTTGCAGCCTGCCGCGCTTCGGGTGACCGTGGTGGCATGAAAGTTACGTTCACATCCAAGGAGTACGCGAAGCTCCTGGAGCTGGTTCACTTCGGGCTTCATGTCGTCAAGGCCTACCACGGGCCCGAACACCCCGGAAAACAGCGTTACGCCGAGTTGGAACAGAAGGTTTACGAACTCGCCGTCTCGCTCGGTTGTGCGGACCTCGTGGAGGCCGCGGCGGGCGGGGGATTGCAGGTGTCAGCCAAGCTCGCGCACGATGAACGGGTGGAGAAGACGATCTTCGAATTCACGAACGATGCCTTCTGGCACGAGTTGGTGGCGCGGCTGGCCGATCGCGATTGCTCGGCGCAGCAGGCGAGAAATCACCTGGCTCAGGCCACGCCGGGAGTGGAGCCTCCGCCCTCACTGGAGGAGCAGGTGCAGGCCCACGAGGATCTCTACTGGGCCGAGTTCCAGAAGCACGATCTCAACCACGTGGTCGTGCTGCGCGCCCGCAAGGGATGACTCCCATCGCAGACTCCACCGAAATCAGACCACCTGCGACTGGGTCGAGCCTCCGCCAAAAAGCTCGCGTAACACGCCCCACGCCTTGAGGAGGCCGGCTTCCTGCACTCCGCCCTCCACCTGGTAAATGCGCGCAACTTCGTCCTCATGTCCCCGATAGCGGGGCGGCAGGATGAGCAAGGTGGAGTCGGTTTCCCGCAGCGTGGAAATGAACAGTCCGCGACCCACGTGCGGAGCATCCGCCGTCACATCCACCGTGCGTTCCGCCATGACCAGCCACGGCTTGTAGGCGAACTGCCACCGACCGTTCTGCGGCTCGTGGATCCATCGGCCATAGGTGCGGATCGGCACCCCTTTGACACAGAGGCGTCCGCCGGAGAATACGCGGTTTTCCGTGGGCTGAGGTTTGAACCGTCGGCGGCGCAGGGTGAAAAAGTCCCAGCAGAAGACCGACCCAAAAATCGTCAGGCGGAAGGCCCACCCGGCCACGAGCCAGGAGATGATGATGATGGCGAGCGAGAGCGCCGCGCTCAACCAGGGATTGAGAGTCGAGCTGAGCGTCACCACGCCCAGCAGCGCGGCGCGCCCTCCCTTGAGGGCCGCGTCGATCGCGCCCCACGGGCTGAGCAGGATGAGCACGTTGATGGCGTGGGAGGCCATCCAGACAAAGGCAAACACGGCAATGCCGAAGGGCACAGTCAGCAAATTGAGCAGCCAGGACAGATCAAACGAGGCGATCGGCAACATGGCCACACCCGACGGCATCAGGTGCGCCTGGGGTCCCATCGAGGTGAGAAACTTGGAAATAGTATCCATGGTGAACGGTACCACGGCTCCGGCGGCAACCAGGCCCGAAGCCTTGTTCTCGATGGTCTCCAACACGTCGAGCGGCTTCTTGAATCCGGGAGGCAGGGCCGCCCCCAGGGAGTCCTTGGCCGCACAGAGGCCCACGATCAGGACCGCCGGCAACCAGAACGAAACCTGGGCAAACCAGGGAAGACGCGCTTTGGCCTCATCCGTATCAGCCTTGACCCACAGGTAGGCCCCGTAGGCACCCGTGCCAAGCAGCGGCGAAATCGCGATGCCCGTCACCGTCGCCACCGCCGTGGTGATCGCCGCCGCCGGTGAGCTATCCTTGGTCTTGGTCGGGGAGGTTGCAGCCAGCAGCGGCACTGCCAACACAGCCAAAAGGCCGGCAACCAGGGCAATGGGAGCAATGCGTTTGAGCATAACGAGGATAAAATCAAAGACCTCTCGCCGACCAAAAAGCAAAGCTATTGGTCATTTGCCCGCGCCGGAATCACCACGGTCCGCTTGGTCTCGTTGTAGTAGGTTCGTCGATGACCAATCAAAACCACTCGCATGGAGTAGCTGCCCGGGGGAAGTGACGATTGGGGAACGACAAAATAAAAGCCGCTGTAGAGCGCGTCGAGGCGATCGGGGTGCGCCTTGGCCACATCCACCCGGCGCTCCACCGAGCCGCGGAACAGGTAGCTGCGGTCGCCTTGCAGCAATTGCAGGTGCGGTTGCAGGTCGAGGGCCACCTCCTGCAGGGTCAGCATCCAGCCCCGCACGTGCAGGTTGCTGCGGCCCATCGAGACTTTGTCGAGAAAGAACACGATCGGATACAGCTCCAGGCCATCGGGCATCACCACTTCGCGGCTCTTCGTGACGGGAAGGTGATAGAGGTCCTCTCGCGCCGCCGTGGCCAGGATGCGATCAGCCACGCCACCCTTCGGGAAGATCGGCCGCTTCATCCCATCCACGGTGGCCCGCTCGTCGTACTGGCGCGCGGCGTCAATGCGGCGCTGCGTGAACTCCCAGGCCTCGGGATAAAAACGCACTGCGCCGAGGACGTTGATCCCCACGGCGGCCGTCACGAGCACGGCCATCGAGATTCCGCGTCCAAGCGGCGTGCGAAACGAGCGCACCACCAGCATTCCCACCGCCGCCCAGGCCATGGCGCTCTGAACCATATACCGGGATGACACCGGTGGAACGTCCACCGCATTGGCCCGTCCGTAGGAAATCAACGCGCAACCGAGGATCGCGGTCAGGGCGAGTCCACTGAAGAACGGGTCCGTGACCCAACTGCGGCGAAATGACACCGTGGCAAACAGGATCAGGAGCACCACACCCAGGACACCCGCCCACCGCTCCTGACCAAGAGCCGGCACGCCACCCAGCATGGCCAGCCAGTAACTGAACAAATGGCGCACCCCCGAACCATCCCATCGCACCGCCATGGCAAGTTTTGCGGTGGACAGAAGGATGGCAAAAGCAGCCACCACCAGCAGACTGGCTATCACCCAACCCATCAGATGGCGCCACCGGCGCTGGGCGACGAGGATGAGGGCTCCCGCCATCAGCACCGCCACGCCATGTGCAAGCGTGAACACAGCCAGCGAGGCAAGCAGTCCGGCACCGATCAGCGCGCGGGTGCTGCCCCGCACCACGAGCACCAGGCAGCCTGTCGTCAGGAGCACCACTTGGAAGTGGTCGATCGAGGCATACGACGAGAAAAGGTTCTCGTGGTGCTGCAGCTGAAACACCAGCAACGTCGCCACGGCCAGCCACGCCAACCGGGCTCCTTTTTCCGCCACGCCCCGGGTGCCCACCCACAGGGCGGCCAGCATGAATGCATTTCCTGCCATCGCCAGGTGCACAAAATCGGCCTTTCCGGTCAGCTCATATAAAGCGACGAACACGAGACGGCTGGTCAGCACGCAATGCTCATTCGCCATGGCGAAGAACTCCGCCAGCGCCGCCCCGAGCGAATCCGCCGCCCGGAAATCGAGCAGGAACGTGAGTACCGTATCGAACTCGTCCCACATCGGGATGTTCTGCAAGAGACTGGCGGACACCCAGGCGACGAATGCCAGAGGGGCGAGAATGAGCAGTCGAAACAGCCACCGTGAGCGCGGCGGAAGCACTGGAGCAATGGCCGGAGGTGCGCTGGACGCGGCAGCCGGCTCTTCCCGCAAGGGGAGCGGACTAAGGGACGACATAGGGGACAACAGCAGTGATGTGGAGGAACTGCCGTGAAGCTGTGAAGGCAGCAAGCGAACCGAACCCACCGAAGGCAAGCGCAACCTCGGAGGGAGATCACGTATCCGCGTGACCCCGCCACCCGACTCGGTCACGCGGCCTCAATTTTCCGTTCGCCGAACCGCCTCACGACTGGTCGGATCGGACCATGTTGCCATTCGCTCTCGCCGTCTTCCTGGGCGCGTTCCTGCTCTTTCAAGTTCAGCCGTTGATCGGAAAATTCATCCTGCCCTGGTTCGGCGGAAGCCCAGGCGTGTGGACCACCTGCCTGCTTTTCTTTCAAACGGTCCTGCTGCTCGGTTACGCCTATGCCCACGTTTCGTCGACGCGCCTACGTCCCCGTCGGCAGGCCTGGCTTCACCTGGCGCTCCTGGCACTTTCCCTCGCCCTTCTTCCGATCGTTCCATCTGAGTCTTGGAAACCCAAGGGCGGCGACGACCCCGTGGTCGGTATCCTCTTGTTGCTCACGCTGACCCTGGGGGT
>JAEUGZ010000340.1 GCA_016794725.1 Opitutaceae bacterium | reverse complement strand
CCCCCCCACTGCGAGTGAGCCGTGAAAAGTCCCGCCGCCAGTCCGGGTACGCACACCGCCCGCCACCCGTCGTAGCGGGCGCGGGTATCCAGCTTGCGGTATGACGTGGGATCAAGCGCACCGCTGGCCTGATCCATGCCGTCGACCGCATAGGTGCGTCCCGTCTTCGCCTCGTAATAGAGCAGCATCAGTTTGCCGCCCAGTCCCGAGCCGTAGGGCTCGGCGACACCCAGTGCGAGCGACACCGCCACCGCCGCATCCACCGCATTCCCCCCCGCCTTCAGCACCTCCACTCCGGCCGCGGCCGCCTCCGGGTGGCCGGCCACCACCATGCCATGCGGAGCGGTAACGGGAACGACTTGGACCGGCGACGCCGCGAACACCGCCGCGACGGAAACGGAGAGGATAAAACAGAGGCTAATGCGGGAGTGTCGGTTCATGGGTAAGGAATCGGTCGGCGGGAGTTGATTCAAACAAGAGCGCTCCGGATAAGGCTGATCTTTTATTCAAGTTGCGGGCTCTAGCACAGCCAAACTCAGCGTAGCCATATATCTGACAAAAACGATACTCCCAACTCTTGGAGGCTCCCGCTAGCAACTAGGCTCAACTTAGAGTCGTTTGCTAAGCTCAAGATAGTAGTACCTTCCCCTGGGATTGACCGTTCCACCCTGGTAGCCACGCGACTCATCTGCAATCGGGGGTTCCTTATCAAACACGTTGTTCACACCAAACTTTGCGCTGACTTGGCTGAGCAGTCCCCTCTTTTGCCGACCGAAATCATACTCTACCGAGGCCCGGTGCTGGATCGATTCCTTAATCCAATAGCGGTAACGCACCACGCCACCGACATCGTTGAACACCTTAATGTAACTCGGACGGCCCAACTGCTCGTAGATGGTCTGAGTGGTGGCGGCACCCGGATCCATCGAACCTCCATAGTAGTCGGCAAACCAGCTGGCGCGCCAGCGCTTGAGGCGCCACGAGACACTCACGTTTCCGCGCCACTTCGCCCGGCCGTCTTCCTCAAGCACAGTTTCAACCTCCGAGAACTCGTCCAATCTCTCGTCGAACTTGCTGTTATAGGTAGCCTCCGCCTTCACAACAAATTGTCCGACCAACAATTTGGGCAGACGGTAACTCATGCCCAAATCAATTCCTTCAAGATCGCGGCCCGCAAGATTGAGATAGTCATCAATCACCGAGATGACACGTCCCACCGGAGCTCGCTGTTCCGCTGCGGGCCGGGACGCATTGAAGGCCGCATAGGCGTCGCGATCAGCCTGGGTAACGGGAGCGCGTGTCACTTTCGCATTCCCTTTGTATCCACTGGTCCCCGACCCCAGGTCGAGGGAATTTGGATTTTGACCAGCCGCTATGGCCGACTGGGTGAGCGCGTCGAGAATCGCCTCATCCCGCGTCAGCTGCCCGGAGGCGGAAAGGTTGTCGATCACCTGATTCTGGTTGAGCTTCCACCAATCCGCCGTGATAGTCAGCCCTTTCACCTTGGGGACCTCAAGGACGATTCCGATTGAGACCGTATCCGCCTCCTCCGGTTTGAGCGTGTTGTTCCCCTGGCGAAACACCGTCCGATTGGTGGACCCGTCAGTAATCAACCCGGTGACCTCGGATCGGTAGGGATCCGACACCCCGGTCACCGAACGTTGCAGGGGAGAAGTATTCGACTGAACCAGGTTGGGGGCCCGGAAGGACTCGTTGTAGGAAGCCCGTACCAAGAACCCGTCCGTCACTCTCCACCCGAGACCGTATTTCGGTTTGACGGTCTCGCCGAAGGTATCGAATCGTTCGTAGCGGGCGGCTGCAGACACTTCTAGCGCTCTGATCAGAGGAACCCTGTTTTTCTTGCCCACGATCGGAATGAGCACCTCGCTGAACGCGGAGAGAACTTGACGGTCCGAGTAGAGATTCAGATTCGGGCTTAGACCGATGAAGTCGTTGTCGTTTAGAATGGGGCTGAACCCGGGAGGGTTGAGACCGTGGAACTCAGGTCTCCAGTCCTTGTACGATTCCCACCGATACTCGACTCCACCTGCAACACCCACGTCACCACCCCAGATCTCCAGTACATTGCCGTTCAGCTTTGCATCCCATACGGCAATCTCTGTCCGGGCTTCCCGGATGAATGTGTCGTAAAGAGGATTCACCACCGAATCGGGATTGGTGTAGGGTTGGTCGATCTGGACGGTCGTCCCCACCACCTTGAAGGTGTAGCCGAACGGATTGAAGGCCGTGGCATCCGTGCGCAGTAGCGCCTGACGGAACAAGCTGTCGCGAATATTGTTGGCCTCGTGATCGCTGACCCAACTGCGACCGTAGAGCACCGCCGACTCCCATTCGAATCGGGTGAAGGCCTTACCTCGCAACCCCGCGACACCACGAATCGACTGAGTCTTGACCGAAACGTCCTTTGCCTTGAATTCCCGAGGTCTCACGCCCGTTCCCCCCGCGATCATTACATCCGCCGGATCCCCTGCAATACGGGGTGTTCCATCGGCATTGGGTGCTCCGGTGGGATGATAGAAGCGGGAGCCAAACGGATTCCACGGGTTGTTTCTCGAGACATAGATGTTGTAGTCATCCGTGCCGTCCACACCGGCCGGGTCACGATGGAGTTCACTGTCCGCCTGATAGTAGGTCAGCTCTCCAAAGCCCTCCAGCCGATCGTTGAAGCGATGCGAAAGTGATCCATAGAAGTTCTTCCGGTCCGTTTCGGGTTGGATGACACGGTCAATGTTCAGGTTGTAGTAGTAGTCGCGTTCAACACTGTTGATCGCCCGAGAAGGCGTTGTCTGTCGGAATCCCGTTCCTCCCGCTGCCAAGGGAACCAAGAAGAACGCGCCGGCCGTCGAGCTGGTCAGAGTGGTTGAAGGAGTCGTGGAAGTGGTAATACCCCGGTTTCCGGTGGGCCGCGCCCCAACAAAGTTCCCGGCTGTGTCAAAACTGCCCCGGATGAAATTCCCGTAGTTGGAAGCCGTGGAGCGGTTGTCGAAGTCGGTGTCGGTTGTGCTCCACGGCTCTGGCAGTTCACGGACCCTGCGAACGTCCGAATCCCGGGAGTACTTGCGATCCCTGGTACCCAATAGGTTTCGGTGGTAGAAGTCCAATGCGGCGAACAGGTTGGTCTTTCCTTCGTTGAGCTCCTGCCCGCCCATGAGGCTAAACCTCCAGTCCTCGGCGCCTCCGTGCTGTGTGAGCCCGCCACGAATTGTGGCACGATAGCCTTCGTACTCCGTTCGCATGATCTGGTTGATGACGCCGGCTGCGGCATCTGCCCCGTAGATGGCCGAAGCTCCATCCCTGAGTATCTCGGTTCGCAGTATTCCAGTTGGGGGAAGTTGGTTTACGTTGACAGCAAGGGAGGGCACTCCTCCCTCGGCCTGGCTGACCGGGTGCGGGGCCAGGCGGCGTCCATTCAGGAGGACAAGCGTATTTCCAGATCCAATACCTCGCAGATTCAATGCCACATTGTCGCCTCTGGCGTCGGCCCCAAGCACGTTTGTTTCACCCAACGTGATGACGCCCCCAATGGACAGCAGCTCAAGCAACTCAGATGGTGTCGACGATCCCCGCGCCTCCAGATCGTCCGAACCGATCACCGAAACCGGCAGTATCTTCTCCTCGTCGACACGACGGATGTTCGAGCCTGTGACCGTGAAGGCTTCGAGGGTCACCGCCTCCTCGGGCGGCTGCACCGGAGGCGGCGGCGGAGTCGCCTGAGCGTGGGCGGCAGCGGGAAGGACGGCGGCGAGCAGTGCGATCCAGGCCTTCCTGGCGCCGCGTCGCCGGCAGGGGGTTGGGTGTAGGTTCAGGTTCATGTGGTGGATGGTTGTGGGTTGGGTGGAAGTTCGCTGAACGATCGGGGCGGGTCGAAGTCGCGTCAGGGTGGGCCAGTACGGGAAAGGACCCGGCCGGCCCGCTGGCCGGTGACGCGGCCGTCGGACAGCGCCTCAATCCCGTTGACAAACACGTGGCGGACGCCCGTCGAGAGCTGGTGCGGCTGCTCATAGGTCGCCTTGTCCGCGAGCGTTTCGAGCTCAAAGACAACCAGGTCGGCCCACGCCCCCTCTCGGATCACTCCGCGGTCAGCGACCCGCATCACCGCCGCCGGAAGTCCGGTCATGGAGTGCACGGCTCGCTCCAGCGTGAGGACGGGCGTCTCCACCACATAACGTCGGATTTTTCGGGGGAAGGGTCCATACGAACGGGGGTGCGGCACGCCATCGCCCACCGCCACCAAATCGCCATCCGAACAGGTCATGGTCCAGGGCTGAACCATGAAGCGACGGATGTCGGCCTCCTGCATGTTGAACGACACAATCTGAGCGTCGCCCGCCCGCAGAATCGCGATGGCAGCGTCCACCGGCTCAACTCCCCGATCACGCGCCACCTCGTCGAGTCGCTTGCCCTCGACCGCGGGATCCGCCCGGTGATTGCGGAGCTGGATCGCCCTCGCACCCGCCCGGCGCTCGAGGTTGGCCACCATGGCGGTGCGAATGAGGGGAAGGGTCTCCGGGTTTGCCAATCGTTTCTGCATCGCCCCGGCACCTCCCTCCATGGCCCAGGGCGGAAGCAGGGCCGCACTCAGCGAGGTGGACGAAGCCTCGTACGGATACTGATCGGCAAAGATCTCCACTCCCTCTGCTCGCGCCTGGTCAATGCGTCGAACGACCTCAGCGGATAAACCCCACACCTTGGGACCGAGGGCCTTGATGTGCGTGACAATTCCCGGAAGCCGTGCGGATCGAGACACGGTGATGACCTCCTCGACCGCTGCCAGCAGGCCGATTGAGTAGTCGCCTTCATCACGGATGTGACTCGTGTAAACGCCATCGAACTCCGCGACCACGGCGGCCAGGGCGACATGTTCGTCGGTCTTGGAGAAATTCCCAGGTGTATAGAAAGGACCTGCGGACAGGCCAAAGGCGCCTGCGGACATGGCCGTTCGCACCCGGTCCTTCATTGCTTCCAGTTCAACCGGCGTGGGTGCACGATCCGCCATGCCGAGCACCTCGGTCCGCACCGAGTTGTGCCCGATCAGTTGCGCGACATTCACCGCCGGGTGTCTCTGTTCGAGCAGTCGCCGTTGCATCGCCAGGTCGACCGGCCCGCCACCATCCGGGTTGATCATCACCGTCGTCACCCCCTGCGTCAGCAAGGGCTCCGCTCCGGACAAAACCGGGCCCGCCAGCGCCGGGCCCGCGTGCGAATGAACATCGATGAAACCAGGCGCTAGATACAGTCCTTTCGCGTCGATCTCCCGCCTGGCGCGATCCTCCCGCGGTATCCGTCCCACCCTGGCCACCCGCCCGTCCTTCACGGCAACATCCGCACACCTCCACGGCGCTCCAGAACCATCAAGCAGTCGAGCCCTGCGAATCACCACATCGTAGGCCTGGGCCCGCACTCCAACTGCAGCGGAAAGCACGAGGCAGATGGCACCGAACAGGGGAAGAAGGGAACGGCTCATGCAAATAGGGTAAGACATCAACCCACCACCCACGGCAATCGTTCAGAACAGCCACCTCCGGCATTGAGTCCACGCCCGCTCCAGATGCGACGGGTCCGGCCAGCCGTCGTCATCATCGGAATGGCGCAGCCAACGGCCGACTCACCCGCTCCAGCTCGACTGTGGAAAGTGGATTCCAAGCTCCCCAGCAAAAGCACTCGTTATGCCACGCTCCACTAGTTTGCCGTTCGAGCGAATAACCACCTCGGTTTGGAGTAGTTTTGGTCGAAAGTGTTGTCAGAAATGCAACAGTGGTTTCAAAACCGCAACAGGCCTAAAATCCCGTCCAGGTTCGCGTGACGTCGACGCAAACGCGCCAATTCGGGGCCCGTCTCCGGTGACGGCCAAGCCGGAGTGGCCACAGGCATGTTGACCGTTTGTCCTCACCCTGGGTGCCACTCATCAAGCGCCGCACTGCGCGAAGGTATTTTGAGAGGGTGCGGGAGCGGGCTGGACGGGTTGGCATCACACGTGCAATCAGGGAAGCCGAATTTCGTTATGCAAAAAATCAAAGTCGCCCAATTCGGTCTGGGACCGATCGGTATCGAGTCGCTTAAGCTGGCCGCGACGCAGTCGTGGTTGGAGATCATTGGAGGCGTCGACATCGATCCGGCCAAGATCGGGCGACGCCTCGGCGAATTGACCGGAGCCGCCGGCCTCGAGACACCCCGCGTTCATGGATCGATCGCGGATCTCTGCCAGGCTGCCGGAAAACCGGACGTGATCCTGCACACCGCGTCTTCGAGCGCCGCCGCGTCGCTGGCCCAGGTGCGCGACGCACTGGAGTCGGGCATCAGCATCGCCTCGACCTGTGAGGAGTTGATTTTTCCCCGCCTCAAGACCCCGGAGATCGCCGCCGAGTACGATGCGCTCTGCCGTCGCACCGGTGCACGCGTGGTCGGCACGGGCGTCAACCCCGGGTTTGTCATGGATATTCTGCCCATCTGTCTGACGGGCGTGACCCGTCGGGTGGACTCGATCTATGTCGAACGCGTGGTGAACGCCTCCACCCGCCGCCAACCGCTGCAGGCCAAGATCGGCAGTGGCCAAGCCCCGGACGATTTCCGGGCCAAGTTCAAAGCCGGCAAGGCCGGGCACGCCGGTTTCCAGCAATCGCTGGCCCTGCTCGCCCATTCCATGGGGTGGACGCTGGATTCGATCGAAGAGACCTGCGAGCCTGTCCTCGCCCCGGCACCCATCGTCACCCAGTTCTTCAACGTCGCCCGTGGTCAAACCTGCGGTTTGCACCAGCACGCGATTGGACGCGTGGAGGGGCAGGCCAAGCTTGTCCTTGATCTGCAGATGTTTCTCGATGCACCGAATCCTCACGACACGGTGGTCATCAAGGGCGATCCGAACCTGCACCTGACGCTGGCAGGCGGGGTGGCCGGAGACTCCGCCACGGTGGCTTCCCTGATCAACATCGTGCCACGTCTCCTCGGTGGCGCTCCCGGCCTCCGCCTCATGACCGAACTGGCCGTCCCCTCCTGGGTCAATCCACGGGGCTGAGCCGCCCCTCGGCGATCAGCGACGGATCGCAATCAGCGAATGGTAGACGGGCGCGCGCGCCTGAAACACGGTCGTGTACTCGAAGGGCCACGGCATGTCATTCCGCAGTTCCCAATCGGCGTGGGAGGCGACGACCTCCCGCGCCTCCGCAAAATAGGGTTCGTAGTCTGTACGAAAATACAGCGGCGCCCCGGCCACGGAGGAACGCGCCAGCGTGGAAAGGAACGCCGGCTGGATCAGCCGGTTTTTCCAGTGCCGGCGCTTCGGCCAGGGATCGGGAAAGAGCACAAACACCGCCTCGAACTTCACCTCGGCCGGCAGCACCGCCAGCAGGTCACCCGCCTCGGCATGGAGAAAAGCGAGGTTGGCCAGCCCGGCCCGGTCCCGTTTCCGCAAACCGCGCCGGACCCGGTCGCTCATGATGTCAATGCCCACGCAAAAACGATCCGGGTGCGCCACGGCGTAGGCATTAAGAAAATGGCCGTGACCACTGCCCACCTCCAGCGTCAGGCGCTTCCGACCCGCCAGCACTCCCTCCAGCCGGGCCAAAACTTCGGCGCGACGGGTGGACTGCAGGGCCTCATGGTCGTTGGAGGGTCGTTCGGGCATGGCGGAAAAACCGAACACCATCGGGAGCCCACCGCCGGCCTTCAATCCAGAACCGGTCGCTGCCCTTCACCTCCCACCGCGAACGACGGCGTTGCTCCCCCCCCCCTACTTCCGAACCGGCAGCGTAAAGTAGAACGCCGATCCGCGACCCACCACACTTTCCACCCACACCCGTCCCCCATGGAGCTGGACGATGTGCTTGACGATGGAGAGTCCCAAGCCGGTCCCTCCCTTCTCCCGGGAGCGTCCTTTGTCGACCCGATAGAAGCGCTCGAAGATGTGAGGCAGATCTTCCGCCGGGATCCCGGGGCCATCGTCGCGGACACAGACTTCGACATCCGAGGAGCGCAGAGAAAGCAGCACCTCGAGACGCGATCCCTTGGGGGTGTACTTCAATGCATTATCCAATAGATTTCCAAGAACTTGGGTGACCTTGAGTGGATCGATGAGCACCGATCCGATGGCAGGTTCGGCCTCAAAGTTCAGCCGGTGATCAGCCGCCCCCGGTCGGCTTCGGTAGTCATCGACGATGCCCTTGACCAGGTCCACCAGCAGCACCGCTTCATGTTTCAACCCCGGATTGATCGACTCGAGACGAGAGAGCGTCAGCAGGTCCTCAAGCAAGGAGTTCAGCCGATCGGTGTGCCGCTGAATGGTTTTCAGGAAACGCTCACGGTCGTCGATCTGGATCTCCCGGTGGCCATCCACCAACGTTTCCACATACCCCTTGATCACGCTCAGCGGAGTTCGCAGTTCGTGTGAGACGTTGGCCACAAACTCTTTTCGCACCAGTTCGAGCTTCTTCTGTTTGGTGATGTCGTGAAGGACAAATAGCACCCAAGAGCCGCGTGCGGCGTCGAGCGACGGTATGGTGGCCCCGGTCAGTTCGACCCAGGTGGTGCGGTCAGCTTCGACAAACTCGATCTCGTGTTGCGGCGACGCCTGGTTCTTACGAACCGCATCCACGTAGTTAAGGAACTCCACGCTGTGGAGCACCAGCTCGAGTCGCTGGCCCAGGATATTGAGTGCCCGCGGGAATATTTCCTGCAAAGCTTTATTGGCCAAAAGGATAAAGTTGCTCGAGTCGACGATCAGCACCGCTTCCTGCAGGCTGCCGAGCGTCGCTTCCAATTGGGCTAGTTGACCGGTGCGCTGCTGGTGCAGGCGGTTGACCTCGTGGATCAACTCATTGGTTTGATCACACAATTCGTCCCATTCCCGCCCGGAGGCTCCGGGCAGGTCCTCACGCAACAAAGGCTGGCGACTGAATATCGCCCGATGCAGCCGCCGAAGCGCCTGCCGGTGATTCCAGAGTTTCACGCTCAAGACTCCCAGCACCAGGAGCAAGAGGACGGTCACGAATGGATACATCGGATCGCTCAAGCGTGGGTTCCGTGATGGCGAAAGCAATCACTGGACTGGCAGTGGCTGTTTGCGGCCAGACTGGCACCCCGCATGGAAGTCGCCAGCCGCCGCACGCCTCCCCAGACCCTCAGGCCGACGCCTCCTGCACCCGGCGCTCCGCCATCCGATAGCCGACGCCCCGGATCGTCTCGATCCAGTCAGCCTCCGACCCGAGCTTCTCGCGTAAACGGCGCACGTGAGTGTCGACCGTGCGCGTTTCAATCTCGGTCTCGTAATTCCAGACATTGATCAGCAGATGCTCCCGGGTCTGCACCCTCCCCCGGCGCTCCATCAGCAGCTTGAGCAACTTGAACTCGGTCGCCGTGAGATCAACAATCCGCCCTCCGATGAACACCTCATGCCGTTCGACATCGAGGAGGATACCACCAATTTCCAGGCGCTTGGGTTCGTCGGACTTTCCTTCGCTCAGGCGGCGCAGTATGGACTGCACACGAAGAACCAATTCCTTAATACTAAAGGGCTTAGGGATATAGTCATCCGCCCCGGTTTCCAGACCCTGGATCCGGTCGTTTTCCTCGGCCTTGGCAGTGAGGAAGATAACCGGCACTCGCTTGAGCTTGGGATCGGCCCGCAGCATGCGGCAAATCTGGATGCCATTGAGATCAGGCATCATCACATCCAGAATCACCAGATCGGGGAGAAACGACCGCGCCGCGCCAATGCTGCCGTTGGGATCATTGAGCGCTTCCACCAAAAAGCCCTTCGCCTTGAGGTGATAGGCCACGAGGTCGGTCACATCTGACTCATCGTCCACGATGAGAATCTTCTTGGGCTTGAGCTCCGTCATAGCACCCACCCTACCTCAATCGCCCAAAACGTCCGAGGCGAAACCCGGTCCGTTTCACAAATGTTACAGCGCAACCCCGCCGTTGCATCCCTCCCTCATCCCTGGCGCTGGCATCTGCTTGCCATGAGCGACCCCGGCTACATTTAATTCTCTCTAAAACAACAGGTTACAGCCATGCGAGGAGAGGCATCACTGGACAGCAACATGACCGCGCCGAGACGATTCTAGAGGCGCTCGCAGAACAAGCCCACTTCTCCCTGCCCTATTCCCATCAGCTCAAGGAGCACTCGCGGCCCCGTCGCTCTTTCCGCGACGCGATTCGATCAGCACCATCAAGATACTGATGTCCGCCGGATTCACCCCGCTGATCCGACTCGCCTGTCCCAGGGAATAGGGTCGGATGCTGGCAAGCTTGAGCGCACTTTCACGCCTCAATCCCCGCACGGTTGAGTAGTCCAGATCGGCGGGAATCTTCACTTTTTCGATGTGCGCGAGCTTGGCAATCTGCCGTTCCTCCCGCGACAAATAGCCGGCATAGCTGATCCGATAGATCACTTCGTCCCGCACGGACGTTGGCAGTGCAGAGAATTCGTCGGGATACACCACCGGCGACCCGCTGCCCGTCACTTCTCTCCGAATCATATCACCCCAAGTCCCCTGCCCTCCGCCCGGACGCTCGGTCTCAAACCGAGCCACCCAGCGATCCAGATCGGCCCGCTTGGAGTCAATCCGCTGCAGCCGGAATCCCGAAAGCAACCCGTGCTGGCGGGCATGATGCGCCAGACGAAACTCCGCACTCCCATGATTGAAGAGCAGCCGATACTCCGCCCGGCTCGTGAACATCCGGTACGGCTCATCCGTGCCCTTCGTTACCAAATCGTCGATCAACACCCCGATATAGCCCTCGTGACGCCCGATGACCAGAGGCTCCAGCCCCCTCACCTTGTTCACGGCATTCACTCCCGCCACCAGACCCTGACAACCCGCCTCCTCATAGCCCGAGGTGCCGTTGATTTGACCCGCAAAGAAGAGCCCCTCGACCTTCTTTGATTCCAGCGATGGAAACAGCTGCGTCGGCGGCGCGAAATCATACTCCACCGCATAAGCCGGCCGCAGCAACTCAGCGCGCTCCAACCCTGGAATGCTCCGGACCATGGCCAACTGCACCTCAAACGGCAGCGACGTCGATAGCCCGTTGATATAATACTCATTGGTGGATCGCCCCTCCGGCTCCAAGAAAAGCAGATGTCGCGGCTTGTCGGCAAAACGCACAAACTTGTCTTCTATGCTGGGACAGTACCGCGGCCCGATTCCTTCAATCTCACCCGAATACATTGCCGATCGATGCAGGTTCTCACGAACCAGCCGCGCCGTTTCCTCGGTCGTATAAGTCATCCAACACGACACCTGACTCGATCCCGGCTCCCAGCCCAGGCGCGTTTCACCGGACTGTTCCACGTGGAACATCGCCTCGGGATCTCGGGTGTCGTAAAAAGCAAAAAGCGTCGGTTGTGCGTCGCCTTTCTGTTCCTGCATGCGACCAAAATCGAGGCTTCGGCCCGACAACCGCGGGGGGGTTCCGGTCTTGAGGCGGCGAAGCTCAATACCTGCCTCCAGGAAACTCGCCGAAAGCGTCTTGGCACTGAAATCACCCAGTCGGCCGCCTTCGTTCTTGTTCTGACCAATGTGCATGAGTCCTCGCAGGAACGTACCCGTCGTCACCACCACGGTCTTGCTACGAAACTCCAAATCAAGATTCGTCCGTACACCAACCACGCGGCCCGACTCAAAAATCAACCCCGTAACCGTCGCCTGGAAGATCCGGAGGTTGGCTTGCAACTCGAGGGTGTGTTTAAGTCTGAATTGATAGGCCTTCTTGTCGCACTGCGCCCGGGGCGACTGCACCGCCAGGCCCTTGGATTCGTTCAGCAAGCGAAACTGGATTCCAGTGCAATCCGTGTTGATCGCCATCTCACCGCCCAAAGCATCGATTTCCCGCACGATCTGGCCTTTGGCCTGTCCGCCAATGGCCGGATTGCAGCTCATCTGGGCTATGGTATCAAGATTGCCGGTGAGCAGCAGGGTAGAGGCCCCCATGCGCGCCGCCGCCAGGGCCGCCTCGCAACCGGCATGGCCCGCGCCGCAGACAATGACATCATAACCATCCTGGAACCGTTCACTCATGGGAAAAGACCGCGCCACCTTCACCGAGCCTGCGGCTATTTCCCAATACAAAACGTCGCAAACAGCCGATCCAACATGCGCTCGTGGTCATATTTGCCAAGAATCTCGCCCAAAGCCTCCAAGGAACCTCGGATATCGCTCGCCAGGAGCTCGGTCGCCTTCAATCCACCCGGCACCAACTGCCCGAGCGCCCGACCCAGGCTCTCTTGCGCACGCTCAAGGGCCTGCGCATGCCGAAGGCCAATCGCGATCACTTCATCCCCAACCTCCAACTGAAACGCATCCGCCCAACCCACAATGCGCTCCACCAGGGCGTCAACACCCGCGCCCGTCTGTGCCGAAACCACGAGGGGAGCACCCAATTGAACACCGTCCGGCACCGACCACACCCTGCTCAGCTTTCCTTCCGCCTGGGCACGAACCATCGCCCGCCGCGCAGCTGCATCGCACTCGGAACCAAGAACCGCCTGCTCCAATCGATCCAGCTTGTTTCCCACCACCAGGACCTTGTCGGGAGAGAGCATCGCCACGAGTTCCGGCGGCGGAATCGAAAGGGCAGGGGAGTCATCACTGAGATCCACCACCCATAACACCAAATCCGCCTCTGCCAGTTGGGTTCGGGTCAGGGCGATTCCACGCGCCTCTAACTCGCTCAAGGGCAACCGATTAAGTCCTGCCGTGTCAATCAGTCGGAGGGCGTGGGGACCGACACGGATCCATGCTTCCAGAAAATCACGCGTTGTCCCGGGCTCTGGCGACACCAAGGCACGTTCGAAACCCACCAAGCGGTTGAGGAGCGAGCTCTTCCCCGCATTGGGCGCCCCCACGATCACCGTACGAATCCCATCGCGCAGCATTTCTCCGTAATGCCGGGTCGCGAGCAGCTGACGTGTTCCACGTAGAACCGCCTCCAACTCCGCCTTCACCTTGGCCTGGTCTTCGGGAGGAAGGTCTTCATCGGGGAAATCAATGTACGCCTCCACTTGAGCCGCCGCATCCAGCAGGGCCCGCTGGAGGGGCAACAGGTGGCGACCCAACGAACCCTTAAGTTGTTTTTGCGCAACCGCTAACGAACGATCGCTGCGAGCCTGAATCACATCCATGACCGCTTCCGCCTGACTCAGATCCAATCGGCCCGACAGAAACGCCCGTTGCGTGAATTCTCCAGGCTGCGCCAAACGACAGCCACGCGCACACAGGTCCTCCACCAGTCGTTGCGCAATCAGGGGATTACCGTGGCAACTCAACTCCAGGCAATCCTCACCGGTATAACTGGCGGGGGCGAGGTAGGACACCACCACCACATCATCCAGGAGACGCCCATCGAGAGCCAAATAGTCCAGGTGATGCGCCCTCCGCGGCACGAGGGTTCGGCCAAACAAACCTCCAGCCGCCCAAGCCCGGCAGAGCGGTCCGCTGATTCGCAACAAGGCTATGGCCGAAACTCCCACCGGAGTGGCCAATGCCACAATCGTCGATCCATCCTGGTTCATCACCGCCATCCCGGCAGGCAATCGCCCAACCCACGCCCGGGAAAGGGCAAAACACCGCCATCCCAAGGAACCGACCGCGAAAGGGTGGGGGAGAGAGCCGCAGAATACCATCCACTGTCACCCGGCTGGCATTCTCCCGCCACGGCGGTGTCACGGTAGGGCCCCTCAAACCGACGCTGGCAACGGCCTGTTGCGCCGTTCGAAAGCTCCCGTATCCAGAGCGGTCGCCCGCAGTCTCCAATCTTCATTCGTTACATATTAACCGGTTAAGAAACCCCATTTATCGGGGCGTAATGGAAAGTTCCTTCACTCGCCGACCCTCCACCACCTTGTCCCCCGGATAAACCACCACGCGGTCCCCTTCTTTGAGGCCCTCACGCACCTCCGTCATCACTCCATTGCTCCGGCCCGCCACCAGGCCGCGCTCCCGGGCCACACCCGACTCAACCACAAAAGCCCGCATCCGACCCTCGCGCTGAAACAACGCCCCGGCCGGAATCAGCAGCACATCCGGATTCTCCCACACCACAATCCGCGCCTCCACCCGGTATGCATCGCCCAGCGTCGGACGCGCCTCCGGCGGACTGACCAGGTCACAAATCACATTCACCCGCTGCTCCTCCACACCGAGCGCCGAGATCTTCGTGTATCCAGAAGGCTCCACCCACCTGACCCGGGCCTCCAGAGGCTCGGCGCCTCCCCACTGCTCGAGCAGAACGCGGGCCCCGGGCTGCACCACCACCGCATCCCGCGAAAGCACCTCCACACGCACCTCGAGATCGGCCGGGTCGCCCACTTCCATCAACGCGCTGCCCGCCGCCATCATGCGGCTGCTCTCCTGAAAGACCCGCAAGACACGGCCGGTGACGGGTGACAGCACGGTCACGCCCGGATCCGCCGGCACCGGCCCGCCCGCCCGCCCGCGCTGCAACACCGCCTCCGCCTGCTGACGCTCGTACTCCGCCACCTTGAGCCCAAACTCCGCCGCCCGCTTCTCCTGCGCCGCCACCTGTTCACGCATATCCGCCGTATCCACTTCCTGCCGTGAAACGGTGTTTGACGCCCACAGGCTGCGCACACGCTCGCGATCGACCTTGGCGAGGGCGTGCGACGCCTGCGCCCGCGACACCTGCGCCGAAGCCGCCTCCACGGCCGCCACCGCCCCGCCCAGCCGCGCCTCCGCCTGCGCCAGCCGGCTGGCATCCAGCAGGTCCGGTGCACCCGTCTCCAGCACCGCCAGCACGGTCTTGCCCGCCTGGACCGCCGCTCCCGCCTTCCATTCCACCCGGCGCAGCTGGCCCGACACCGGCGCCGCCACCACATAGCGGTTGACCACGCGTGTCATGCCCTCGTCCTCCACGGTCACGCGCAGCGCCCCGCGGGCCGCCGTCGCAATTTCAACCGGCTGCGGCCTCGGCCACAGTCCGGCCACCAGCAGCGCCGCCAGCAGGGCGACCCCCGCCAGCGGTAGCCAGCGTCGTTTCCGTTTGCCCGCCCGCGCGCCGGGAAAGGAGGGGGCGGTGTTCGTTGTTTCGCTCATGGAAGTGAAGAGATTGAAGGGCGGGACGACGGGGCGCATCAGTCGCGCACCTTGAGCACACCGACAAGATCCAATTCTTTGATACGTCGGGCGGCCAGCAGCAGGGACAGCGCCGTGGCCACCGTGATGACCGCCGCCGCGAAACTGTAGTTGGCCAGCGTCAACACCAGCGGAAGACGCACGGTCTCGGTGTTGATCGTTTTCAGCAGTCCGGCGGCCAGCCAGCCGCCAAGCCAGAGCCCGACCGGCACGGCCACCAGGGCCAGCACGGACAGCTCGCCCACCAGCACCGCGCCCACTTCGCCCCGCGTGAAACCGAGGACCCTCAGCGTCGCCAGCTCGCGGGCCCGCTCCGACAGCGAAATGCGTGCACTGTTGTAGACGATGCCAAAGGCCACGAGGGTCGCAAAGGTCAGATACATCGTCTGCAGCACCCCGATGCTCTCCGCCGTCGTCTTCCGGAAACTCTCACGCATCGCATCCTTCACCACCACCGACGCGGCACGCGGCGTTTCCTTGATCGCCGTCAGAAACTCCGTCCAACGGCCTCGATCCACCGAGAGGTAGGCGCCGCTGATCACATCGCCCTCGAGCAGGAGGCGGTTGAGTGCCCCAAGGTCCATGAACGAGGAAACTCCGGCAAAATCCTCCGAGAATCCCGCCACCGGCACCGTGCGCTCGACGCGCTTGCCCTCCAGCGATCGCACCCAGACCGAGTCACCCACCCGCACTCCCAGCACCTGGCCCAGTTTGGACGACAAGATCAAACCCTGCGGCGGAAGCACCATCTGCCGCAGGTCGGCATCCACCACCCGGTTCAACAACCCCGAGGGCGCCAGGCCGATGATGGCCAGACGACGCGAACGGGGCCCCGCCCGCAACTCGACCGGCGTCGCGCGAAAGGGTTCTGCCGACACCACACCGGGCAGGTGTCGAAAATCCGCCAGAGCGCGGGCCGGACCCGGTTCCACGAGGCTCATCGACACCGTCTGTCGCTGCACGATATCCCATTGAAAATCCAACACATAGGAAATCCCATCGCGAAAAGCATTGGGGATGATGAGGATGGCGGTCGCCAGAGCCAGCGCCGCCGCCGTCAGTCCGGCCTGGACGGGTTTTCGCTCAAGGTTGCGAAACGCCATGCGAATCGAGGCGCTGAAGAAGTGGCCAAGTCCGGCCCGCTCGACCAGCGACGCACTGAACCGGGCCGGCGGCTCCGGGCGCATCGCCTCTGCCGGGGCCAGTCGCATCGCTCTTCGCACCGCACCCCACACTCCAACGACCGCCGCCAGGGCACTGGCAAGGACCGCCACCAGCAGCACGCCGGTTGCGAGGTGAAAGTGAAGGTCGGGGAATCGAAAGAAGCGATGATAGAGTCCCACCAGGCGGTGTCCGAGAATGACTCCCCCGATCACACCCAGAACCGCACCCACGCAAACGATCACCAGGGCAAACTTGAGGTAGTGATTGCCAATCTCCCGCGACCCGAACCCGCAGGCCTTGAGCATGGCAATCTGCTCCCGCTGCAGCGTGATCTGCCGGCTCATGACCGCATGGGTCATGAACGCTCCGACCGCCAGAAACACCAGCGGAAATCCGACCGCCAGGCCCTGGAGCACGCGGATCTCGTCGTTGACCCGCACATCCGACGCGTGGTGGACTCGTCCATACGCCCGGAGTCCGCCGTACGGAACAAGCAGCCGGTCGAGCGCGGCGATGACCGCGCTTTCCGATGCGCCCGGTTGCAGCGCAAGAGCCAGCTGGTTGAACGCACCATCCAGGCTGTAGGCCTGCGCCAGCTCTTCATAGTTCATCCAGAGCACCGCAAAGGTGCGGTTGTCGGGCAGGGCCGCGCCCGGCGGCGCCTCAAAAACAAACTCGGGCGAAAGCACGATTCCCGCAATCCGCAGCGACACCTTGCGTCCGTTGAGGATTGCGGAAAGCCGATCGCCCGGACGCAGGCCATGAGCGTCGGAAAAGGCCTCGCTGACCAGGATCTCACCCCGGGATCCTGCGGCGAGCAGCCGGCCCGCCCTCAGGTGCAGCCGGTTGAGCACCGCCTCGCCGCGCTCGGGTACGGAATTGAGCAGGGCGGTCGCCGGCTCCGGCAGCGACGGCACATCCAGCGTCACCATCCGCGCAATCGAAGGCTGGACCGCCGCCACACCGGGAATCTCCGCCGCGCGACGCGCCACCTCGAGCGGCGCCCGCTTGAGCCGGGCGAAGACCTCGGCGAACCGGTACACCTCGTAGTAGGCGCTGCGCGCCGACTCCAGCGAGAGAATCAGACTTCGCGTCATCACCATCATGGCGAGGCCGCAGGCCATCACCAGCGCAACGGCGAGGGCCTGCGACTTCAGCGACCGCAGGTCGCGCAGGAGTTTGCGGTCAAGCAGCGACACGGCCGGGGGTGAGGGGAGGGGAAGGTCTCATGGCATTGGATAGTTAACTTTCCACTACCACTCCAGCCCGCTGGCGGGTGCCCGTTTTGCATTCACCTGGGTGTGGACCACACGGCCGTCGGACAGCGAAAACACCCGGTCCGCCATGCCCGCCATCACGGCATTGTGGGTGATGATGGCAGTGAGGGTCCCCAGCTCGCGATTGATGCGCTCGATCGCCTCCAACACCAGCACCCCGGTGCGCACATCCAACGCGCCGGTCGGCTCATCACACAAAAGCACGCGGGGCCGCTTCGCGATTGCCCGCGCGATCGCCACGCGCTGCTGCTCGCCACCGGAAAGCTGGGCCGGAAAATGGTCGAGTCGCGCCCCGAGCCCCACCAGGTGCAGTGCATCCTCGGGAGACATCGGATCCGCGGAAAGTTCGGCAATGAGTCCGACATTCTCCCGGGCAGTCAGGCTGGGGATGAGGTTGTAGGCCTGGAAGACGAATCCGACGGCCTCGCGCCGATACAGCGTCAATCCCTGCTCATCCGCCCCGCCAAGGTCCCAGTCGCAATATCGCAGAGTGCCCCCGCTGGGCGCATCCAGGCCCCCCAGCAAATTGAGCAGGGTCGACTTGCCGCTCCCCGAGGGGCCCAGCAGCACAATCAACTCGCCGGCAAACAGGTCGAGATCGACTCCGGCCAGAGCGTGGACCGCCGCTTCGCCGTCACCATAGGTCTTGCTCAATCCACGCACGGCAAACACCCGCGCAGCGGTGGATGCCGGGGGTTCCTTCGTCGGCGGCGCAGGAATCAGCGGATTCATCGGTGACAAGCCCGACAGTCAGCCGGGTTTGTCTCAGGCTCTCAACGTCCAAAGCGCCGGATGGTTTCCACCCCCCGACGATGCACCCGGAGCCGGTTTGGACCGGCGCGGATCCATTTCGATCCGGATCTACGGCGTATTCGGTTTGGGTGTGACGACTTCCGGGAGCTGAATCCCGTCCGGTCGCGGCAATCCCGGCGCCGGCAAGACTGGGGCAAGGGCAGGCGGAGCCACCTGTGAGGTCGGGGGGACCACCTTGGGAGTTGCTGGTGAGACGATCGGCGGGGGAGCCACCAGGGAACTCGCCGGTGCATCCGCGACGGCCAGCCATTCAATCACGGACTTTCCAGCCAGTTCCTTTGAGAGTTCCGGCGCCCGACGCTGTGCCGCCTGAATCCAGTCAGGCCGCCGCAACGCTTCGATTCGCGCCCGCAGTTGCTTCTCCCCTTCCGTCTGCAATCCCGCCTGGCTGGCCAAAATCATCCACGCCAATCCCTCGGAATAGTCACGCTTCACCCCGCGCCCGCTCGAGTAGGTCGCACCCAGGTTGTAAAACGCTTCGGGAATACCACCCGCCGCTGCTGCTTTAAAGTAAGCCAGGGCCCGCGGACGATCCAGGGGAAGAACTCCCCCTTCGTCATACAGTTTCGCCAAGCGGAACACCGCCGATGCCTCTCCCTTTTTCGCCGCCGCCCGCAGGAGTTCGAGCGCACCTTGCACATTCTTTTCCACCTGGTCTCCAACAAGCTGTAAATCACCCAACACCGCCATCGCCTTTGGGTTTCCCGCCTTGGCGGCTTCCTTGAGTTCCGCTGCCGACGACCAAAGTGCTCCGCCACCTCCGGTACGCGACACCAGCTCGGGTGCGCGGTCACCTGATTTCGCGGCAAAGGCGATCGGTCCCGCAGCCAGCACGGCCACAACTCCAAATCGGAGCAGTCGGTTCCGGAACGAACTCAAGCCGGTGCAGGGTGGGGGAGTCGTTGCAGGCATGCGTACATCGTCCCGTTCGAGCAGAGCAGGTTCCACCCGAAAATCTCTCCGTCCCCAGGATTGTCTCGATCCCTTGGAAGCGAGAGCCCCCGAGCGTCCGCCACGTCCAACCTGCCACCCTCAGCCGCACGCCGCACACTCATCCGACTCTCCTCGGCGCTGGACGCAGACGGTCAACGGATATCCCGCAATCTAGCGAACATGATACACTTCCACCAATCCTACGCCTTCAGTGTTCGCTTTGCCAAACAAGGTGACCGTGTAGCTGCCCGGCATGAGCTGCACGAACAAAGCCGAATCGGTCGTCCCTGCCGCGATTGGAAACGCGCCGACCAACCCGGTCGCTGAAGCGACGAGGGATGCGCGCGCATCGGTCGCCCAGTCGTCATTCTCCGCCACCCACTCCGGACCCCCGGGCCCACCCAAACGATGGAGTCGAACGACAGGATCGGCCAACACGCCGGTCACCCCCAGCGGCGCCAGCGACGGGCCGATCCCTCGAATCAGGATGGCGACGGGCTCCGTTCCCGCCACGGTAAACCCCGCAATCAGCGCTCCTTCGCCCCGCGCCACAAACCCCCGGGACGAGACATTGGTAAGTCGTTGACCATAAATTTCAACCAGCTGAACCGGTGTGCCAACGCTGGCGCCAGAAGGGGCAGTGACGGTGTAGGTTCCCTGTTCGGTTGTCAGCAATTCGGCCGCATCCCGACTGCCCGTCGGCAGGGCAAAGGCTCCCACGGTCCGCCCCTTGGCCGCGATTTCTTCGCCACGTGGACTTTCGCCCCATTGATCGTTGGTCAACACCGGCTGGTTGGACGCTCCTGAACGGAAAACCACCAAGCTGGGATCAGGCGCACATCGATCCGCGAGAAGGCCAAAATTGGCCAAAGCCGGTCCCACCGAACGCACCAAAACATCTTGAGACACGCCAGAACCCACCACAAATCCCGCAATCAGAACCTTTTCACCGGTCCCGGATACCCCCCGGGTGGAAAGGTTGACCAAGGCCCCCCTGGCATCAACAGCAGCCTCGGTCCGCTTGGCCTGGGCTTTCAGAAAGCCCTCCAAACCAATCCTCGAACCCAAACGCCGTCCGGTCAGATCATCCGAAGAAACGTGGATGCCGCCATAAAGACGGGAGAGCCCTGCCTGATCGGCCGCATCGTAGAACGTCGCCCACTGCAAGGTGAGGTCTTCGCCGGGACCCCGCTCAAAGGTCAGGTAATTCCCGTTCCGGAACGAGTAGGACGACAATCCACCCGGGTAGAACGGATCGCCGCGCAGGAGCGTCAATACTTCCGCAGCAGTGCGGCTAAATGTGCTGTGACCCGACACGTAGCCCGGGAAGGCCGGCGTGACAAATGTGCTCATCTGGTACGGCACCCATCGGCTCGCCAGCATCCAACCCACCCCGCCGACTTGGTTCGCCGGGTCTGCCGGATTGCCCAACCAAGCCCTCACAACCACCTTGCCCACAAGGTCATCCGAGGTATCACGGCGTTGCAGAATTGAGGCGTGACGTCCACCCGGAGCCACCGTCTCCGCTGTCGTCATTTCAATCAAATCGGGGATCAGCGGCAGCCCCTGAGGATGATACCGCGGACCCGCCGGATCCGTTCCCTGGCCGAGACCACCCATGTAACGAACCATTGAGATGGGTCGTACTCCGTCATACAGCCGTTTGATCGTCCAAGCGGCGCACGCTGCATCATGCAGCGAACCATTCAGGGCGTAGTAGCCGCGTACATCCCACTCCAACCGACTCAGCTCGGGGCCCACCCCGCCGAGGCGGAATGACGCGTCTGGCGCATCGCTGACCTCATTGAAGATTACATTCCAATGTCCCGGAGGTGTTTCTGAATTGGGGCCATCCGCCCAGTATTCGGCTAGGACCCTTCCAAAGTCGGCCCGGCTAACCAGATTCGCGGCGTAGGCCTGACCCGTCACCGGATTGATTTCATAACCCCGATTTTGATTTGTACCGAGGGGATTGTTGAGGCTGGTTCGCGGAGAAATGTCGACCCGAGCCGGGTCGGCCGGATCGAGAAACGAAGAATACCGAATCACCTCCACCACCTCCTGAACAAAGACATTCGACCGGTCACCCCCCAGCTGCGGCGGCGGTCCCGGATCGAGGAGGAGGGTGGTGGGACTCGCTCGCACCAAGGCAAACGGCTCGGTCAGGCGCGCATTTACTCCCACGAACCGCTGCAGACCGGAGGGCAGGACGATTCCATTCTGGGTGACGGAATAACTCAGCGAGAGCGGCTGCCAGCGATTGGGATCGACCATGGTCGCGCCCGGAAGGCCCACCACCAGGGGCGCGTTCACTGAAACATACGAGGTGGCGTCTGCGTATCCGTTGATCTCATTCGCACCGTCACCGATCGTCGCCGCCAGCACCGCCAGGCCGATCCGGTTTCCCACGGCGGCCGGGGTGTCTCCCACCGTGCCGATGTCATCCGGGTTGAATCCGTGAAGCTCCATCAGCCAGCGGATCCCCGCCTGGGTCCGGGCCGATCCCGGGCGGCGGGCAAACCGCGCCGCGATGATCTGGTAGGCGGCGTGGCCCATCGCCTGCTTCTGCGCCTCGATGCGGCCCGCGCCCAGGTCTGCCACGGCCGGCGACTCCCTGCGGAAGGCAGGACCGGCGCCTGCCCGGGTTTCCGGTTCATAGGCCCAGTAGGCATCCCAGAGCGCGGCGGACAGGTGGTAGAGGTTGCGCGCATGGACCGGTGGATTGGGAGTATCTTTTCGGATACCATCCAGCAGTGCCTCGTTCCACCACCGTGCCGTGGAGTGCCGGGAGAGATTCGCGGCCACCCGCACCTGCGCCGCGCCGCCGGGCGCGGTCCCGAGCGGATTGGACGCCGTCACGGAATAGGTGCCCGCATCAAAGGGGTGGATGCGCTTGAGCACGAGGACGGGTCCATTCACCCCCGGAACCGCCACACCATCCTTGAACCAGGTGAAGACCGGCTGGGGGGTGCCGGTGGCCGCCGCGGTGAGCACGACATCCAGGTCCTTCTCGTAGGTCCCTCCCACGGGGAGGAGTGTCAACAGGGGCGGGGTGTTCGTGGTGATCGTCGGCTCAACGAGGTTCAGCACCTGGTTGGCCGGCACCGCGGCGAGGGTCTGCACCGCGCCATTGGGCCACTCGACCACCAGCGTCTCGACCACCGCGGCCGCGCCCAGTCCGAAGTGAAGGAAGGGCTCACGCTGGCCCAGGTAGGCGTTGGTCGGAGCATAGAGCGCGGTCTGCGTCACACCCGCCGCAGTCGCGCGCACCACCGTTCCGTATCCATCCCGATTTGACGACGTGCCTCGGAAGGAGAGCCGCAGCCACCGGTTCGTCGGCGCGGGGATGTCGTTGCGATAAAGGATCCACGGGCCGTAGAGCGTCGAGATCAACACGTCCTCGTCTCCGTCGTTGTCGTAGTCGAGGACCGTGACGCTCCGCCCATAGCCGTGGTCCGTCACCCCCCAGCTTTCACCCACCTCGTTGAATCCAAATTCATTTCCGACGAAGAACCGGGTGCGGTCGGTCTTGGCGTTCGAGATCCGGAACGGGCGCAGGGACGTGCTGGGCGGCCCCTCGTAGAAATAGCCGTTCGTGATGATCAGATCCGCGCGGCTGTCATTGTTGGCATCGAGGAAGGCCGTGCCCCAGGCCCAGCTGCCGTCCGCACCTCCGTATTGAGTGACGACGTCCTCGAACTTCCGTCCACCGAGGTTCCGATAGAGTCGATTGGCGCCAAAGGGCGTGCGCACCGTTTCCCCGGTTCCAAAATCAAAGGAGCTGACGATGAAATCGAGCCGCCCATCGCGGTCAAAGTCGGCCACGGCCACCCCCATGCCGTTTTGATCGGTTCCGACACGCGCCTCCAGTCGGCCTTCGGTGAACGTCCCGTTTCCATTGTTCCACCAGAGCTGGCTCTTGCCGAAGTCGCTGACGAGCGACAGGTCCGGGTAGCCATCGCCATCAAAATCGGCCCACGCCGACGAGTAGCCGTGCATGACCGACCCGATATGCGGCTGGCGCAGACCGGAGCTCTGCGTCACGTTGTCGAAGAACCCGGGGGCCGCCTGGCCACGGTTGCGCAGGAGCACGGAGTACTTTGCGTCGTCGGCGGTCGACGAAACGCCCCACTCGGTCACATGCAGGTCGAGAAACCCATCGCGGTTGAAATCCACCAGGCCGATACTTTGTCCGCGATGCACTTCACCGGTGACGGTCGAGTCGGCTCCCCGCGTCACGGCCTGCTCCGTGAAGTGCCCGGTGCCGTCGTTGACAAACAGGAGATAGCTCGGGCCGTTGCGTGGCACCATGAATACATCGGTGCGGCCCGTGTTGGAAAAGTCACCGGCCACGATGCCTCCAATGTCGATAGCGGACTCAAACCCGCGTGAGACCCCTTCCTCGCGAAAGGTGCCGTTGCGGTTGTTGATGAACACCAGGCACCGGCGCGGATTCTGGGCCAGGATCAAATCCGTCCATCCGTCGCGATCAATATCCACCGCGCACGTGGCGTAACCGGAGGTGTAGCGGTCGATGCCGGCGGGAAACGGATCCTCGACCGGGGGAGGAGCGACCCCATTGAGACCCGCCTGCGTGGCCACATCGGTGAACGTGGCCGAGACATTGGAAACACCAAGGAGAAGGAGCCCTGCCCGGCACCCGTTCGCAAGAAGGGCGGAAAGCCGTTTCATACGCGCAGCATGGGGTTCTGCAACCGCTACGCCTGACCTCAAGGTGACGCGAGACGAAAGGGTTCGCCTGGACCCCAGTCGGGGGCTGCCGATTCAACCCCCTTTTCCAGCGAGCGGCTTATTCGGCGTCGCCGCTGCCCGTCACTGCCGTCCCGCCCGTAACCGTGACCTTCTCCATGACCGCCTTCATGATCTTCTCGGCCAGTTCCGGCTTTTCTTTGAAGGTCAATTTAGCCGCATCTCGCCCCTGGCCAACGAGTTCACCTTGATATGCGATCCAGGCACCCTTCTTTTCCAGAATCTTATGTTCCAATCCGAGGTCGAGGATCGAGCCGGTCTTGGAAATGCCTTCGTCATACATAATGTCGAACTCACATTCCGTAAAGGGAGGAGCGACCTTGTTCTTGACCACTTTGATCTTGGTACGGTTGCCAATGACCTTTCCGTCGGGGGTCTTGATCTGGTCCTTGCGACGGATGTCGATGCGGATCGACGAGAAAAACTTCAGCGCACGACCACCCGGAGTGGTTTCCGGATTGCCGAACATCACGCCAATTTTTTCACGGATTTGATTGGTGAATATGCAGATACACTTGGTCTTGCTCACCACGGCCGTCAGTCGGCGCATGGCCTGCGACATCAACCGAGCCTGCGATCCGACGGTGGCATCACCCATCTGGCCGTCGAGCTCCTGCTTAGAGATCAGGGCAGCCACCGAATCGATGACGATGACATCGATCGCATTGGAGCGAATGAGTGTCTCTGTGATATTGAGCGCGTCTTCTCCCGAATCCGGCTGCGAAACCAGCAAGTCATCCAGATTCACGCCGACGACGCGGGCGTACTTCGGATCGAGCGCATGCTCAACGTCGATGAAGGCAGCCAGGCCGCCACGCTTTTGCGCTTCGGCAATCACACTGAGACAAAAGGTCGTCTTACCGGACGACTCCGGTCCGTAGATTTCGACGATGCGGCCGCGTGGCAGACCGCCAACCCCCAAGGCGAGATCGATCGCAAGTGAGCCAGTCGAAAGCGTTTCGACCTTCATCTTGGAATTCTCGCCCAGCCGCATAATCGATCCTTCACCGAACTGCTTGGTGATCGAGCTGATAGCGAGTTCGACGTTCTTGCGGGATTCTGCAGGTACAGCAACGACACCCGTGGCGGAGGCGGCGACGGGAGCGGAGGAAGCTTTGGCGGTGGTAGGAGCGGCCTTGGACATGTTGAAAAGGGGAGGGAGGTGAGAAAAAAAAAGACCCGCAGTGGGACGCTGGGCGAAAACCGATGGGTGCTACCGCGGAGTCACGACCTGAAACGGTGCGCCGCATGGAAGCAAGTTCCGCGTAGCGGGAAAAAGAGAAGTCCCACCCCCCAATTGTCCTGCCTCAACGAGGGACAGGACAGATAGATCGCGGGCAAGGGACAGGTGAAATATAATTGCAATCGATCTGCATCTCATGACTCTTCCTCCTGTGCGCCACCCCCGCCTCAAGCTCTCCCCCTTTGATTCGGTCGCCGCTTACCACGTCATCAGCAGGACGGTTAATGGTGAATTCCTTTTGGATGACCCTGCTAAAGAGGTTCTTCGCAAGCAGCTCTGGCAG
>JAEUGZ010000305.1 GCA_016794725.1 Opitutaceae bacterium | reverse complement strand
ACGGGCGTGGTGTTCCAACCCTCCGCCCTCCGGGGCCCGGCCCGCAGTGCATGCGCCCAGGGGAAACGCTGGTTCACTTGGGGCAATGGCATTACCCCGAGCGCGGGCGATCCCCGCCAGATCGAATATCGCGTGCATGTGGCCAACGATGCGCCGTCGGCGATTGAGATCCTCGTGCAGACGCGGCGATTCGATCACAGCGTCGCCGAGGCCAAGTCGGTCATCTTTCCCTGGCCGTCCTTCTAGGAAATCAGCCCCGACGGGGGAAATGCCGCGCCCGGTGGTCAGCGCGCCGGATTAAGCGCACCTTCAAAGTCGTTGATGGCTTCACCGCAGGCGTCGATCGCCTCGGTCCAGAAGTCTGGCGTGCGAATGTCCCAGCCGAGCGTGGATTGCACCGCGTCCTCGCACGAGGCCCGTCCGCTCGCCTGGAGGAAGGCCTCGTAACGTGTAAGGAAGGATGGCCCCTCCTTCCGGAAGCGGGCGAAGAGCGCCTGGCTGAGCAGGAAACCGAAGGTGTAGGGGAAATTGTAGAACGACACATCGGTGATGAAGAAGTGGAGCTTGGAGGCCCAGAACCAGGGATCCTCCTCTCCCGAAGCGAGGACGTCGCCATACACTTCGCGTTGCGCCTGCACCATCAGCTCGCAGAGCCGGCTGGTCGGCACCACGCCTCGCTTGCGTTCCTCGTAAAATCGCGACTCGAAAAGGAAACGCACCGGAATGTTGAGGAGGTAGGCCGGCGTGTGGTTGGTCTCCATGTCGAGGAGGAAGGCCCGCCGGTCGCGCGTGAGGGAGGGTTCCGAGAGCAACCCGTGCACGAGGATCTTCTCGGCAAAGGTCGAGGCGGTTTCCGCCAGCGTCATGGGATACTCCCGAGCGCAGGGACGGAGGCCGGCGAGCACGTGGGTGTGCCAGGCGTGACCGGCCTCGTGTGCGAGCGTGACCACGTCGTTCACCGTGCCGGCAAAGGTCATGAAGATGCGCTCCTCTCGCGTGACCGGTGAGCTGGTCTGGAACGCGCCCGACCGTTTGTGCGCCCGCTTTTCCGCTTCGATCCAGCGCTTGGCCACGATGTCGCGGAAATAGTGACCAAGTTTTGGATACGAAGCATCAAACGCCGATTGCACCGCGGCCACGCCCTCGTCCCAGGTGTAGGTCGGCACCGGCTGATTCAGCGGACGGGGTGCGTCCAGATCGTACCAGGCGAGGGCGGGCGTCTTTTGCAGGCGTGCCCCCAGACTCAACAGGCGTCGCGGCACCTGATAGCGGGAGGCGATGGCCGCGAAGAGGGCATCCAGGGTGCTGCGCGAGAGCGCCGCGTCGTGCAGGGGAGCTTCGAGGAAGTCTCCCCGGCCGCGCCGACTGTAGAGCGTGTGGCGGGTCCCGGCGAGCGCGTTGAGGGCCGCGGCGCAGGTGTCCCCCGCCGCCGCCCAGACTTTGTTGCCCCCGACGAAGGCCGCCTGCCGCACGGCGCGGTCCGGGTGACTCAGCAGGGCTCGCCGCTGGGCCATCGGAACCTGTTCCTGACGTCCGTCAGGAAAAGTCATGGCAAACGTCATCCGCCCACTGAGGGTGTCGTAGAGGCGTCCCCAGGCCTTGAATCCGTCCACCCCGAGGTCGGACGCAAGGGCCTCCAATTCGACCGGCATCTGATAGGTGGCTTCGGCGCGGAGGCGGCTGATGGTGTGGGAGGCATTGGCCGCGCCCGGATCGGCGAGCAGCCGGACAAAGGCGTTGTCGTCAAAGGCGCGCAGCTGGAGCACGAGCCGGGTCTTGAGTTTGGCGAGCTCCGCATCGACCAGGGCGAGGGCCGCCTCCTCCGACTGCACCCTCTCGCTGGAGGTATCGGCTGCACCCTGACAGCCCAGGAACGAACCGAGGTGCGCGGCGCGGGACCCGAGGTCTTCCCAGGTGGTGAACAGGCGGATCCAACCGCCGGCCGTGGGTGCGGCGGCTGAACCGGCGGAGGCGAGGGCGGCCTTCAGGTCGGCGCTGAGGCGCAACTTGAAGTCGACGTAGGCCGGGTCGGTCAGCGACGGAAAGTACGAGGAGAGGTCCCAGGTCTGCGGCAGAGGAGCGGATGAGGTGGACATCCGCTCAGGCAAGCGACTTGAGACCCCGACGTCGAGTCAACGCCTTTCACCCACCGGCCGGCGGTGTGGGAGGAAGGGGACGCAGCTCATCGGCAGTGAGTTTGCCGTCCTTGTTGTCATCGAGCGCGGCAAGACTGGCCGGCGCGTTGGCGATCTCGGCAGCGGAGAGGGCGCCGTCCTGATTGGCGTCCAGGGCCAGCATGACCGGGCTCATCGGCGGTGGACCCTTGGGTCCGCGAGGGCCTTTGCCGTCGCGCGGACCTTGTCCAGCGGGAGGCTGGGGCGCATCGGCCGGCGGCGCCGGAGGGGCGGGGTGCAACTCCTCGGCGGAGAGCGTGCCGTCCTGGTTGGTGTCGAGCGTTTTGAGGCTGGTCGAGGCCTTGGCCAGTTCGGCGGCGGACAGTTCGCGATCGCCGTCGAGGTCGAGCGCGCGCAGCACCGGCGGAGCGCGCCGCGGTCCGGGCCCGCGCCGGGGGGCATCGCCGTCCGGAGGAGCCGGTTGCGCGTACATCGAGGCGGCAAGGCCGAGCGGAAGGAGCGAGGCGAGGAGGAGACGAGGGAGTTTGTTCATGGCAGAAGGATCGTCGCCCTGACTGCCGTCACCCAACCCGGGTGACGAGTGAAACAGGCAGAGCAGTGACCCATAGGACTAGACGCCACCGGTGTTAGGGAGCCATGTGGGGCGAAGGCATTTTTGTTAGGCCTTTGTAAAGCCCCTCCCCCGCAACCGCAGTGTCATCCGCCCGATGACAATGCGGTCGCGGGCGATGAAGGCTTGGAGCAGGGTGGAACCGCGACGTGTCATCGGAGGGATGACACTCGGGCCGGGGCTCTGGTCGGGCGCCCCGGGGGGAGACACCGGAGACGAGAGGTGTCATCGGAGGGATGACACCTGGGTCGTGCGGGTGGGAGTGGTGGAGCGGGGTGCTGGTGCGGAGTGTCATCCGCAGGATGACACTGGGGACGAGGGGTCGACCCGGGGGAACGAGGGGTCAACCGGCGGCGAGGCGGATCTCGGCGTGGAAGCCGTGAGGCGTACGATTGGCGAAGTGCACCTCGCCGCCGCAGGCGGTGACGGCGCTGCGGACGATGGCGAGTCCGAGGCCGACGCCTCCGGTCTCCCGGGTACGGGCTGCCTCAGGGCGGTAGAACGGTTCACCCAGCCGGCTGAGGGCCTCCGGGCTCACCCCGGGACCGTGATCGTCGACGGAAATCTTCACCCAGTCTCCGTCGACGCGGGCGTCGACTACGATCGGCTCAAGGTCGCCCGCGTAGCGCACGGCGTTGCGAATCAGGTTGCCGAGTGCGCGGGCCAGCAGGGGTGCATCGCCCCGCACTTTGAGCTGGGGGGGCACGGCGACGGCAATGCGGGCCGTACCGCCTTCGCGGGCGACGACGTCGGCGATGAGGGGCGGCAGATCGAGGCTTTCCAGCTCGGCGGTGCGCGCGCGAAGTCCGGCTTTGGTGAACGCGAGCAGTTCGTTGACGAGGGTGGTCATCTGCTGGACTTCCTCGCGGACATCGGACACGTGAGCGGCGAGGGAGGGATCCGTGCGGCTCTCGAGAATTTCGAGGGCAACCTGGAGGCGTCCGAGCGGGGATCCCAACTCGTGGGCGACGTCTCCGAGAAACCGCTTTTGCCCATTGACCAAGGTATCCAATCGCGCCGCCATGCTGTTGATGGACTCACCCAGATGACCCAATTCGTCACGCCGTCCAGCGGCCACCCGAGTCTCGAACCGACCTTCGGCGATCTGCTCGGTCGCCGCGGTGAGTCGCCGCAAGGCCTGGGTGATCCCCCGGACCAAGGGTAGCCAGAAAAGGACGGAGAGTGCGAACACGGTGCTGGCGGCCCAGAACCAGGTTTGCAGATCGAGGATCCGGAATAGCACCCAGGTCGACGGCACCCGGATGATCAGAGTGACCGGCAAGGGGCGCCCCATCCCGAGCAATCGGGTTCGGACACCGAGCCAGTGCAGCGTCGGGTCAGATGACCGCTCGTAAAACCGTCCGCGTCCCTCCTCCATCCCACGATCTGGCGGCAAGTCGCGAGGGAGAAGTGGGCGGTCCGGGCCGGAACGAGCGCCAGGTCCCCCTGGCCCCCCCGGGCCTTGGATGGGTCCGCCGCCCGGTCCAAAATCGGGGCGCGGGCCGCCCCGGGGTGGAGGAACGCTCGTGAGCCGATCCGCGACCGCCGGTGGGAGCGTGAGGGGTTCACCTCCCAGCTGGCGACCGCCGTAGTCGAAAAGAGCGAAGGAGGCACCGTACTTTTTCTCGAAGGCGGCGAGCGTGGTGTTGCGCTGGCCCGGGTCGGCCGCACCCACCTCGGCCATGATGCTTTGGGCGAGGGGCATGAGTCGCTCCCCCGCCGGCCCCCGAATGAGGGAGTTCCAACCGAACCCCCCTTGCGAGAGCAGAGCGACCACGGCGGCCGCTCCCAGGAGCAGGAAATTCAGGAGCAGCCAGAGTGAGATTTTGAGCGAGAGGGGAAAGGTGACCTTCATGCCGCCGCGAATCGGGCTTCGCGACCTCCCCACCTTGGCAAGCCCGCCCGAAGAAAGCGCGATTGTTTACTCGCGCTTAACACTTTTCCGCCCGTTCGCACACACCGGCTTTACCACGGCATGGTTTCCTGGTGGCCCCCCATGAAATCATCGCTGCTTATCCTCCTCGTCAGCTTCTTGCTCGCTTCCCTCCTCGCCGCTCAAACACCGAGCGACCCTCGGATCACGCAGTGGCGCGTCGAGTCGTCCGTCCATTATGCCCGCATCTTTCCCACTGAGGCGGCGCGTGCCGCGGGCGCTTCCGTCACCACCTGGAGCCGGGGCCAGGGGATCCAGCCCCTGCCGACGTATGCCGGGGTCCAGCAGGTGTCCTACTCGGATGCCTGGGTCTACGTGCGCTCGTCGGGACTGGGCTATCACGTGATGGGTCCGTGGTACCTCAATGCTGCACGGACCCAGCTCTTTCCCAACTATCCCGCAAACACGGGAGTGCTTTACCGCATCCCCCGGTCTCCCGTGGCCGCGACCACCCCGGTGCTGACGGGCGGGGGACCGATTGGACTCTTCGTGGATGGCGTGGCGCTGTTCGACAACCGCGACACCTTCTCCTACTCCGCGGCGAACAAGTCCGACGCCGAGCCGGTGAATGGACTGCGGGGCGACGGGGTCTGGAATCGCGATGCGTACATCAACGAGGGTGTGACGTTTGACGCGGCCTTTGCGCATCAGGCCGGATCCACGTATCACTACCATGCCAATACACCGGCGCTGCGTCACCTCCTGGACGACCACGTTGAATACCTGGCGGCAACGGGAACGTATGTGGAGAGCACGGACGCCCCGACCCGTCATTCGCCGATCCTCGCCTGGGCGGCCGACGGCTATCCGCTTTACGGACCTTATGGCTATGCCTCAGCCACCGACGCGACCAGCGGAGTCCGTCGGATGATTTCCGGTTATGTCAAACGCGATGGCACCGTGGGCACGACGGCGTTGGCGACGACCGGGCGCACGACGTTGCCCGCCTGGGCGGCGCGAGCCCAGGGGCGGTCTGCGAGCCTGGACGCGGCGCTTCACGGTCCCACCGTGGATGCGACGTATGTCCTGGGCCGTTACCTGGAGGACTATGATTACCTCGGCGACCTCGGCCGGACGCAAGGGGTCGACTTTGATCTCGATGCCAGCAACGGCCGGTTCTGTGTCACGCCGGAATTCCCCCAGGGCACCTATGCCTACTTCACGTCGATCGAAATCAACGGCACGCCGCGTTTTCCCTACAACCTCGGGCGATGGTTCCATGGAACACCGGCCGGTGGCTCCGTCACCGCGATCGCGGAGACGGTGCGAGAGTATGTCCGGGGTGGACAGGCGCGCCTCATTGTCGTCAAGGCGGAGTTGGCCGCTTCCGGTGTGACACTGTCCTGGACCTCGGTGGAGGGCGGAACCTATGCCATCGCCACGTCGGGTGACGGGGTGACGTTCACGACCCTGGCGGAGAGCCTGCCGAGTGGAGGCGGCACCACGAATTTTGCGACAGTCACGCGCGCCGCCTACTACCGCGTCACGCTGACGGCCGTGGCGAGTTTTGACACCGACGGAACCGGCGGCCTGACCGGCGTGGGGGGACAAGGAACGGCGCAGGCGGCCCAGGTGGGATCGAGCGGCACGGTCAGGCTGGTCAATCTCTCGACCCGCGTGCAGGTCGGCGGTGCGGCGGGATCCCCCATCGCCGGTTTCGTGATCGAAGGCACCGGGATTCAGCGCGTATTGGTGCGGGCGGTCGGCCCGACCCTCGCGACCTTCGCCGTGCCAGGAACGCTGAGTGACCCGCAGCTGGCGTTGTATTCCGGCGGGACCGTGGTGGCGTCGAACGACGACTGGTCGGCCTCCGGTGGAGGCACCGCGTTGGCCGCAACCTTCACGTCCGCGGGGGCCTTTGCCCTGCCGACCGGAAGCAAGGACGCGGCGCTGGTGGCTGAGTTGACTCCTGGGGCGTACACGGCGGTCGTGAGTGGGGCAGCCGGAGCGACGGGCATGGCCTTGGTGGAACTGTATGTTCTGCCCTGACCTTGAGTCCCTGCTTTTCCCCTTGGCCGCAACCTTTCGGACGAGAAACCACGAAGCCACACGAATGGACACGAATCCAAAGCGAGATTGGAGGAGTCTAGCACTCAAAATTGCCTCACCCAAAGCGACCAAATCCGTCGCAACTCTCGTTGCCTGTTTTCATTCGTGTCAATTCGTGGTCCAACTGCATGGCTCCGGCGAAGGGTGACACCGATGACCGTGAATGAGAGTCCGGAGACTGACCTACGAAGGTGGAAGCATCATGTAGCCTGCCGACCGCAAGGTGCGGATGAAGCGAGGTTCCTTGGCGTCGTCGCCCAGCTTTTTCCGCAGCGAGGAGATATGCACGTCGATGGAGCGGTCGAACACGTCGTAGTTGCGGTCGCGACACTCGTCGAGCAACGCCTCCCGGGACTTCACCCGACCGCGCGCCTTGGCGAGGCTGGCCAGCAGGTCAAACTCGACCGGGGTCAGCACCAGCGGCGTGCTGCCGAGTGCGGCCGAGCGGGCGTCCAGATTGATGTGCAGCGGACCCACCACGATTTCCGCCGGAGGCGGGGGCGTGCCGGTGCCGGTGGCCGAAAAGGCACTGCGCCGAATCACGGCGCGCAGGCGGGCGAGCAGTTCCCGGGTGGAGAAGGTCTTGGGCAGATAGTCGTCAGCTCCAACCTCGAGCCCGACGATGCGATCGGTTTCATCGCCCCTGGCCGTGAGCATGAGCACCGGAACCGTGCTGTGCGCGCGAATGCGCTTCAGCACCTCGAAGCCGTCGAGTCCGGGCAGCATGACGTCGAGCAACACGGCGTGCCACGGTTCACCCGGGGCGAGGGCGCGTTCGACGCCCTCGGGGCCGGTGTGTGCACAAGTGACCTCGAAGCCGAGCGGATCGAGGTAGGTGGTGACGAGCCGGCAGAGTTTACGATCGTCGTCGATCATCAGAAGGCGGGTGCGCCCATCGCCTGGAGGGTGGTCGGCCATGCTGGCTCACCACCAAGACGAGGCGTGCCGGACATGGCGAGTCCCTTAACGACGCCTTAACATTTTCCCCGCCTGACGCACACCAGAACTTTACTCCGCCCTGCGACCCTGAGGGACCATGCAACCTCCGTTGAAGCTGGATTCAGCAGTTTAACCACAGAGAACGCAGAGAGCGCAGAGCGAAACACCAGAAC
>JAEUGZ010000264.1 GCA_016794725.1 Opitutaceae bacterium | reverse complement strand
GGGAAGGACCGTCCAGGACACATCGTCGAGAATGGTGACGTTGCCCCGCTTGACGGTGAGGCCAGCGAGGGAGAGCACGGGGGTGGGCGTGGGCATACCCGGGTGATTGATGAAGGGCGTCTTGGTACTGGTCAACGACGGGCGCGGGTGTTTTCCTCGCAACCATGGCGACGCGTTCCTTCCTCCTGGCCTTGTGCACCCTGTTTGTGGCAACTGGAACAGTTCGGGCGCGCCCTTTCACCGTCTTGGTTTACAACGTCGAGAACCTGTTCGATGCCGATGGCATCTCGGTGTACGACGACTACAAGCCCAATATCTACACCCCGTTCCACATGCGGACGAAGGTGGCGACCATCGCGCAGGTGGTGTCGAAATTGGATGGAGGCAAGGGACCGGACATCATGCTCTTTCAGGAGATCGAAATTGACCGGTCCCCCAACGACGAGCCCTCGGCCGAAGCCCGCCTTGTGGCCGCACTGAAGATGCGGGGTATCACCGGCTACACGGTGATTTCCGGAGATGATTCAGTGAGCACCCCCCATGAAGATGGACATCCGCGTGCCATCCACTGTGTCGTGTTCACCCGGTTTCCCGTCAAGGCGGTGCGCAACCACCCGACCGAGTCGGCGCGCAACATCCTCGAGGTGGAGCTTCAGGTGGACGGTGCGACCCTCTACGTGTTCAACAATCACTGGAAATCCGGAGCCAGCGACCCCGCGATGGAGAAGATCCGTGTCGCCAATGCGCGGACCCTTCGCAACCGGATTGACCAGATCCTCAAGGCGGATCCCCACGCGGACATCATTATTGGGGGAGACTTCAACTCGCAGTACAACCAGAGCCGGCGATTTGGAGGAACCATGCTGCAGACCGGGATCAACGATGTGCTGCGCTCGCAGGGCAATGAGCTGGCGGTGCGGGGTCTGGATCGCGACCTCTACAACCTCTGGTTCGAGCTCCCGAATGAGCAGCGCGGCAGCGACGTTTATCGCGGTGAATGGGGTACGCTCATGCAGATCATTATTTCGCGCGGCCTCTACGACTATCGCGGCGTCCAGTATGTGGACAACTCGCTGGCGATCCTGAAAGTGCCTGGACTCAACGCCACCGAGGAAGGCACGCCCTTGCGCTGGAGCAACGCCGGTCCGGCCGGCAGCGGTGCCTCGGATCATTTTCCCATCTATGCCCGCTTCGTCACGGTGAACGACAATCAGACGACGCGGTGGCTCTCCCTCCAGAATCCATCGCGCAATGACGAATCTCCGACCCAGGCGGTCAAGGCTCCGGAGCGCCGGTACGATCTGACCAAGGCCGTCGACCTGACTCAGTTTTCCGACGCCGCGGAGGTCCGCAATGCCGGCAACATGGGCAAGCTCTTTGTCGTGCGGGGGAAAGTCATGCCCGGATCCCGCATCGCCATCACCGCGCTCAACGATGTCTGGGAGGTGTGGATACCGGACGCCGCCCTGCGCAGTCGCGTCAAGAGCCAGTGGCGCGAAGGAATGACCGTGACCTTCCACGGACTTCTCGGGCAGCACTCGGGCAAGTGGCAGTTTGAGGTGGAACGCGAGGACTGGGTCAAACCATGAGCGCACGCGCCGCGAAGGCTCCGTGGGTGGTGTACACCTACTCGTCCTGCGACACCTGCCGGAAGGCCACCCGGTGGCTGCGGGAGCATGGCCATGCATTCGAGGAACGTCCGATTCGCGACACTCCACCGGCCCCGGTGGAACTGGCCCGTGCCCTCAGGTCGGTGGAAGGTGATCGCGGGCGACTGTTCAATCGGTCCGGGCGCGACTATCGCGACCAGGGTCTGGCGGAGCTCCTGCCGGGCTGGAGTGACGCCGAGGTGATCAAGCGCCTGGCGGCGAACGGGAACCTGGTGAAACGGCCGCTGCTGCTCGGCGATCGTGTGGTGTTGATTGGCTTCGATGAGCAGGCCTGGTCGGCGGCTTTGGGTTGAGGTGGCTGTCAACCGGGGTGTTGCCCCCAGCCCGCTTTTTCTTTGATCCCGCCGCGTTCCGTCGGAAACTGTCGCCATGCAGCGGATTCGGCTGGTCACGTTCAACATCGCCCATGGTCGCGGTCTGATGCCGATCCAGGGGATGACCTCGGCTCGAAAAATCCGCATGAATCTGCGGAAGATCGCTCAACTGCTGACTCGACTGGACCCCGACGTCGTTGCGTTGCAGGAGATTGACGAATGCTCGCGCTGGGCCGGAAACTTTGACCACCTCGACTACCTGCGGTCGTTTGTGAACCTGCCGTACGCGGTGTTTGGCATCAACAACCGTCGCGAGGGGCTGCTCAACCTTTCCTACGGAAACGCGTTCCTCTCCAAGCATCCCATTGCCGTGTCGGAGACGATCGTGTTCGGGCGGCGTCAGGTGGGTGAAAAGGGCTTTCTTTACGCCGAATTCGATGTGCGTGGACAACGGGTGCCGGTCGTCAATCTGCACCTGCACTATGGGTCGCGGCATCATCGCTTTCGCCAGCTCGACCGCTTGCTGGCCTACCTCAAGGAGCAGGCCCGGGACCGGGGGGTGGGAGCGACGACCTCGCCCATCATCTGTGGCGATTTCAACAACCCAGGCACCCACCGGGCGGACGCGACTTCCTCCCTGTTGAGTCACCTGTTCGATTTCGACGACTACGTGTTGCACCCCAAAAGTGGACGCACGTTTCCGTCGCCGTTTCCAAGTCGCCTGCTCGATTTTGTCTTCCTTCCACCCGGGTGCGGCCATGTGCAGAGTGAGGTGGTCAAATCGTTACTTTCCGACCACCGGCCGGTGGTGGTTGAGTTCACTCTGGAAGCCAACCCCATGCGGGCCCTGGACCGTACGGAACTCGCCCTGGCAGAGAATTCCAGGAACGGCGGGGGCGATACTTCGGCAATCCCTGGAATCCGGGAAGAGAAAGCCGGCAAAGTGTGGGCCTTCCGGAGTGTCCCGGGTGTACCGACTGGCGGGTGACTTTTTGGTGTGGTTTTGGCCAGGAATCGCGCCACATTGGAGTTTCACCCTCATGGATCGTATCGCCACCGCCTTTGCCCGAGCTCGAAGTGAAAACCGCGCCGCCCTTGTGGCGTACCTGTGCGCGGGAGACCCGGAGTTTGAGACCTCGGTGGCGGCGTGCCGCAGTCTCCTGCAACACGGGGTTGACGTGCTGGAGCTGGGAGTGCCGTTTTCTGACCCCTTGGCCGACGGCCTGACCAATCAGCTGGCGGCCCAGCGCGCATTGGCGAGCGGGATGACAGCGTCCCGGGTATTCGATCTCGTGCGGAGGTTGCGCTCGGAGTTTCCGACGGTGCCGATCGTGTTCTACACGTACTACAACCTGGTGTTTTCCAATGGCAGCGAGGCGTACGTGAAGGCCGCGAAGGAGGCGGGGGTGGATGGCCTGTTGACGCTGGACCTGCCTCCCGAGGAGGCCTCGGAGTTGTCGACGCTGGCGAGCGCCGCTGGATTACAGACGGTGTTCATTGTGGCACCGACCACGCCGGACGCCCGTATTCCGGTCATTACGGCGGCGGCCACGGGTTTCATCTATTATGTGTCGCGCGAGGGAGTGACTGGCGTGCGTGACTCGGTTGCGACGAATGTCCCTGATGCCGTGGCCCGCATCAAAGCCCGGACCTCGCTGCCCGTGGTGGTGGGATTCGGCATTTCCAAGCGCGAACATGTGCAACTGGTCGCGGCGCACGCCGACGGGGTGGTGGTCGGATCGGCGCTGGTGAATTGCATCCGCGACAACCTCGGTGACCGACAGGCGACCGTGGATCGCCTCGGTGAAGTGGTGGCGGACCTCGCAGCGGGACTCAAGCGTGCCTGAAGCCGAATCCGTGGACATGCAGCCCACGCAGACACAGGGTTCCGTCAGGGTCCCGGACAACCGGACCATTCTCCTCATTGACGATGATCGTCTGCAGTATCGCATCACGCAGGCGCTGATGCGCGGTTTTCGGCCCGCCTATGAACTGGAGTGGGCGTCCAGTTACGAAGAGGGCGTCGAGCTCCTGCTGAGACGTTCCTATGCGGCTTGCCTGCTCGACTTCCAGCTGGGCAGGCGCGATGGGTTGGAGTTGATCCGGGAAGTGACCGAGAAGGGCTGCCACACCCCCATCATTTTCCTCACCTCCGAGTCATCCGAAACGGTCGATATCCAGGCGATGGAGGCCGGCGCCCTCGACTACCTCATCAAGGGGGAAATCACCTCAAGCATGTTGGAACGCGCGCTTCGGTATGCGCTCAGGCTGGGTGTCACCCTGGAGCGCCTGCGCCTGCTGGCGACGCACGATGAATTATCCGGCCTGATGAACCGACGCGCCTTTGATTCCTGGTTGTCGGAGGAACTGGAGCGTTGCGGACGCTTTTCCCATGTGCTGGGGCTTGTGCTCGTGGACCTTGACCATTTCAAGTCGATCAATGACCGGTTCGGTCATCCGGCGGGTGACGCGGTCATCCGTGAAACGGGACGGCGCCTCCGAGCGACAATACGGAATGTCGACCGCGCGGCGCGCTATGGCGGTGAAGAAATGGCGGTGGTGGTGACCGAAGGCGATGGCCAGGGCACGACGTTGCTGGCGCGGCGCCTGGTGGAAGTCATGGCGGCCGAACCGGTGCGGCTGCCCGATGGAAGCGAGATCCCGGTGACCTTGAGCGCCGGCGCCGCCTGGTATCCCCGGGATGCCCGGGATCCGGCCGGGCTCGTGGCGGCGGCGGACCTTGCGCTCTATGCCGCCAAACGCTCCGGTCGCAATCGGGCCATGACCTTTGGCGAAGTCCCGGCGCGGCCCGAGTGACGCCGGGCTTGGCGGCGACGTTGGAAGTCTCCCGGAACGGCTCGCTGCCGATGCGTCAGCCCGCCTGAACCGCGGCGTCGGCCTCGGCGGATTCGATCACGTCCGCCTCAAACGGGTACTCGAGACAAAAGGTGCCGAAGTCGATCAGCTCCAGCCGGCCGTCCATATGCTCGATCACGGCGGTGAGGGATTCGACCCAGTCACCTGAATTCAAGTAATGGATATCGCCAAGCCGCTTGTCGGCGGCGGTGTGAATGTGCCCGCACATGACGCCCATGCAGCCCCGGCTGCGGGCGAGTTCGGCGATGTGATCCTCGAACTTGGAGACGTGGCTGACCGCGGACTTGACCCGCGCTTTCACCGCCTTGCTCAAGGAATAGTACTCCAGTCCGCGCCACGCCCGCCAGGCGTTGAACAGGCGGTTGAGTCGCATCAGGGCGCGATAACCCCAGTCGCCCACATAGGCCAGGAAGACGAAATTCTTGGTGATCGTGTCGAAGACATCGCCGTGCAGCACCAGGTAGTTGCCTTGCGGAGTCACATGCACGTGCTCCTCCACAATCTGGAGGTTCTCGAAGGTGATGGGCAGGAACTTTGCGAGGACATCGTCGTGGTTGCCACGCAGGTAGATCACCTCGGTGTTCTTCTTCTCCATCTTTCGCAGAATGAGCCGGATGAAGCGGGTATGCGACTTGGGCCAGTGACCGGTGCGCTTCAGCCGCCATCCGTCGATGATGTCACCGTTCAGGATCAGTTTCTCACAGCGCGTGTGCTTGAGGAAGTGATTCACCTGGTCGATCTTGCAGTCGAAGGTGCCCAAGTGCACATCCGAAAGGATGATCGTCTTCACTTTCAACGGCTTCTTTTCCATTGCCCGCTGTCTCTAGCAAAATCGATGGGTGGCGACGAGGGGGATTGCGGATTGTCACCCGAACGTTACGCAGCCCTGGCGGCCGGCACCAGCACACGGAGGCTGCGAGGAACCACGCGAACATCCAGAACGGGCCCTGTGTGATGGATCTCCCCATCGGTGTGCACGAGCCCGGGTCCGGGCCGTTCGATGACAAAGCGGTCGCCCCGGAGGCGGTGGACCCGTTTGCTTCCGCCGATGCGTCCGGCAAACAGTCGGACCGCGAGCGGCAGCGCGCTGACCAGGCCGACCCGCTGGATGACGGTCAAGTCCAGCTGTCCATCGTCAATGGCGGCGCCGGGCGCGATGTAACAATCATTCCCGTACTGGTCTGAGTTGGCCACCGCGACCAGAAAGGCGTCGGTGTGCAGCACCTCCGACGTCCCACGGCGGATGGTGCACTGCTGGGGACGGTAGGTGAAGAAGAGTCGGCACGTGGTGACAACGTAGGAGGCCAGTCCGCGCCGCGACAGCTGGTTGAACTTCGCGCTAATGTCGGCGTCGAAACCCAGCCCCATGGCATTGAAGAATGGTAGACCGTTGACGGTTCCGGTGTCGATCAGGCGGGGCCGGCCAGCGAGCAGGGTGCGAAAGGCGCCGCGGCCCGGATTGGGAATCCCGAGGTGACGGCCGAGTCCGTTTCCCGAGCCGCAGGGGATGAGACCGAGCGTGGCCGGTGTCCCCACCAGCCCGGCGGCGACCTCATTGAGCGTACCATCGCCACCAATCGCCACCACCAGCGTGCAACCGTCGTTCACTGCGGCGCGCGCGAGTTCGGTGGCATGGCGGGGGCGTTCGGTCAGCACGACCGAGGCATCCCAGGCTTGTTCGCGGACGAAGGTTCGGGCCCGGTCGAGCAGGAAGGGGTTCTTGGCATTGTGCCCCGACCGGGGGTTGAAGATGAAGCGGGCTTTCACCGAGTCCCAGTCAGAGCAGGATTCGGAGCAAGGAGCGAGCGGAGATCCTCGACGAACCGATCGACCACGGTGTCCCAGGAAATTGTCTCCGCCGTCTGGCGAGCCGCCCGCCCCATGCGGCGGCGCGATTCGGCGTCGCCGGCAGCTTGGAGTGCTGCGGCGAGCCACGCCTCCTGGTTGCCCAGGGGGACCGTTATCCCATTGATCCCCGACTCGATGTACCGTGCCGGCGCGGCGTACCGGTACGCGACCACTGTGAGTCCCGAGGCCATGGCTTCGGTGACGACGTTGCCGAAGGTTTCGGTTTCGCTCGCATAGAGGAAGAGATCGGCGGAGGCGTAGTGACGGGCGAGCGCGTCGCGATCGATAAACCCCGTGAAGTGCGCCCAGGGAGCCAGGCGTTGCAGACGGGAGCGGAGTGGACCGTCGCTGACCATGACGCAGCGGGTCCGAGGTTGGCGCGCACGCAGGGCCTGCCAACCCTCGATGACCAGCGGATAGTTTTTTTCGGCGGCCAGGCGACTGACGTGAATGACCACACAATCGGACGGACCTGCGCCCCAGAGCCGGCGCAGGCCTTCGTCCCGGAGACGCGGCGAGAAAACCCGCGAGTTGACGCCCCGGGCCAGCAGGCGGACGCCGGTGAAGCCGTCGCGGACCAGTTGCTCAT
>JAEUGZ010000263.1 GCA_016794725.1 Opitutaceae bacterium | reverse complement strand
GCTGGTGGATCCGAGCGAGGCAAACGACTGGGAAGTGACCTTTACCATCGACCTCGCCGCCAGTCGCACGGCGGCGCGGGTGGTGTTCCAGTTCGTCGGAGTGGCTCCGATTGGAGGAATGGCTGAGGAAACGGAGGTCCTTCCGGCCTAGCCCGGTGGGGTTGTTTCACCTGTGCGCGATGCTTCCGAGTCACGGCTTGAATCCAGTTCACTCCCCGTCCATCGGTGGCACGTGACGTTGTTGTCGGAACCCGTCCGCCCGATCTGACATGGAACCCGCGCGTCTTTCCACGGTGGTTCATCTGGACGCGGATGCGTTTTTCGTCGCCTGCGAGCAGGCGCGTGATCCTTCATTGTTGGGGAAGAAGTGCGCGGTCGGCGGACAGGAGCGGGGCATCATTTCGTCCGCGAGCTACGAAGCCCGGGCCTGCGGTGTCTACACGCCGATGCCGACGGTACGGGCGAAGGCGGTGTGTCCGGACTTGATCTTGATTCCACACACCTCCGGACTTTACGGACGCGTTTCCCGGCAGATGTTTGACCTCTGCGAGTCATTGACCCCGGAAGTGCAGCGCAACTCCATCGACGAAGGGTATCTCGATCTTGCTCCCTGTGGTTTCCGGACACCGGAAGAGGTCGAAGCGGCGGTGCGCGGCCTGCAGTCGCAATTGCTGCGGGAGCTCAAGCTTCCGGTTTCGTTTGGCATCGCGACCAACAAACTCGTTGCGCAAATCGCGTCCAAGCTGCGCAAACCCCGCGGGTTCGTGGTGGTGGCACCCGGTGATGAGGCCCGTTTCTTGGCACCCCTGCCGGTGGGCAAGCTGCCGGGGATTGGAACGAAGACCGAGGCCTCGCTGGCTGAGCATGGGCTGGTGACCGTTCAGGATATCCTGCAGCGCACTCCGGAGGATCTCCGCGCAATCTTCGGCCAGGATTGGCGAGGCATGGTCGATCGTGCCCGCGGCGTGGACGATCGACCGGTCGAGACCGAACGCGATGCGGCCAAGAGCTATTCGCAACAAGAGACCTTTGGTCGCGACATTTCGGACTTTGCAGAAATTGAGCGCGTGGCAAAGCGCATGATTGATGAGCTCCTGCCCAAGATCCGGTCGGACGGAAAACGGGTCCGGACCCTGACGCTGAAAGTGCGCTACCCTGACTTCACCCAGGCCACCCATGCGCACAGCCTGACCACCGCGACGGATCTCGAAGCGCCCTTTTATCCGTTGGTTGCACCCTTGTTGAAGGCGACCTGGACGCAACGGCGGCCCCTGCGCTTGATCAGCGTGCGCTTTTCCAATGTCGAAGAGCCGGTCGCTCAGCTGGAGATGTTTGCCCAGGACGACGAGAAGCGGCGCCGGCTGGCCGGAGTCCTCGATCAACTGAATCGGGGAGGGCGTGATCCCCAGGTGCAGCACGGGCACCAGCTTGCCAGGAAAAAGACCAAATCCTAGAGTCGGAATTCAAACGGGGAAGACCACGAATGGACACGAATGGACACGAAACGGAGGGTGGCATGCGATCCGAGGCGGGCCGCTTCCGAGGGCTGACGGATCGGATCTCGCACTCCGGCCTTGGGCCGAAAATTCGTGTGCATTCGTGTCCAGTCGTGGTTTCCCTCTGAAGGTCTGCGTTTGTCGTCCCATGCCCATCTACGAGTTCTATTGTCCCGACAACCATCGCATCTACCAATTCTACGCCAAGACGCTGGCGCAGGGGCGGACCGTGCCGCCGTGTCCTGACAATCCGAAGTTTCGGATGCAGAAGGTGGTCTCCCGGTTTGCCGTCAATACCGGCGGTTACGGCGACGAACCGCCGGCTCCGGCCGAAGGAGCGGCCGGCGAGACCGGCGAGGATCCGAAGATGGACGCCGCTCTCGACCAGATGGAACGGGAATTCTCGTCGGTGGACGAGAATGACCCCAAGGCCATGGGTCGCATGATGCGGCGCATGGCGGAGTTGTCGGGCGAGAAGATCGACGGAGAAATGGAAGAGGTGGTGCGCAAACTGGAGGAAGGCGCGGATCCCGATGAATTGGAGGATCGGCTGGGGGGAGGTGAAGCGGAGGGCGGCGAGGACGATCCCTATGGCGAAGGGATGTCGGCGTCCGCAGCGGAAGGCCCCAAAACAGCCGAGGAGCGCGCAAAATTCCGGGTCCGCAAGACGGCCCCGAGCCGCGACCCAAAATTGTACGACTATCCGGCGTAGCGGCCGGTCCGGAGTGTGAGCGCTTTTCTGGAAATTGGATTCCGTTGGAGGCGGGGTCGCCGACCCCGCGCGATGGTCGACGCGTGAAGCGATCGGACAACGGAGGCGGAACCGGGTCGGTCCCGTCGCGGCCTCGCCGAGGCCACCTCCAACAAGTGCGAAACGGGTTTTATGTTGGAGACGGGGTCGTCGATCCCGCGGGGAGGGGCTTCGCAACTGCCACCACCCCAGTCCCAACCCGGCCGGCGAGAGTGGTGAGTTTCGGCTTTGAAGCTGGGGCGGATGGTGTCTTCGTGTCAGGCGTGTCGTCCCACGCTCCCGAGCTCCTTCACCGCATTTCTTCCGCCAAGGCGGCAGTCCTGGCAGAAACCGATCTCTTGCACCGGCATTTTGGTGCCGTGGAGTCGAATTGGAAGAGCGATGGCTCGCGGGTCACGGCCGTCGACCTGGCGATCTCGGCGAACATTTTCGGGGCGCTCTCCCGACAATTTCCTGCAGACCAGTATTTCAGCGAAGAGCTGACGGATTCGGGAGCGCCCCTGCCGGTCACCTCCCGGTACGTCTGGATCCTGGATCCCATCGATGGAACCAACAACTATGCGGCAGGCATAGCGCACTGCGCGATTGCGCTGGCCCTGTTGGAATACGGCCGGCCGGTCTATGGGGTCATTTACGATTTAAGCCGGCGCACTCTCATCCACGGAGGTCCGGGCTTTGGTTTGTTCGATGGTGCGCGTGCCGCCCGGACCAAATCGGCCCCCCCCACGGCGCAGAGTTTCATCGGGTTTCACAGTCCCTCCGACAAACGGTTCGCCCCGCACGCGCAGGCGGTGGCGGCGGAGTTCAAGCTACGCGGGCTGGGCAGCAGCACCCTGCACCTGGCCTACGTGGCAGTGGGAATTCTTGACGGGACGGTCGACCACAACGTGAAGGTGTGGGACATCGCCGCCGCCGTGCCGCTCGTCGAGGCGGGTGGGGGCAGCATCGTCTTCCTCAACGGCCCCGTGTTCCCCCTCGCGCAGTTCAATCTCCGGATGGGTCGCATCTTCTACGTGGCGGGCTCGGACGCGATGGTCACGCGGCTGCAGCAGATCCTGCACCCCTGCTGAGGTCAGGTCCCGGACTACACCAGGTAGAGTTCGCCTGGCACGGGGTCGAACACCTTGGCGTGGGGCATCTTTTCCGCGAGCTGCTGGGCGAACCAGGCGCGGGCGGGGGGATCCCCGTGGGTCAGAATAATGCTGCGCGCCTCGGTCTGGACCGCGAATTGCAGGAGTTCGTCGCGGTCGGCGTGACCGCTGAGCTCGAAGCGTTCGACCCGCGCCTTGACCTTGGTCTTGACGTGGATGGTCTCGAACACGAAGGAGTCGCCCGTCTTCGCGGCCAGCAGAGCCCCGCCGGGTGTATCCGGATCGCAATAACCGACGAAGCCGATGGTGTTCCGGGCGTGTCCGAGCAGCCCGCTGGCGAGCGTGTAGCTGGGTGTGTTCTCGACCAGCATGCCGGAGCTGATGATGTAGAGCCCGTTTTGCTGCGGGTCCTCGCCGGGGTTGAGCTTGCGCGGGGTGGGCTTCAGCTTGAGATCCTTGAGGATCTGGCGGTTGAAATTCACGTGTTTGGTCTTGCGGGCGATCTCGTCGAAGTACTCGGCCAGGTCCATGCCCAGCCCGGAGGCGAAGATCGGGCAATCGACCAGTTTGCCGAATTTGCGCGCATCGTTGATGACCGAAAGGACTTCCTGCATGCGACCGAGCGCGAAGACCGGGATCAGGTAGGAACCGCCCCGTTGAATCGTATCGTTGATGCTGGTGATCAGGCGACCGAACTCGGTGGCGCGTCCCTTGTCCACCGCGCGCTCGGTCGTGCCGCGCGTGGTTTCCATGATGATGGTGTCAAAGTGCCCGGCCGGAAACTTCGCCCCAGGCAAGGTCCGCTGGTCTTCGAACAGCACGTCGCCGGTGATGAAAATGGCGCGGTGCTTGTAGTGCAGTTCGATCGCGGCGGCTCCGACCACGTGGCCGGCGGGATGGAAGATGATTTCCAATTCCTCCTTTTTCACCTTGAAGCGTTTGACCTGACCGAACGCGACCGGCGTGAAGCGTTTGGCAATCCGATCGATTTCCTCGTGCGTGAACAGGGGGTAGTCGGGGATGTTCTCCTCCTCTTTCTGGCGCAGCATGACGCTGGCGGAATTGTGCAGCATCCGCTCGATCAGAATCCGGCTCGATTGGGTCATCAGCACCGGAGCATCCGGGTGCTCCCGCATGGCCAGCGGCAGACTGCCGATGTGGTCGAGGTGGCAGTGGGTGACCAGAATGAGGTCGAGGGATTTGCCCTTCAGCTTGGAAAGATCGGGGGCGGCGCGGCGTCCGGTCATCTTCGGGTTGAGTCCGCAGTCCACCAGGATGCGAAGCTCACCCAATTGGAGGAACAGCGAATTAGCGCCGATGCCGCCGTCGCGGTTCAGGTCGATGAGATTCATTTACGAACCCGCGAAGGAGAGGCACAGCCCCGGGCGGTGCAAGCGTAAGATTTTGGCATGGGGAAATGGGACGCTCACGGCACAAGGACAGAGCGGATGGGAGGGACACAAACCCACGGTCCACGCGTTTGCAGCACTATTCAAGCCAGCGAAGGCAGGGAAGGGTGGGTGAAAAACCGCGGGCGAAGACGCCGCAGCTCCGGGACAGGTGCCACGGACTCAGGCCTCGGGCACCGTCATGGTGAACGGCGGCAAGGCGACATGGATCTTTTCTCCGCCATCGGCGATTCCGTGAAAGCTCCCCAGGGCCGTGGCGTTTTCGCCCGTCACATGGTAGCTATTGTACGAAAACGCTTCTCCGGGAGCGAGACGCGGGGTTTCGCCGACAATTTTGTCCCCTTCGATGACCAGTCGGTGACCGTCCGCATGTTCGATCACCCATTTGCGACCCAGCAGGGTGACAGTGCGCTCGGAGCCGTTGTGGATGGTGATGAAGTAGACAAAGGCGTGTGGTTTGTCCGGGGGCAGGCTGCTCCCGCCATGGTGGTAAATCAACTTGTCGAGGCGGGCGGAGAGCCCGGGAAGAGGAACGGATGCGGCCACAGGCGTGCGGGAAGAGAGAATGAAAAGGAAACGCACCTTGCTGGGGAACGCAATGCGGCTGTTGCGGGTGCGAGTGGCTGCCGTGTTCCGGCTTGCCGGGACCGAGTGGGACGCGCCATAACCGCCCTTTCATTTATGGAGAAACTGGCCCTGCTTTCCGTCAGCGACAAACGTGGTTTGGTCGATTTTGCGACTTCGCTGGTCACCCAGCATGGTTACCGGCTCCTCTCGACCGGAGGCACGGCTAAACTGCTTTTGGAACGCGGGTTGCCTGTCACCGAAGTGGGAGCACACACGGGGTTTCCCGAAATCATGGAAGGTCGGGTGAAGACCCTGCATCCCAAGATCCATGGTGGTTTGCTCTGTCGCCGGGACAAGGCGGACCACCTGGCGCAGGCGCGCGAGCACGGCATCGCGTTGATCGACCTGGTGGTGGTCAATCTTTACCCCTTCGAGGAAACCGTGGCCAAGCCGCACGTAGAATTTGCCGAGGCGATTGAGAACATCGACATCGGTGGGCCGTCGATGCTGCGAAGCGCGGCCAAAAACCACGACAGCGTGACGGTGGTGTGCGACCCGGCGGACTACTCCGCGGTCCTCGCCGCGATGGCGGCTCCGGCTGCGTTGGCTGACCTGCGTCGCCGGCTTGCGCTGAAGGTGTTTCAACGCACAGCCCGGTATGATGCGGCGATTGCCCAGTACCTCGAAGGTCAGGTCGACGCCCCGGACCTCGAAGCCCTGAGCGGCTTTCCGAAGCGACTGACCCTGACCTACGACAAGGCGCAAGCGCTCCGCTACGGGGAAAATCCGCACCAAAAGGCGGCATTGTATGGCACTTTCCACCAGCATTTTGAACAGCTCCAGGGCAAGGAGCTCAGCTACAACAATATCCTCGACATCACTTCGGCCGCCTACCTGATCGGCGAGTTTGAACGGCCCACGGTGGCCATCCTCAAACACACCAATCCCTGCGGGGTCGCTTCAGCGGACACGCTGGCGGAGGCTTGGGAAAAGGCCTACGCGACGGACCGTCAGGCTCCTTTCGGAGGGATCATTGTGGTGAACCGGACCCTCGACGGCGCGTTGGCGACGGCAATTGCGGAGATTTTCACCGAGGTGATCATCGCTCCGAGGTTCGGCGACGATGCGCTGGCCATTCTGGGCAAGAAGAAGAACCTGCGCTTGATGATCGCCAAGGAAGGTCTCGGCGCGGATGCGCTGCAGGAGGTACGTTCGGTGCTGGGCGGTGTGCTGGTGCAGGATCGCGATCGTCACTTGGGTCGCCGGGAGGAGTTCAAAGTGGTCACACGTCGCCAGCCGACCGAAGCGGAATGGGCCTCGATGCTCTTCGGCTGGAAGGTCTGCAAGCACGTGAAGTCGAACGCGATCGTCTACACACGGGGCGAGCAGACGCTGGGCGTCGGCGCCGGGCAGATGGCGCGCGTCGACAGCTCGCGGATCGCGGTCTGGAAAGCGGGCGAAGCCAAACTCGACCTCGCAGGCTC
>JAEUGZ010000256.1 GCA_016794725.1 Opitutaceae bacterium | reverse complement strand
GGGGTTGATGGAAGTGCAGGTGCTGGACAACTACAACAACCCGACGTACGCGGATGGTTTTGCCGCCTCGGTGTACGGTGTGAATCCCCCGCTCGCGAACGCCCTGCGCGCGCCCGGCGAATTTCAGGTCATCGACATCGTGTTTCGCCGTCCGGTCTATGACGGCGACAAGGTCCTCGACCCGGGTTATGTGACGGTTTTCTGCAATGGCGTGCTGGTGCAGGATCACACCCCGATCGAAGGTCCCACGGGACACATGAAGCGCACCGCGCCCAAGGCCTTTCCCGCGAAGGGACCGCTCAAGCTGCAGGACCACGGCAATCCCGTGCGTTTCCGCAACATCTGGTATCGTCCCCTCCCCCCCCGCTCAGTCGAGGGTGGCACCGATGGTTTCCTGACGACCGAGGCGACCGCGGCGAAGCGGGCGGAGATCGCGGCGTCGATCCGGGCCGACGGAGCCAAGCTGGGCAGCGATGCGAGAGCGCGGATGCTGCGCTTGGCCGAATCGCTGGTCTACGCTCCGGATCTCGTGACCCAGAAGACGGTTGAAGGACTGGCTGTCAACTATGCGGCTCAGGTCAAGGGGCTGGCCAGTCCCGCGCTCGAGGCTCGCAAGGACGAGGTCCGGCAGGTGATCCGCGCCTTCCAGTACCTGGCCAAGGCGGGCATCTTTCCCGCTTCGTTCGGTCCGAAGCTGACCCTCGAGAAGGTGGCAAGAGATGCGGGTTGGGACGACGAAAAGAAGTAGCCTGCAATCTGCCTGCTCGGTGCCGGGGTTATTTCGGAGGAAGCGGGGCCAAGCCTGAACGGCCGCCCCGCTTTCTTTTTCTGGTCGCGGTGACGGCGCCACCCCAACCCGGCGGACTTCGGTTCTTCCGCGCTTTGGCGTCATCGGACGCGCTGGGACCGGGAACTGACGGTGAGCTTGAACAAACCGCCTGAGTTGAGGCATCCATCGCAAAGGGCTTTCCCTCTTACCCGCTTCGGGCTAGGGCAGGGGTTGTCACCCGGATCGAATTCCTCCACACCACACCTGCCGTCCCATGGGAACCTCGCTGACGCCCCAGCCCTCCACCTTCCTCTTGCTGTTCCGCAATACCGGACCAGACAACTACCAGCACTTGACTCCGCAGGAGCGTGAGGCCGCCACGGCGCGATGGAACTCGTGGTTTGTGCCGCTGATGCAGGCAGGCAAAGCGGTGGAGGGACAGCCACTTGAGGCCCAGACCCGCCTGGTGTCCGGACCCGGCCGCGCCGGGGTGGTCGATGGACCCTTCGCCGAAACGCGGGAGGCAATCGGAGGGTATGTGAAGCTGCGGGTGGACACCCTGGAAGAGGCGACGGCCATTGCACAGGCGCATCCCGGGCTGGATTTTGGGATGAAAATCGAGGTGCGCGAGCTGACGCCTAATTGTCACCTCGGAGTCATCACCCTGCCGGGTGCAGCCTGAACGGCACGAAAGCCGTTCCGGCTTCCGCTACGACGGAGGCTGGACGGAGGTGCGGCGTGGTTCGCAAAAAACGCACAGACGCCATCAGGGGACGGGACTAGGCTGTCGCGTGGCGCATGCCCGTGTGGACGGTGCGTGTGCCCGGTGGTGGTTCATTCTTCCTGGTCCCGGTCATGAAACGTCGTTTCTCCTCCTCGGTTGGTGTCCTGTGTTTCTTGGTGGGCGGTTGGTTCCTGGGCGGCCTGTTTCCGGCTGCCGTGGCCGCGCCTGTGTCGGATGTGAATTCCCCGGAGGCGCGCGAAGCGCGGCTCGCCTGGTTCAAGGAGGCGAAGTACGGGTTGTTCATCCACTGGGGCCTCTACTCGATTCCCGCCGGCATCTGGAAGGGCGAACGTTCGCCGGGCATCGGCGAGTGGGTCATGCACCGTATGAAGATTCCGGGGACGGAGTACGAGGGCCTGGCGGCAGGGTTCAATCCGTGGCGCTTCGACGCCGACGCCTGGGTGAAGCTGGCGGAGGACGCCGGCATGAAGTACATCGTCATCACGGCCAAGCACCACGACGGCTTCGCCATGTACCGGTCGTTGACCAGTGCCTACAACATTTACGATGCGACCCCGTTTCACCGCGATCCGATCCGTGAACTCGCGGCGGCCTGCGCGCGGCGCGGGATCCGGTTCGGGTTCTACTACTCCCAGTCGCAGGACTGGCATGAGCCCGGAGGCGGTGGAAACAACTGGGACTTTCCGGAAAATCCGGTGAAGGACACGAGTGGCGCCTACGACACCTACCTGCGCTCCAAGGCGGAACCCCAGGTTCGCGAGCTGCTGCAGAACTATGGTCCCGTCTGCCTCATCTGGTTTGACACCCCGCAGATGATGACCGGCGACCGCGGTGCCCGCTTTACCCGGCTGGTGCGCGAACTCCAGCCCGCGTGTCTCATCGACGGACGCCTCGGTGTCGGCGGCGACTATGAGTCGACCGGCGACAATGCGATACCGAACACCCACCGCGAAGGGGCCTGGGAGACGCCTGCGACGATCAATCGGACCTGGGGTTTCCGGTCCGACGACCAGGACTGGAAGTCGCCGGGCGACATCTTGTTCAAACTCGTGGACATCGTCAGCAAGGGAGGCAACTACCTGCTCAATGTCGGTCCGACCGCGGAAGGGGTCATTCCCCAGCCCAGCCAGGACAACCTTCGCGCGGTGGGCGCCTGGTTGAAGGTGAACGGTGAAGCGATTTACGGCGCGGGCCGTTCCCCTTTTGGCGAGGAGTTTGGCGACGTGGCGGCCACCCTCAAGGGACCTGACGGCAAGCCCCTGTTCCTGTCCCGCAACGACTGGCGCTGCACGACCAAGCCCGGCCGGTTGTACTTCACCTTGTTCCGGATCGGGCGGGAGGGATTTGTCCTGCCGGCCTTCAAGAATGCGATCAAGAGCGCAACGCAGATCGACGAGATGGGGCGACGGGTGATCCTTACCGTCAAGACCGCAGCGGATGGGACGCGCTCGGTGGCGGTGCCGCGCATGGCGGTGCTGGATACCCTCGGATCGGTGCTGGTGCTGGAGATCGAAGGCGATTCGGTGATGCGCTGAGCGCCGGCGTCGGACGGCCCTGGCCTTCGGGGCGAGGTCGGTCCGGGTGACGGGGCTCGGATCAGGTGTCGATTGACGGCGACGCGGTTTTGCCGCTCGCTGACGCGCCACCCCATGAAGCATTCCCGCACCAGCCGGTTCGCCGGCGCCTTGGAGCCATCGGTGGGGGGCCGATGAATCCGTTGTCGAGTCCCGAACCGGGTTTTTGGGGGGTGGCCGGAGGGTATGCGGCGGTGGGGCGGCGGACGTTTCGATATTGGGGGTACAAAGTGGTGGGGATCACGGTGGGGATGACGGGTTTTTTCTGGCTCTATTTTCAAGTCCTTCAGCATCCGGGATATCCGGTGAGTGAGATGCCGCTTCTGGCGGTGGACAGGTGGGTGCCGTTTGCGCCGTTCTGGCTGGGTCCCTACGTGTCGCTGTGGATCTATGTGCTGTTACCCCCCATTCTGCTGACGGAGTTGCGCGACCTGCGCAGCTATGCTGCGGCCTCGGCAGTGTTGAGCGGGACAGGGTTGATGTTCTTCTATTTCTGGCCGACCCGGCTGCCGCCCCTCGACATCCCGTGGGAGGATCATCCGTCGATTCGGTTTCTCAAGGCCGTGGATGCCTCCGGCAATGCCTGCCCCTCGCTGCACGTTGCGTTTGCGGTGTTCACCGCCCTCTGGCTGGAGCGATTGGGACGGCGGCTGCGCAGCGGGACCGGCGTGCGCATGGTGCTCTGGTTTTGGTGCGCGGCGATTGTCGCATCGACTTTGGGAACCAAGCAGCACGTGGCGCTCGACGCCATCGCCGGCATCGCGCTCGCCGGTGCGGTGGCCTGGGTTCAGCTGCGCTGGATAACGACCCCACTCCCGGACCCTGTCACCCCGGTGACGACAGGATCGCCCTGACTTTGGGCTTCGGGAGCTGTTTGATTCCGTGGCTGGGACTCGGTTAGGGAAGCGAGAGCGACGCGATCTCAGCGAGGGCTTGGGCGATGTTTTCCTTGGTGGACGCTTCGGTGGCGATGCGGATCCGGGTGACAGCGGCGAAGGCATCGCCCACCCCTTTCTTTGCCCGCGTTTGAATCGATTTTTCCCAGATCGGTTTGTCGGCGCCCTTGGCGGTCAGACTCCAGACGATTTCGACGCCGACGGTCATGTTGAAACCCATCATGGGCTGCTCGATGTTGACGAGGGTGGCGTTCACCACGTAGTCGGCTTCACCCAATTTAAGGACGCCGGCGAAGAGGTTGTTCTTGCGGATGCTGGCCTCGATCGCGGCGGCCAGGTCCTTGTCGGCGATCTGCGACGTCCAGAGCGGGTTGGTGGGCCGGCCACCGTTGGTTTGTACCGCGGCGGTCCGGGGGTGGGTGCGCGATAGCGCCAATTTGTCGGTTTCCATGCCCACCGATTGGACGGGGGAGGAGCAACCGGTGCCGAAAGCCGCAAGGGTAAGGCCGAGGAGGAGGAAGGAAGCTGTCTTCATGACTATTTGGAAAGAAGCGGTTTACTTTGTGCCCATGGCCGGACTCGGGGTCTTGGCCTTGGGATCGCTGTAGATCTGATCGAGGACCTCTTTCACCATTTCGGGAGGTGATTTCCGGACCAGCGACGTGCGCAGCGAGGAGCCGATTGCCATCGGCACGTCATTCTGCGGTTTGCGGAGCTGGATGTCCAAGCGGATCATGTACATGGTCAGGTCCCACATCCACTTGTCCTGGTACGTCACCACCGCGTCCACCCCGGCTGGCGCGTTGATCACTTCACCTGTCGAGGCTTCGAATCCGCGTCGGGAGAATTCGTCGGCGATCAGCTGGTTGATTCCCCGGGTATCGGCGGGAAGACGAACCACGTAGAACTTCTTCAAGGCCCCCAGGTTTGTGCCGGGAGTGATGGCGGCGTTTTGATTCGACGCGCAACCGCTGCCGAGCGTGAGGACCACGAGGGTGAGGAGGGTGAGGATGAACTTCATGCGGAAATACGGAAGGAGTCAGGCTGAACCCAAGGTCGTTTCGGCGAGGGCTAAATTCACTTTGCAGAGGCAAGTTGTTGTATGATGTCCTCATGCAAATAATCCAGCCATCGGGTAGGCGTGGTGGGTCTGCCTTTCTTGTCTCGGGCTTCACACCGGATTTCCACCTCTTTGGCGGTGGTGTAGACGAACAGGCGGGCGTCGATTCCCCGGTGGTTCAGGGAGGCGCGGACCAGTCCGGCTTGAACCTCCTCGATCACCCACTTCCGCCCGCTGATACAATAGGTCAGGGCCCGCTGCACCCGCTCGGGAGCGATCCCTTCGGGGAGTGGAATGGACCGGTGGAGAACACCAAGTCGCGCGTCAGCGGTAGGTTCGGCGAGGGCGCCCTGAACTCCCATTGAGACCATCAGGAAACCGAGCAATGCCAAAGCCCACGGCTGAAGGCGTAAGACGGACTCGAGCAAACCGTGGAAAGGAGGGCGGACCATGGAGGGAGGTGCGGAAGGAAATGAAAGCGGAAAACGGCAAACGCCTTCAAGTATTAAGAGCAATCGAATTGTATAAACGATTGATTCGCGGGCGGATCGCATCTGACACACCCGCGGGCTCGCGAGTTTGATCGTCCCTTCGGTATTTTTGTTCGCCGCGCCTTTTGTTTCGATCGGTAGTGAAACCGTGGCGATGCGCCGAAGCCTTCTGCTTGGGTCGATCCTTGGAATCGTGGCGGGGATCGTCCTATGGCGTGCCGGGATTCACCCCATCTGGGTGGGCGCGGTGCTGGTGGTGACAGGGCTCCCGCTGGCCTGGGCGTTGCTGGTTCCTGGAGCGCAAGGGCTCGGTCCGGTGGTGACCCGCTTTGAGACGGAGCGACGCGAGGTGTGGCTGACGATCGACGACGGGCCCGATCCCGAAGATACGCCGCGGGTGCTGGAGGTGTTGGCGCGTCATCGCGCCCACGCGACCTTTTTTGTCGTGGGCGAGCGGGCCGACCGCCACTTACCGCTCATTCAGGAGATCGTTCACCGGGGGCACGAGGTGGCACATCATACCCACACCCACCCGGAAGCGACGTTTTGGTGTGCCCGCTCCGGGCGGGTGGAGCGCGAGTTGGACGACACGCTGGCGGTGCTGAGTCCGATAGGGGTGGTGCCGCGTTGGTTTCGTGCGCCGGTGGGCATAAAGAACGTCTTCCTATGGACTGCGACGGCTGCGCGCGGGATGCGAGTGGTGGGCTGGACCGTCCGCAGTTGGGACTCGGTGGCCCGCGACCCGGAGGCGGTGGCCAAGTTGGTCCTCCGACGCGTGCGGCCCGGGTCGATCCTCCTCTTTCATGAAGGCCCCCGGTTGCGACCGGCGGTGCGGGTGGCGGCGCTGGATCGGACACTCAAGGCTTTGACCGACGCCGGCTACGCCTGCGTCCTCCCGGATCCAGCCAGCCTGCGATAGGCAAATACAAGTTGCTGGTCCGCTGTAGGCGGTCGCCGACCCCGCGGGGATGGGCGTCGTGTGAGCGGATCGGACCACGGGGGCGGGACCGTTCGGTCCCGTCGCGGCCTCGGCGAGGCCACCTCCAGCGGAGGTGGTCCCGCAGCTTCTGCGCTACGGTTTTGGCGAACTCAGGTAGGCCTTGACCTGGCGTTCCAGGATATCGAGGGGGAGGGCACCGTTGCGGAGCACCACGTCGTGGAACTGGCGTTCGTCGAACGCGGCGCCGAGTTGCTTTTCCGCGAGCGAGCGCAGTTCGAGGATCTTGAGCATGCCCACTTTGTAGGCGCAGGCTTGGGCGGGCATGACGATGTAGCGTTCGATTTCCGTCACCACGTCCTTTTCCGGCATGCCGGTCTTTTCCCGCATGTAGCGGATCGCCTGTTCCCGGGTCCAGCGCTTCTGGTGGATGCCGGTGTCGACGACCAGGCGAACGGCGCGGAACAGCTCGGCGCGGAGACGCCCCAGGTCGCCGAAGGGGTCGCCTTCGTACCAGCCCGATTTCTTGGCCAGCCATTCGGTGTAGAGCGCCCACCCTTCAATGTAGGCGGTGAAGGGCAGCAGTTTTCGAAACTGCGGCAGTCCCTTCAATTCCTGGGCGATGGAGATCTGCCAGTGATGCCCCGGGACTCCCTCGTGGTAGGCGAGGGTCGGCATTTCCCATTTTGCGATCGTGGTCATGTCGCGCAGGTTGGCGTAGAACACCCCGGGGCGGGTGCCGTCGACCGATCCCCGTTGATAGTAGGCGCCGGGTGCGGTGGCTTCCTTGAACACCGGAATGCGCTGGACCTGCAGTTTGGCAGCGGGAACCGAGTGAAAAAGCAGGCGCGAACGCTCTGTGGCCTGGTCGATCAGGCGGACGTACTCGGCGAGTGCCGCGGCCCGTCCCTGGTCGTCGTTGGTGAAGTGATACCGAGGATCCTGGCTGAGGGTTTCGAAGGACTGCTGGGTTGACCGGCCCTGGAAGCCATGGGCGTCGAGCAGGGTGCGAATCTCCTGTTCGATGCGGGCGACCTCGCTCACCCCCAGGGCATGGACGGTTTCGGGTGACAGCGTGGTCGTGGTCTGTGCCTGCAGCAGGTAGGCGTAGTAACCGGCGCCGTCGGGCAGCTTCCAGACGCCGTCGTCGGTGGTGGTTTTGGGCAGGAGACCCTGGAAGTAGTCGATGAGTTTCTGGTAGGCGGGGTAGACCTGGGCGGTGATTGCGGCCTCGACGCGTTGCTGAAGTTCCGCGCGCTGGTCGGCCGTCAATTCGGCGATCGTGGCGGCGCGGCTGCGAAACGACGTGGCGAGGATGTTTTCGGCGGCCGGCTGGGCGACGAATGCGATCATCTCGGTCAGCACCTTTTCGACGACGAAGCGCGGCGGAGTGATGCCCTTTTGCTCGCGCAGCCGCAGCCCCTGCATCAGCTGGTCGAATTTGACCGGCAGGGCGCCGAGGCGCTGCAGGTAGTACTCGCAGTCACGTTTGGCCAGCAGCCGGTGGGTGTTGGCCATGAACGAGGGAAACTCGTTCTGGGCGCCGAAGAGCTGGTTGACGGGGTAATTGTGAAAGCGATACTTCTCGCCCTCGACCGCGCGGAGCAGGTAGCCCTCGAGCACCTCGGTGGACAGGCGTTGGGAGGCGGACTGACGGGCGACGGAGTAGGCGCGGAGATCGGCGAGATTCCGGCGGGCCCGTTCGAACGACCGCAGGTCGTGTTCCGGGGAGGCGTCGCTCAATTTTCCATTGTGACGAGTGATGCCGAAACGCTCGACCATGCCGAGGGAGGAGAGCAGCTCCGGCTCCTCGAACAGCACCTCGGCGAAGATCTTCTCGTAGAAAAGGTTCAGGCTCCACGGACGGAACCAGATGAGATTGACGAGAAAGATCGCCGCCACCCCGCAGACGATTCCGGCCAATCCGAGGGTCCACCTGACGAAACGTCGCAGCATGTCCCACCCTGTCCCCCGCGGCGGACCGGGCCAACCTATTTCGCCGTCCGTCCTCCTGGTGGAACAGGTTCAGGAATCACGGACGAACGGCCACTCCAAATCCGAACAGCGGGTGATGGGCCAAGATCCAGAGCCCGATGAGGATGAGGATGAAGGGGCCCGCTTTCCCGCAGATGCGGCTGATCCGGGGTCCCAGGGTCGGGTGACGCGTGGCGGACCAGGCGAGGCCGCACCAGACGAGGGTGAGCAGGGCAAAAGTGAGGCCGGTGATGACCTTTTCCAGGTCGGTTTGGATGGCGAAGGCCGGGATGTAGACACCTAGGTTGTCGCCTCCATTGGCGAGGGTGATACCGGTGACGGCCCACCACCGCGTGACCAGCGGAGGGGCTTCCTTTTCCTTGGTGCGCAGCAGCCACCGGAGTCCGATCGCGAGGGGAACCACCCCGATCCACGGCAGCCAGCCGTGCGGCACGGCGAGCGAGAGCATGGCGGCGGTGTAGCTGATGGCGACCAGCGAGCCGATGCCGGCCAGCTGCCCCAGGGTCACGGCGAGCGGCGTGCAGCCGGGACGAGAGTAGAAGAGGCCGAGCAGCACCAGATCATCGGCGTTGGTGGCCGCGAACAGGATCGTGGCCAGCAGGACGGTGTGCAGGGACTCGAACATCGGCGCGGGAGCCTGGCGGGTGCGGGCCGGCCGGGCCAGCCCCAACGCGGAGGAGAGTGGCAATCCATCGACGCCGGTTGCGCGTTGCGTTCACCCAGAGCGTACGGACGTGGTGGGGCAGGGTTCGTCCCCGCGGCGCCGTCGGAGCACGAATCGCTGCGTCCGACCGTTGTGGTATCCGCGACGCGAAACCGGCGTCGTCGGAGCGACGCCCTCCAGGGATCAACCCTGCGGGTGGCCTGGGGGAGCGGCGACCTGCAGTCGCCGTTTTTGCCCATCGACCCCGACCGAAGGTCGCACCCCTGGAGGGCGCTGCGCCGTCAGCGCCGCGGGGACGGAGCACGAACCGCTGCGTCCGACCGTTTTGGTATCCGCGGCGCGCAACCGGCGTCGTCGGAGCGACGCCCTCCAGGGAACAACCCTGCGGGTGGCCTGGGGGCTTGGCGACCCGCAGTCGCCGTTTTTGCCCGTCGACCCCGACCGAAGGTCACACCCCTGGAGGGCGCTGCTCCGACAGCGCCGCGGGGACGATGCACGAATCGCTGCGTCCGACCGTTTTGGTATCCGCGACGTGCAACCGGCGTCGTCGGAGCGACGCCCTCCAGGGATGAACCCGGCGGGTGGCCATAGGGTTTGGCGACCGGCAGTCGCCGTTTTTATCCATCTACCACGACCGAAGGTCACACCCCTGGAGGGCGCTGCTCCGTCAGCGCCGCGGGGACGATGCACGAATCGCTGCGTCCGACCGTTTTGGTATCCGCGACGCGCAACCGGCGTCGTCGGAGCGACGCCCTCCAGGGATGAACCCAGCGGGTGGCCACGGGGTTTGGCGACCCGAAGTCGCCTTTTTTCCCCCATCTACCACGACCGAAGGTCACACCCCTGGAGGGCGCTGCTCCGTCAGCGCCGCGGAGACGGTGCACGAATCGCTGCGTCCGACCGTTGTGGTATCCGCGACGCGAAACCGGCGTCGTCGGAGCGACGCCCTCCAGGGATGAACACTGCGGGTGGCCACGGGGTTTGGCGACCCGAAGTCGCCTTTTTTCCCCATCCACCACGACCGAAGGTCACACCCCTGGAGGGCGCTGCTCCGACAGCGCCGCGGGGACGGAGCACGAACCGCTGCGTCCGACCGTTTTGGTTTCCGCGACGCGCAACCGGCGTCGTTCCCGCGGCTGCGGGAGCGCCCTCCACCGGAACGGATCCGCGGCTGGCGCCCCTGCGCGTGTTTCCTCAGCTGCCGATTTCCATAAGTCCACACGCGGGCGCGACGGTTAAACCCGGCTACTTTGCCTTGGGGGGATCCGGGACGTAGTAGGAACCCAGCGCGGCGACGATTGCGACTCGGGCGGCGGCGGGATCGATGACTCCGTTGTGACGCCAGAGGATCTTGCCACCGGGAGCGACGAGCACGGTGTGGGGCACGGGACCCGGCCACTCCGGGTCGAGGGCGGCGGCGAGGACGTCCTGGGGAGCGTCCTTGACCAGGTAGTGATTGGTCTTTCGCCCTTCCTTGTCGACGGAGGTCTGCGACCGTTTGGTCAGGCCGGCGCCCTGTTTCTGCAGGAAGGCGAGCGCGCGATCGGAGTGTTTTTCTTCATCGAGGCTGAGCGTGATGACCTCGAAATTGCGCATGTCGTATTGCCGCGAGATCGACACGATGTCGGGAAACTCCTGCACGCAGGGAGCGCACCAGGTGGCCCAGACATTGAAGAGCCGGTACTTGTCGGTTGGATTGGCGCGCAGAGCGGCGACCCCCTTCGCGTCGATCGTGTCCAGCACCACCGGGATTTTTGTCCAGGAGAGCTCCCAAGCCTGGTGCTTGGCCCGCTTTTCGCGCCACTTGGTGGAGCAGCCGTGGGGCTTCGTTAGCGCAACCGGAACCGGGCGCCCGGCGAGCAGGGCTTCGATGGCGTTGCGTGCGTCGGCGTGTTTGACCGTCGACTCATCAAGGTAGCGCGAATCATCGAAGCGGCCCGCGTAGCGCAGCCGGCGCTCCTTGTCGAAAATGAACACGTGCGGCGTTGCCAGGCAGCCGTAGGCACGGGCGATCAGCTGCTTTTCACCGTCGTAAAGGTAGGGAAAATCCCAGCCGTTCTTTTTGGCGTAGGGAGTCATGTCCTCGAACGAGTCGGTGAACTCGCCGTATCCGAGCTCGTCGATACTCAAACCGTCGGGATGATTGGGATTGATCGCGACGAGCGTGAAGCTGCGGTTGCGCAGGTCATTGCGCAGGGACTTGAGCCGCTGCTCGATGGAATGGGAGGTGGGACAGTGGTTGGAGGTGAACAACACCATGAGCACGTCCGGCCCGTCGAAGTCCTTCAGGCTGTAGGTGCGCCCATCGATGCCAGGCAGGCTGAAGTCGGGCGCCTTGTCCCCGATGGCCAGCGTTCGCAGGGTCGGGGGATGGCCCGACTTGTCGAGCAGGGGGACATCGGAGTCGGCGGCGTGGGTGGAGGCCGAGGCCAGGGCGAACGCCAGGCCGATGACGGTGGCAGCGAGTCGAGTGAACATGGGAAGGGGGGGCCGAGGGTGCGAGCGCTTCACCGGTTCGGGGTGAAATGGGGAGGCAAGTCGATGGCACGATAGGAACGAGAGGGCGCTTGGCAAGCTGAGGCGGGCCTTCCGAGGCTGACAAAGCACGGGTCGAAGCATCCCGGCCTTTCCGGACGGAGCACCGGAGGGTGGTGATGAGGTGAATCGGAATTGCCCCGGGTGCTTGGAGTCACCACGGTCTTTGGATGATATCATGTCTCCTTCGTGGACCGGCCCGCGCGGCGGTCTGGGTGTTGGCGGGGCTGACGGTGGCGGCACAGGCCCAGGATCGAGCGGTGGCCTTTCGTGGAGCCCAGATCATTCCGATTGAGGGGGCTCCGATTGCACAGGGAGTTCTCGTGGTCCAGGGGGGCAAGATTGTCGCGGTCGGGCCCGTTGACTCCACGCCGATTCCCGCCGGTGCCGAGGTGCGGGAAGTGGCGGGCAAGGTGCTGATGCCAGGCTTGGTCGACTCCCACAGCCACATCGGTGGCGGCGGGGGTGTCGGTGCGGATGGTTCGGGTCCCATCCAGCCCGAAGTCCGGGCCATGGACGGCTTTGACGTGGGGGACGCCTCGGTGGCCAAGGCGCGCGCCGGAGGCATCACGACGGTCAATGTCATGCCCGGCTCAGGTCACCTGGTCAGCGGTCAGACCCTCTATCTCAAGTTGCGGAATGCGCGCACCGTCGACGATGTGCTGATCCTGCTGCCCGACGGCACGCCGGCGGGTGGATTGAAGATGGCCAATGGGACCAACCCGCGGCGCGATCCACCGTTTCCCGGCACCCGGGGAAAGTCCGCCTCGCTGGTGCGGGAACGGTTTGTGGCGGCCCAGGACTACATGGCCAAGGTGGCCCGGGCCAAGGATGACCCGGAAAAACGCCCGGCGCGCGATCTGGCGCTGGAGGAGCTGGGCGAAGTCCTGGCCGGTCGGCGCGTGGTGCAGCACCATACCCACCGGCACGATGACATCATGACGGTGTTGCGGCTGTCGAAGGAGTTTGGGTTCAAGGTCGTGCTGCACCATGTGAGCGAGGGGTGGAAGGTGGCCGAGGAAATTGCCGCCGCCAAGGTGCCGTGCTCGATCATCTTTGTGGACAGTCCCGGCGGCAAACTGGAGGCGCGCGACCTCGATGTCCGTATCGGTGCCATTCTGGAGAAGGCGGGCGTGCTGGTCGGGTTCCATACCGACGATGGCATCACGGACTCGCGCCTCTTCCTTCGATCCGCCGGCATGGCGGTGCGCGGGGGCATGTCGCGCGAAGGCGCGCTGGCGGGCGTCACGCTGGCCAATGCCAAGATCCTCGGACTCGAAGCGCGCGTGGGTTCGCTCGTAGCGGGCAAGGATGCCGACTTCATCGTGCTCTCGGGCGACCCGCTCAGCGTCTACACCCATGTCGAGCAGACGTGGGTCGAGGGCGCCAAGGTCTTTGATCGCAGCCTGCCCCAGGACCATCTCCGGGCGGTGGGCGGGCCGGGCGCGGGTGACCCCCGTCGTCCCCACTACTGCTGCTTCGGTGACGCCTGGAGCCTGATCGCGGCGGCCAACGGAGACCAGTGATCCGGGATCCCCACCTTGGTTCCCTCCCTTCAATGCAAACCCAGTTTCAATTTCCTGGAGCCCGTTTGACCATGTCCCTTTCCCTTCGTCCGTTCCTTGCCCTCGTCCTTTCCGGCTGGCTGGTGGCTGTCGCCCCGGGTCTCACGGCCGGGGAGGAAACGCCCCCGATGCCGCTGGCGATCCACGGGGCCCTGGTTTATCCCGTATCTGGGGCGCCGATTCGCGATGGACTCGTGCTCGTTCGCGACGGCAAGATCACCTATGTCGGCCCGGCGGCGGGCCGGATGTACACGGCTGACCACCGCGTGTTGCGCGCGGCGGTGGTGACGCCCGGATTGGTGGATGCCCGTGGCACCGTGGGGGTCTCCGGCATGCTCAACCAGCCGCAGGATCAAGAGCAGGTCGAGCGGTCGGCGCCCCTCCAGCCCGAGTTGCGGGCGATCGATGCCTACAACGCCAAGGACGAACTGGTCGCCTATGTGCGGGCGCGGGGAGTGACGACGATCCACACCGGACATGGCCCGGGCGCGCTGGTCACCGGCCAGACCCTCGTGGTGAAGCTTTTGGGTCGCGGCTCCGATGCCGACGTGCTGGTGCCGGCGGCGATGATTGCGACCACCCTGGGGGGAGATGCCACGACGCAGGAGAAGGGCAAGTCTCCGGGCACCCCGGCGAAGGCCGTCGCCATGCTCCGGGCGGAATTGATCAAAGCGAGGGACTATGCGGACAAACGAGCCAAGGCGGCGGACGACAAGAAACCGGCGCGCGACCTTCGCCTCGAGGCGCTGGCCCGGGCGCTGGACGGTTCGCAGCCCTTGCTGGTGTCGGTGGATCGGTCCCGTGACATCCTCGCCGCGTTGCGCGTGGCGAAGGAGTTCAACTTGAAGATCGTGCTGGAGGGCTGTGCCGACGCCCCCGACGTGCTGGGCGAGATCAAGGCCAGCGGCTTTCCTGTGATTCTCCATCCCACCATGGCCCGCAGCAACCAGACCCGGGAGAACCTGAGCATGGAAACGGCGGGCAGGCTCAAGGCGGCGGGGATCCCCTTTGCGATTGAGAGTGGTTATGAGTCCTATGTGCCCAAGACCCGGATTGTCCTTTTTGAGGCCGCTGTTGCCGCCGCGAATGGACTCGGCCGCGAGGCGGCCCTGGCCGCCATCACCCTCGATGCCGCCCGCCTGCTGGGCGTGGCTGACCGGGTTGGGTCGCTCGAAGTGGGCAAAGATGGCGATGTTGCCCTCTATGACGGCGATCCGTTTGAATACACAACCCGGTGCGTGGGTGTGGCCATCAACGGACAGCTCTTTCCGGCGGAAACAGCCGCGCCCTGAGCGCGGGGGCGCCTCGTTGGCGATCATGGCCCGGGTGAGGGCGTGCGCCGGCGAACGCCGCGACGGCTGCGCGACACCGGCTGCGACTGGTTCCAGCATTGCGCTGCCGGCTTCCCTTTGAATCTACCGAGAATCCGTTGCCGAACTCGCCACCGAGCACGCAAGGAGCACAGACGACGGCAGTGGATTCAATCAATCTACCGGTGAGCGCCTCATCTCGCGAGTGAAGCATCCTGGTTCTGATTGTTCTGGGATTTCACCCTGTGTTCTTTGTGCGCTTTGTGGTTAAACTGCCGAACGTTGAATCAATCGCCGAACGCCTGAGCCACGGTCAACGATCTGTTCCCACCATGATTCCTTCCACGACGCCCGCTGCAGGACCGGTCCTCTGTTTTGGTGAGATGCTGTGGGACCTGTTGCCCCACGGGGCCTTTCCGGGCGGAGCGCCTTTCAACGTGGCCTGTCACCTCCATCAACTGGGGGTTCCCGTGCTGCCCGTCTCGGCCGTGGGACGCGACGCGCGGGGTGACCGCCTGCTGTCCCTGGTCGAGGCGCGGGGCATTTCGGCGCAGGGCATCGCCCGCCTGGCCGATGTTCCGACCGGCACGGTGCAGGCGGAGCTGACGCCGGCGGGGGATGCACGCTACACGATTGCGCAGAACGTGGCCTGGGACCGGATTCCCGTCGACGGCGAGGTGGCGGCCCTGGCTCCCCGTGCGCGGGCATTGGTGTTTGGATCGCTGGCGCTGCGATCAGAGGAAAACCAGCGCACCTTCACCCGGCTGGCGGCGGCGGTGCCAACCGCGGCGTGGCGCGTATTTGATGTCAATCTGCG
>JAEUGZ010000227.1 GCA_016794725.1 Opitutaceae bacterium | reverse complement strand
CTCCCGATGCGGTCCATTGTCCGAGGAGAAAATGACCAACGTTGATTCCTCGATGCCGAGTGATCGGAGCTGGTCGAGGATGCGGCCCACGCCTGCATCCAGGCGGGAGATCATTGCGGCCTGTCCCTTCATCGGCGCAGGCCAGGCTCGATCCGCATAGGCGCCGTAGTCGGGGACCTCCTGGCCATCGCCAAGCAAACGCGATCGTTCGTTGTTGGCATGAGGTACGGTGAGCGCGAGGTAGAGAAAGAAGGGCCGGTCACGATTCGCCTGCACGAACGACGACGCCTCATCGAAGAAGAGGTCATTCGCATAATCGATGCGCCGCGTGGCGTAGCCCGCACCCGTGGTGCCAACGGCAACGAGGTCATTTCGCAGGTCCACCCGCTGGTCCCTGCGCAGGAGGTGATCGGGGAAATGATTGTGGGCGTGAGTCTGATTGAGAAAACCGAAGAACGTATCGAACCCCTGTAGCCAGGGCGCGCCGGAACTGCTGGCTTCGCCAAGCCCCCACTTTCCGACCAGCCCTGTGCCGTATCCGGCCGATTTCAGAACTTCGGCCACGGTCACGTCCTCCGGTCGCAGCGTCTGCGCCGCCGCTCGGCCGGCCCCCGCATTTCCCCGCACCGTCGTGTGCCCAGTGTGCTGTCCGGTCATGGTGACACTGCGCGAAGGCGCGCACACCGTGCTCCCGGCATAGCAGCGGGTGAAGCGCATGCCTTCCACCGCCATGCGATCAAGACGCGGCGTGGCAATCAGCGTCTGCCCATAGCAGCCGAGATCACCATAGCCCAGATCGTCGGCGAGCACGAAAATAATGCTGGGCGGACGGGCACCGGCACCCAGGGTGAACGTTCCCAGCAACGCGCAAAGGAGGAGACACTTGCGATGGAGGGGCATGGCGAATCCGGACATGGAGCAGGCTTTGGTCTTCCGTGGTCGATCGGCCGTTTTCACCCGGCGACGTGCCGACTCCGGAGGCGATCCATCGCCACCGCCAGAACAATCACCAACCCCTTGACGACCAATTGCCAAAAGTAGGACACGTTCATCAACGTCAGTCCGTTGTTGAGCACCGCAATCACCAAAGCCCCGTACAGCGTTCCGGCGATCCCACCGACTCCTCCGGAAAAGCTCGTTCCGCCGAGGATGACGGCGGCAATGGCGTCCAGCTCATAACCCGTGCCCAGCTGTCCATTGGCACTGTAGAGCCGACTCGCACTCATGACACCGCCCAGCGCGGAGAGTAGCCCGCTCATCGCGTACACCATGACGAGCGTCCGTCCCACCTTGATTCCCGTGAGACGCGCCGCCTCCGGGTTGCCACCCACCGCGTAAATGTGAAGTCCGAGCACCGTTTTGCGCAGAATGAAACCGGAGCAGATCACCACCAGCCCGGCGATCACCACCAGCCAGGGTACGGGCCCGAGGTAGTTGTTTCCGATCCACGCAAAACTGAGGTCGTTGTTGATGACGGTTTTTCCATCCGCCAGCAGGTAGGCGGCTCCTCGCAGGGCGGTGTACGTCCCCAGAGTCACAATGAAGGGTGGAAGTCCGCCATAGGCCACGACCATGCCGGTACCGGCACCGAGGAGCGCACCCGCGGTCAGACTCAGGGGCACCGCGCCGAACGACCACGTCGGTGACAGGGAGAGGATCACCGAAATGACCGCAGACACCCCGAGGACGGAACCCGCGGCCAGGTCGATGCCGCGCGTCAGGATGACGAAGGTCATTCCGGCCGCGAGCACGAGGTTGATGGATGCCTGACGAGCGACGTTGATTCCGTTGTCGGCGGTGAGAAACTTGGGAGTCAGAATCGCAAACAGCAGGATGACGCCCAGCAGCATCGGGAGGATGCCGACGGCCTGAAGCCACTTCCGCAAGGGAGAGGATGCGGGTTTGGGAGTTGCGGAGGCTGAAGTCATGACAAAGGAACGGTGTGACCGGTGGCGAGCGACATGATGCTTTCCTGGGTGAGCGCGTTCCGGCGACGATCCAGGATGCCCGTGAGGCGACCTTCATGGAGCACGCCGACCCGATCGCACAGCGCGAGCAGCTCCGGCAGCTCGCTGGAGATGACCAACAACGCCACGCCCTCCTCGGCGATTGCCTCGATCTTACGATAGATTTCCTGCTTCGCTCCGATGTCCACCCCGCGGGTGGGTTCATCGAGGATGAGCAGGCGGGGTTTGAGAGAAAGGGATCGGGCAAAAAGCA
>JAEUGZ010000228.1 GCA_016794725.1 Opitutaceae bacterium | reverse complement strand
TGGGTTGCCACCGGTTACATCGTTGCGGGAAAGGATAGCTCGTGGCCCACCGCCAAAAGCTCACTCGCTTACTGGCTTCGCGCCCACGTCGTTTCGCTTACCTTTGCTGACCAAGAAGTCGATCGTGAGGCCCTCGAGAGTGCATACATCGCACGCGACAAGAATCGCGATTTCCTTTCAAACGATTTGGACGCGCCGACCCTCGACCTCACGGGCAATTGGAGTGGCGAATGGCAAGACGGCGGCTCCACGGAGGCATTCACTATGGAGTTACGACAAACCGGCGCGACCGTGAATGGTACCGCCATATTCATGGATGCAGCCAGGACAAGAGCTGCGATTTCTGGTGAAGTGACTGCGGCGAAGATTCGTCTTGTCATGACCCCTCAACAACCTTCGATCCCAACGACCACATGGATTGGCGCATTCAAAGATAGGGTCATCTCCGGCAGTTGGTATCTCCATCTTCGAGGCTCCACCGCCACCGGCGCATGGTCCGCTAAAGCTGAAACGAATGCTGCGAGTATTTCGCCCAAGGAGGTACTCTAGCGGGCGGCGCAAGGTCCCGGCATATTTGCATAACGTAGCGAGATCTTCGTCATAGCTGACTGATTGAGTGGGGCGGGCAAAGCGACAGATCACGGGCTAAGCGCCTCCCGTGGGCGCCGTCACCGAACTGGGACCAAGGTCATCCTAAGGATGACTGCGCCTCGATCGGAATCCAAGGATCTCGTACCTTAATAAGCTGGTAGCGAGCGACATGCTCTCGCCAGTCATTTACGAAGTGACGCAGATAGCCCCTGATGCCACGGTGCGGATGCTGCAATCCTACCAGCATGGCCGCTTTCGTCTCAATTCTTCCTGCGCAAAAAGCGATACCTGAAGTCGTCTATTACACGGTTCGGTAGCCTCTATGCGCCATCCCTATTCAACGGTCGGGCTCACTATAGGATTCCTAGCAGTCTGCTTGGCTGCATTCGAAAGCTTTGCCCTTTCAGGACCGCATTCCAAGGATGAGCGCTCGGGATGGCAGATCAGTTGGAGCAAGCAGAGCTTCTCACTCAAGCCGAAGAAGGACGAACCCAACAGCCAGCCAGCGTCGGTGGTGAGGATTGCATATACTGCTCTCGGTCTGATGGCGATCGGATTGGGAGTAGTCGCTTGGACACGAAAAGAGCAGGCGAGGATTGCTGGCGGGGCGGCGGCACTTGGCTTGATAGCGGTGGCTTGGCAGTGGGTGTTACTCGGCGTAGGTATTGCAGTATTGCTTCTTATCCTCGCGAGCCTCTCGATGTGAATGCCGGGGAATAACCAGTGCGACCTGAAAAGCTACCTGGTTCATTTCAAGACATCGCCCGGTGACGAACCTATGAAGAGATATAGCTATGCGCTGGTCACCTTGGTCGTCGGCCTTGCTCTTTGCGTGCCGGTCATCCAGGCTGTATACAAATTCGCGAGCGAGAGTCTGTGCTATTCGATTCGCAAAATCGCACGGTCATTGCGACGACCGAGCCTGGATACATCTCGGTTTGGTATTTTATTGAATCCATGGTTGAGGGGCGTTATACCAAGTATGATACTATTCCCGACGGCATTGTGGTTCACGCGAAATTTGGCGCTGTGGAACTCCCGGTTCACATTGATAAATCGACCATGGTCAATGTGCACGGTGATGAACGGAAATCCGCGTTCACGGTGGTTGCGGACAAGGTCGGCGAATATGACATCACTATTCGACACATGCCCAAGGGTATGCGATTCGCTGTCACCTTCGGCAGGGGACTAAAGTCCTTTATGATTGGGTTCATTCAATTCGGATTTGGTACAGTCATACTTGTAGTCGCGTTCGTGCTCATCGCTTTGGCAGCAGCCAATGTTTTCCCGAAAAGAACGAATGCTTAACAAACAAACCGAGGCAGCGACCGGCAATGCGCGGCTTTACTCCATCAATCGTACGGTCTGACATTCATGAAATCGGGACTCCTACTTAAGACTGGAATCTACCTCCTCGGGCTCTATGCGCTCTACGCCGGGGCTCAATGGGCGGTCTACTACGCGGGCGCCTATATTTCCGCAGGTGGTTTCAGCGTTGACTTCCCGGAATCGCAGAGACCGCTCGTCTATTCGAATGCTGTCGTGCCGCTCCTCTTTGCTCTGGCTTCGTTTGGTTTCGCCGGCCGCATCACGACGTTCCTGCTCAGGCGTGAATCAAATGAAGTGGTCATACTCGGCGGCACACCCGACCGACTGCAGGTGACTTTGGGTATCAAGTTCATAGGTTTGTTCGTGCTCTCCAACCACGCCGGGCCTTTCGTTGCGACGGTCTTCGAACTGATCGCGGTAAAATCGGGCAGCCGGCACTTCGCCGCGGAGCAGGTGTTTGTCGATATGATCGCGAACACGATTGGGCTGAGTCTGGCGGGCTTGCTTCTCTTCAGAACGGACGATGTGATCAAAAGACTGTTCGATGCGCCACCCCCGGACGGATCAGACCGGTCAAGGGATTCCGCCGCGCGAAGTCCCTGACTTCAAACAGGAGCTAACCAGAACCATGAAGTTCCTTCGCAAGTTGTTTGCTGGGTTGATTAACACGACCGCGGCTAAAACGGCCGAACCCGTCGGTAAGAGTCCCGCAGATATGATGCGTGCCATGCGCACGGCTTGGCTTACACGCAGTCCCGAAAAAGGAATTCATGCCAGTGCGGACGAGGTCGTGGCCGTCGTAATGGACTGGCCAATTGGAAACCAAACTGCGACTGTCCTCTCTTCCTCTGGAGGTGATGCGAGCCTCTATACCACCGCGACGTTCGGAATCCTCGGCGGGATTGGGCACGAGAAGGTGCGAAAGGCAGCCGTCGCATTTGTCGAAGCTAGCCAGCGTTTCATCACGCTCACGAGTCCGACCACACATTTCCCCTATCCGGACAGCGAAACGCTCACCTTCTATATGGTTACCCCGTCTGGCACTCGAGTTGTGTCGTTTCGAATGACGGACGTGGAAAAGGCAGATTCTCCCGCGCGAGTTCTCTTTGAGTGTGGTCAGCAGGTGCTCACCGAGCTTCGCCAAATTGCCCCGCCCCAAGAGTAAAATATGCGGTTCCTCCTTTTCCTGCTCTTGATCGAATCACTTGGTGCGGCTGTCGACACCGGCTATCTGGCGAAGATGATTGCATGCGACGAGAAGGAGGAAGTCCTTGTTTCAGCTACCTATAGCGCCTTCATAACGCTTATCGGTAAGCGAGAGCTTCCCAAGGAAGGGCTGCGATTCCCGGTGCGTCTAGCGGAGCGGCGCTCTGATGGATTTATTATTTCCCGTGGATACTATGTGTCGCTGAATGAACTTCGTGGCTTTGAGATCTTCGTTCCGAAAGACTGCGTTCTTGAGCACGACGGTATTCTGATTTCTTCAGTTTCGCTAAGCGTGGGCAGCGAAGATTCGAAGCAGGGTTTTACCCTGCTGGTATTGAGACGAAATGAACCAAACCAACACGGTCTTCCAACGTCCCCGAGCGGCCGGGGCTCGCCGTAGGCGGTCGACGATATGAAAAGAACCCAACGTACCTTTCGCACTGCGAACGCTGGTTGGGGCGCTTTGGTCGGGATCTTCGCTGGGTTGGTTATATTCTCGATCGGCTATGGCCATTCTGATGATCGCGCCCCAATAGCTTTTGATAAAGCGACCGTGGTTGGGCTGGCTGAGTTCATATCGTGGCCGTGGTTCATTGGCATCGTGTTATTGTGTTCCCTTTGGGGATTCCTCTTCAATAACTGGATAGGCGACTTCATTTCCGACATTTACGATGTGTTCCGTTAATATAAGAGAAAAGCGGCCAAGCGAGACGATGCAGACAGCGCCGACTGCGTCGTTGCCACTGATCTGATACGATTGGCAAGAGACATGTCCACTCGTTTGAAAGTCATAGCCAGTATCGTCTCGATCTACCTGCTTTTGTGGCTCGTGACATGTTTGGCAGCTCCGGGATCGTTGACGAGGCAGATCCGCGGAAGCATCGCAGGCGGCTGGAAGTTCGACGTGCAGGAATTGATGTGTCCAGCTCCATTCCTTTTCAGGGCGAGGTCTGACTACGTGCTGACCTCGCACGAGGGTAGCGGCGACGAAGGCTGGTATGTTTGGACCCCATGGAAGGTCTATACGCTCACATCGCATGGCACCTGGATTTCATGAAGTACACAATCCGGCGCTCCTGCTCGAACCCATGCGGCCAGCCGGCCGTCGTACGTCCGGCCGGCGCAGGGGCTGCGCTGGATGGTCGGCTGAATCATCTTCAAACTTGATATAACCATAAGACTATGAAATATATACTGTGGATATTCTTGGCGTTGTCGCTAGTCGGCTGCTCGCGAAACGGGGATAGAATTTTTAAAGTCTCGAAGAACGACGCTGAGATGAACGCGGCAATCGCTGAGGCGCAGCGCACGTTGCCCGAGTTCTGGCAGCGGCGGGAGAGGGAAGGGGAGGTCTTTACTGGTCTGCTGAAGGTCTATTTCACCGATCCGGGAAGCACCGACGAGGGGGAGCATATGTGGGTACGTGTGGCGGATCGAAATGCCAAGGAGGTGGCAGGTGTTTTGTTAGGGGAGCCCGCCTGGTTGAAGTCCGTAAAGGGCGGCGGACGGGTCCGGTTTCCCACCAGCCGTATCACCGACTGGCTCTGCATCGAAAACGGCATAGCCAGGGGGGCGTTTACGGTGCGGTTGTTGCGCGAGCGAATGACTCCCGGAGACCGGAAGAAACATGATGACGGCTACCCATTCCGATTCGAAGAGTGACAACCAACCCGGCAGCGATCGACGCCGGCATGCCATGGAAAATACCGATCTCACGGGTAGCCTGGAGGGATCGACGGTTCGAGCACAGCCGTGGGAATCGGTTGTTGCGCGATATCGCGATATCCTGGTGGCTGAACCGCCGGTGCTTGGTGGCTGACGACGTTTTCCTGATTCCAGATCACGGAATGGTTATCCTTTATGCAGATCATCACGAAGCAATTCACGGTGAGTTTGGTAACAGTGCGTTCATGAATCGCTATCTGCGGGGAACTGCCAAGACTGGCGGAAGATCCGACGACCAGCGCGTACAGCCATGAACGAGCCTCTCGAGTCCGATTGGAAGAAGTTCCGAACGATGTTGCCGGTGTGGCGTGAACGCTACCTTGCGGAAAAGAATCCTCGTATTGCCGCGGTGCTGACCGAGACGAACCAAACGCCGACTGATCGCTTTTGGAGGGCCGAACGGTGGATTGTGAAGGAAGCTCGGACCTTGCAGCGCTGCTTCGATGATATTCGTCGGTCAACGATGCGGGTGCGCCTGGTTGAAATGCGGGGCGCAGGAGTCATTCGGCGCGAAGATCTCAACGAGTTCAGTCAAGAGCTTCAGAACCAGGTGTTCCATGACTTGATACAAGAAGAGGGCTGGCAACCGGTCCGGAACCTACGCAATGCGCCCGCCGATGACGAGGCGCGTCAGGCAGAGTGAATATGGCTGTCATCCATCTTGAAACTGTGATCTCGGCTCCGCGAGAACGGGTCTTCGATCTGGCGCGGAGTATTGACGCGCATCAGGACACGGCGGCGCACACCGGTGAGCGGGCGGTGGCCGGTGTAAAGTCCGGGCTGCTCGGCGCTGGCGGAGAAGTGACCTGGGAAGCGCGCCATTTCGGCCTGAAGCAGCGGCTTCGCGTGAGGATGACCCAATTCGAGCGCCCGCAACACTTCCAGGACTGCATGCTCGAAGGAGCGTTTCGGCAGATGACGCATGATCACCGCTTCGAGGAGCGCGATGGAAAGACAGTAATGATGGACCGCTTCGAGTTCCATTCGCCGTTCGGTGTTCTCGGGAGGATGGTAGATTGCCTCTTCCTCAAACCGTATATGCGCCGCTTCATCGAGAACCGGAACGCCCTCCTCAAGCGCACTGCCGAATCTGACGAGTGGAGGAAGTACCTGCAATCGCCAGAGCAAGCAGTCGGGAAGTCGGCGTCCGCGCCGCCTTCGCTCACCTGACTCGCCTCGCAATAGCCATGGGACACCCATCCAAGCAATCGTCGGATCGAAGCCTGGCCTGGAGATGCTCCAGCAGCGCGCAGTTCTGCCGAGGCACGTGATGGGAAATTTATTGCCGAGGGAGCCCAGCAAGTAGCCACGGACCGGTTCGCTGACTCGACCTGATCGAATTCGATCGTTTTCACAATCCGCGAAACTGCTTTTACTGCTATGAGCCATTTGCCACCCCCCCGATGAGTGACCACCGTTACCAAACGTTAGGTGCGCGATTTGTTGCCGGGATCATTGATTCGATCGTGGCGCTTCCCTTCTTCCTGGTCCTGACGCTCGTGGACATGCCTTCCCTGGTCGCATGGTTGGTCGAGACTCTCATGGTCCTCGTGAATCTGGCCTATTTCGTGATCCTCCACGGTCGCGATGGGCAGACGATCGGAAAAAAAGTGATGAAGGTGCGCGTGGTAGGCGCGGACACCGAAACTCGCATCTCCTACCGGCAATCACTGCAACGTGAATCACCGCTGATCGCGATCAATCTGATCTACTTCATTGTGGAAGTGGTTCTCTTCGCGTCGGAATCAGGCCGGGAGCCCGCCCTGCTTATCGCGGTGTATGTTGCCATCCAGCGCCTCCCAAATTACTGGTGGATCGCTGATGCCGTCACTGCGCTGTTCAATCCCAAGAGGCGATCGATTCACGACTTCATCGGAGGAACCATCGTGGTGAATGAAGGTTTGGCCAGCTAGGCGATTCGGATCACCCCGATGGTGTGTGGCGAAAGGAGCGGTTCGTGAGCACGTGAAGATTTTAAGAATGATGGAGCCAGACGACGCTGCGATTTGGAGTTATGCGCGCGACAATGGGTTCGTGATTGCGTCAAAAGAAACGGTGCGTACTCCAAGGGATTGCGACCGGTATGATTGAGAACGACCCCGCTCCTGATCCCAACGACGTGCGTGAGATTCTCCGGCGCAACGCGGAACGGCAGAGGCAATGTGAGACCATGCCGCCGGTCGACCCGAGGTACAAGAGTCCTCGGTATCGCCGAACCCGCGATGCTCTTCTCGCGATGCTCATCGTTGATACCCCCTTGCTGTTCGTCGCCTGGCGCGTCGGCCCGGGCGATCCGTATGCTTTCGTGGGTACGCTGGCTGCCGTGGGTCTGTTTACGGCTTGGGTTTCGTGGAAAGCGTGGTTTCTCAACACACGCTGAGGTGGCCGCTCCTCGACCGATGCGGACGCTGCTGAAACCTACGTCGTCACTTTTCAGACGTGAGTCCCCGAGTCCCGCGGCCGCGCCTGCGCGTTAGTTTTAGCGCGAACCAGAGTAGGCGTCTGTTGGAGGTGGGGTCGCCGACCCCGCGAGGATTGGCGTCGCGTGAAGAAATTGGAAAACGGAGGCGGGACCGGTCGGTCCCGTCGCGGCCTCGCCGAGGCCACCTCCAACCAAAACTCTCCAACCAGAACTCTCCGATTTTCCAGGGCCCGATCCTTAGGTTGACGGGCCTGCGTCATTGCGGGACCTGCGTTCATCCGCGGTTTGTGAACGGAACGATGCGAGGGGACGGTTCACTCCTCGGGTTGGCAGGGTCCCGCTTCGTTCCGCTGAACCTTGGATTCGTGTCAATTCGTGGTTCAACCGATTGCTTCCCGCTGCAGGGTGATTTCGCGGCTTGCGGATCGTTCGCACTCATGAAACGGGCCTGGGGGTGTCGGAATACCCGTGCAGCTCGAATTCTGGTTTCCCTTTTTTCTGCAGTTGGGCAAGGTGCTGTCACCCCATGAATTCCACACCCCATCCCCAGGCTCCGGCCGTTGTCAACCCCTCCACAACCTCCGCCACCTGCGACCGGCGGGGCTTTCTGGGCCGCGCGGCGGCCGTGACCGCCGCCGCCGTCCTGCCGGGCTGGGCGCGCGGGGCCGAACGCGATTGGTCGGGTCAGGTGCCCACGCGGTATCCGGACCCGGACATCCTCGCCCTCGACCCGCGCTTCACCGCCAAGCTCGGCAACACGCCCATCCAGCGACTCTACCACCACCCCGACATGCTCTGGGCCGAGGGTCCGGCTTGGAATGGCGCGGGACGCTACCTGGTTTGGAGCGACATCCCCACCAACCGCCAACTGCGGTGGCTCGAGGAGGACGGTCACGTGAGCACCTTCCGCCAGCCATCCCAGAACTCCAACGGCAACACCTTTGATTTTCAGGGTCGGCAGATCTCGTGCGAGCACCTCACGCGACGCGTCACGCGGTATGAACCCAACGGAACCGTGACGGTGCTGGCGGCGGCGGCGGACGGCAAGGGACTCAATGGTCCGAACGATGCTGTGGTGCACCCGAATGGTGACATCTGGTTCACCGACCCCGGCTATGGTGCGCTGATGAACTATGAAGGTGCCCGGGCGGCGACGGGCTCGGTGCAGCCTTACCAGAAGGAATCGGTGTACGTCATCGACGGACAAACCGGGCGGATCGAGCGCGTCACGGATGAGGTCTTCAAACCCAATGGGCTGTGTTTCTCGCCCGACTACAAGAAGCTCTACGTGGCCGACACCGGCGGGAGTCACTATCCGGACGCCCCGAAAGTGATCAAGGTGTGGGACGTCGACGGTCGCAAGCTGAAGCGCGGGCGTGAGTTTGCCTCGATGAAGCTGAAGATGCCCGACGGAACGGTGAAGGCCGGTTTTGCCGACGGCATCCGGTGCGACACTGAGGGCAACATCTGGGCCGGGATGGGCTGGGTGGGGGCGGGCTACGACGGCGTGCATGTCTTCGCCGGCGAAGATGGCCAGCGCATCGGCCAGATTCTGCTGCCAGAGATCTGCTCCAATGTCTGCTTTGGCGGCACCAAACGTAACCGGCTTTTCATGACTGCCAGCACCAGTCTGTACGCCGTCTACGTCGAAACGCAGGGCGCCCACCTGACCTGATTCCGGTTCCGTCCGCGTCGACCGACCGGGGGGGGCACCGCAGAGCGCAAACGCGCCAATTTAAGCCCGATGCAGGGGCGGTGTTCGTTGGAGGTGGGGTCGCCGACCTCGCGGGGATTGGCGTCGCGTGAAGAATTCAGACCACGGAGGCGGGACCGGTCGGTCCCGTCGCGGCCTCACCGAGGCCACCGCCAACCACAACGCAGGAGGTTCCGAGTTCCGTGCCGCAACTTGACTCGCACGCCCGGAGCGGTACGGCTCCGCTGCAGGAGTGACGCACCCGAGCGACGAAGTTGCATCGTGCTGATCTGCATTATTTTCGCTTTCGTCCGGGCGCCGGCGGGGCTAGGCTCGGCTGACTCGCTGCCTCCCTTGAGCTCGCCTACCCAACCTGGTCCAGACGCTCCGCCGCCGTCCGTAGAGGACTCGTTTGCCATCGGGATCGATCCCGGCCGGACCGAGGCCGAGTGGTATGAGAAGGTCTATCAGGGCGATCGCATGCCGCAGCTGACGATCCGCGCCCTGGTCATGGGTGGGATCATTGGCATGTTCATGAGCGCGGCGAATCTCTACACGACGCTCAAGATCGGCTGGTCGTTTGGCGTGGCGATCACGGCGGTGGTGATTTCTTTCGTGACCTGGAATCTGCTGCGGACGCTGACAGGCGGCCGGCTTTCGCAGATGTCGATTCTCGAGAACACCTGCATGGCGTCGACCGCTTCCGCCGCCGGTTATTCGACCGGGTCGACGATCGCGACGGGGTTTGGCGCGCTCATGCTGATCGAGGGACATCACCAGCCCTGGCTGGTCGTTGCGATCTTCACCCTGTGCACTGCGGCGTTGGGTGTGTTCATTGCCGTTCCGATGAAGCGGCAGATGGTCAATCGGGAGAAACTTCCGTTTCCCACCGGTATCGCCGCGGCCACGACCCTGAGGAGTCTCTACAGCCGCGGACGCGACGCCTTGCTCCGGGCCTATGTGCTGATCGGAGGGCTGATCGCAGGCATGTTTGTCGCCTTGTTGAAGGCTCCCGAAGGGGCGGTCAAAGCCCTCGACACGTTCCTCGAACGCGCCCACCTGCGCCTGCCCGACTTGATCCCGGCTGCGGGGTACTGGCAGGTGAATGGGCGGCAGTTGCTCGGCTTCGGATTTGATCCCAGCCTCCTGCTGATCGGCGCGGGCATGATTGTCGGGGTGCGCGTGGCGCTTTCGATGCTCGCGGGCGGCATCCTCCTCTACTTTGTCGTGGGTCCCCAGTTGATCGCCCTCGATGCGGCGCATGCCGCCGACCCATCCTACCTGGTGTCCATCCCGATGATCGGTGGCGGTATGCTCTATCACCTGCCTCGTTGGGCACTCTGGGGAGGCACGGCACTGATGGTGTTTGCGAGCCTGACGGCGTTTGCGCTGCAGTGGTCGACCATCGCCCGGGCGTTTTCCTTTCGCAAAAAGGGAGGCGCGACCGCACCGGCCGAGGTCGATGCGCGCATGAAGGCGGTGGAGGTGCCGGTGTCGTGGATGATCGCCGGCCTCGTCCCGATCACAATTGCCATGCTCCTGGTGCAGTACGTGGCGTTTCACATCAACCTCTGGCTTGGGCTGGTGGCGGTGGCACTGTCCTTTGGGCTCTCCATGGTGGCGTCGCGTGCGACCGGGGAGACGGATACCACGCCGATCGGGGCGATGGGCAAGGTCATGCAACTGACGTTTGCGTTGCTCTCGCCTGGCAACGTACAGCACAACTTGATCTCCGCCTCGACAGCGGCCAATTCGGCCTCCGCGAGCGCCGATTTGCTCACGGACCTGAAGAGCGGCTACCTCCTCGGCGCGAATCCGCGCCGCCAGTTTCAAGCGCAGTTTCTCGGGATTTTCTTTGGTACGCTGGCGGTGGTCCCGGCGTGGTTTTTGATGGTGCCGGACAAGGCTGCACTCGAGCGATTCAATCCTCCGGCGACCAATATGTGGAAGGCGGTGGCGGACGTGCTGACGGGAGGTGGCAATGCCCTGGAAAAGTTGCCTCACAGCGCCCAGGTGGCGATCCTCGTCGGGGCGCTCCTGGGTGTGCTGCTCCCGCTGGTCGAAAAGCTCGCCCCGCGGTTTCGTCCCTACCTGCCGTCGACCATGGGCCTCGGCCTGTCCTGGGTGCTCCAATTCAAGGACTGCCAGGCGTTCGCCATCGGTGCCGTGATTGTCTGGATCTGGACACGTATCCACAAGAAGTCATCGGACAGCTACTCCATTCCCCTCGCGTCCGGCTTCATCGCGGGCGAGTCGCTGCTGGCCGCCGGAATTGCGATCCTGGGCACGCTCATCGCGCTGACGTCGTAGCTTCGAGCGATACAGACGATAGACCACGAATTGACACGAATCGACACGAATGAACCGAGTAAGCTCGATTGAACCACGGATGGACACGGATCAACACGGATACCGCAGTGTTACGCCAAAGTGTGGGTGAAAGAACACTGATTCCCAAAATCTGTGTTTATCAGTGTCCATCCGTGGTTTATATACGGATCGATTGTCTTCAACTTCGCAAAACAGGCTGAAGACAAGCACGGAGAGTTGCGAGGGATTGGTACCTCCTTGGATCAACCTAAAAACCGCGATTGAACCACGGATGGACGCGGATCAACGCGGATACAAACGAGCTCAGCCAAAGTGGGCACTCACCTTGCAGGTGATGAACTGCTTGTAGACCGAATCCGCGTTTATCAGTGTCCATCCGTGGTTTATGAACGGATCGATTGTCTTCAACTGCGGAGAGTAGGGGTGAATTGAGCTTGGATTGTCGACCGATCCAAATTCCCTCTGAATTCGTGTCAATTCGTGGTCGAACCTCTGCTTCGGCTGAGCTGGCGACGAAATTCACCGCCGTCCGTGGAAGGTCGTCCGCTACGGAGCCAGCCGCGCACGCCGTTTCGGCATGCGTAGGGCCCAGGCGGGTACGGTCAGCCAGTCGTCCTTCTTGCCGCTGAACGGCGGGTAGTTAAGGCGCATCAGGGTGATCTGGCAGACCGCGTCGAACACCGCCGGTTTTAAGGCGGCCAGCACGGGGTGATCGCGCAGGGCTTGACTGATGTGGATCGGAAAATACTTGGGTGCCAATTCGGACTTCTGAAGCTCGGTGACAATCTCCTGGATGGTCTCGAGGCACTCGTGCGGGACCGGGCAGAACGTGTCGATCAGCTGCTCCGTGTCGTGAAAGTGCCAGCCGTTCGTGATCAGGTAGCCGCAGGCGAAGGCGAACGGGATCCAGGGTGCTCCCAGCAGGTCGGCACAGGTCTGCGCATCCTTCTGGGAGGTGAAGAGATTGAGGGCGGGGTGGTAGGGCGACGCGGGCAGCGAAACGGATGGACACCGAGGCAGGCCGAGGTTTCGCGGCCGCGCCGGTTGATCGGGGCTGTCCGTTGCCTTGCGACGGAGAGTCAGGGGAACGGGCTGGTTGGGTTTGCTCACGGGCGACGCGGGTTGAGAGCCGAGGTGCGAGACAGGTTCACGGCCGGCACGACACCGGCAGATCCGGAGCGAGGGAAGCGGTGAAAGATCAGGTGCATCGGTTGGTACAGGAGGGCCGCGCGGGTGGTCTTTGGAACAGGCGAGGTCTCGGCCTATAACGGATCACCAACGCCAACAGACGAGTGAAATTCCATGACTGAAGATTCATGGTCGCAGCTTTGGGGTGTGGCCCCTAGCCTCGGGGTTGGGTATTGCAGGAGTTTGAATGTAAATCCCCTGGTTCGCGGGGAGTTGTACGTCATTTTCTTAGGGTTGGGCATCCGTCGCTTTTGGTGTGAGGGTCGGCGGCAGATCTCCTAGCTCGGGATAGGGGAATTCACCCGTGGGTCCGAAGTAGCCGGACTCGCACCCTGTGGCAAAACCTCCAGCACTTGGCATTTGCTTGGCTGGGCGGTACCTGTTGGACTGGAGAGAACGGATCGATCGCGAACTACGCCGTATCCAGGTTCCCTCCTATGAAGACCTTCCTCGTTTCTGTGGTGCTGGGAAATGTGCTTGCGGCCGCGGCGTTCGGCTCGGTCAAGGAGCCTTTGCCGGCATTCGACGACACGGCATTGTCCGTGCCCGGGCTGACCCCTTCCGACCTGCCCGGTCCGGAGTCCTGGGTTCTCCCGCCTGCGCCGTACTCACTGCCGCTGGCGCGTCACCGTGCCATCCGTGGGAAACGGACTGACACGCCGGCACGGGTCGTTTCAGCCATGCCGGTCGTCGAGCCGCGCGAAGCAGTGGATGCCCGCATGCCGGTGCTCGCGCCGTCACCAGAGATTGATTACAAGCTGGTGGTGAAGACGCCGGAGGTCGCGTCCTCCCGGTAGGTACGCTGAAGTCGCGGGGAATCCTCCCTGCGCGCCTGGGCCGCCTCTAACTCCTTTTGTTATGAAGTACCTGATATCGGTGGTGTGTGCACTGTCATTTTGCGCGGCTGCGTTCGCAGCAGCGCCCAGCCAGGCGTCGATTGAGCGCCTGCTTTCGGTCACGGAGGTGGAGAAGCTCCTCGGAACCATGTACCAGCAGATGGAAGGCATGATGAAGGCCGGCATGGACCAGGCGCTCCGCGGCAAGACCCTGCCCCCGGAAGCCCAGAAGCTGGCTGAGACGCTGCGCGCAAAACTGATGGCGAACATGAAGCAGGAACTGGGCTGGGATGCCATGAAGGACCTCTACATCCAGGTCTATGCGGAGAGTTTCACCCAGGAGGAAATCGACGGTCTGATCGCCTTCTACGAGAGCCCGGCCGGTCGCGCGTTCGTGGCCAAGATGCCGATCGTGATGCAGAAATCGATGACGATGATGCAGTCACGCATGGGGCCGATCATGCAGAACATGCAGCGCTCCCTGCAGGAGGCGATTCAGGAAGTGCAGGCCGTGAAAGCCGCGCCGGAGCAGGCGGACGCGCCCAAGCCCAAGGCTTAGGCGGAGCGAACGATTTGGACCACGAATGGACACGAATGGACACGAACGAAGCCAAGGACCGCGATTGAACCACGGATCCCGCGGCTGCACATGGGCGCCAACTTAAGATCCGGACGCTGGAAATGCCTGTGTTCCGGTGGAGGTGGCCTCGCAGTCGCGCATGCGCGTCAGCCTAAGGAGCCGCAGCTGTATCTTGTCGATTGAGATTGGGCTCCGGTGGAGGGCGTCGCTCCGACGACGCCGGGGGACGGTCCACGAACCGCTGCGTCCGACCATTTTGGTATCCGCGACGCGCAACCGGCGCCCATCCCGCGGCTGCGGGAGCGCCCTCCATCAATTCAACGCTCACTGGATTTGTCTCCACCACGTCGTTTTATAACGTTATCGACTATGGGGGCGGCGCTTCGGTCTGCGCCACCACCTTCTTCCCGGTCGAGTCGCCGGTGATGGCCGTCGGGGAGCCCGGTGTTTGTACGTGAGGCTCCATCGGGGATGGTGCTGGAGGCATCGTGCGAAATGCGCGACCGGGGTGGTGGTGAACCCTGCACTTTGCCAGATGGGAGGAGTCCGGGGCGGGCCGCGGTTGCTGTGAAACCGCTGGTTTCCAGAGACTAGGGCGATCCGGGGTCGGTTTGGCATTTCGGCTGCAGGGGGCGGGGCATGAACCGTTCCTCCCTGCTTCCGGTCCTGGTCTGCGTGCTGGGTGTAGCTGACGTCGGCCTGAATCTTCCCTTGGCGGCTGCTCCCGTCCCCCCATCGGATGCCGGGGCGGTGGAGCCGGCGCGCTCCGTGCCCGAGCCGGTGGCCAACGGCCGGGCACGCCAGGCCGGGCTCTTCACCTTGTACTTTGAAAACGACTACTTTGGCGGAACGGATGAGCACTATACGAATGGCGCCAAGTTGTCCTGGATGACCCCGGATCTGACCGACTGGGGGCAGCGCGGGTGGCGGCGCGGATTTCTCAACGCCCTCCCGTTTGTCAACCGGTCGGATACACAAAAGAACTTCGGATTTTCATTCGGTCAGGCGATCTACACGCCGCACAACACGGACGTGTCGGTGCCGGATCCCACGGACCGACCCTACGCCGGCTGGAGCTACCTGGAGCTCTCCTTCATCTCCAAGGACACGAGGCGTGCCGACATCGTGTCGATTCAGGCCGGTGTGGTGGGTTCCAACAGCCGTGCCGAGCAGACCCAGAAGACCGTCCATCGCCTCCTCGGAAACGACATTCCCCAGGGATGGGACTACCAGTTGCGCAACGAGCCGGGCGTGAACCTCGTGTATGAGCGCCGCCAGCGGCTGGCCGCGCGGGCTCTCGATGATCGCCTCGGATTCGACCTCATTCCTCACGCAGGGGTGTCACTCGGCACGGTGCAGACCTACGCCAATGCCGGGGCCCTGGTGCGATTCGGCGTCAACCTGCCGACTGACTTCGGCGTGGCGCTCTCGCGCGGCGGCGCGATCGGGGCGGCGCCGGGTGACGACCGTGATCCGCGGGTGGCGCCGGATCGTGACGCGAGTTTCTTCGTCTTTGGTGCCGCCGAGGGGCGCGCCGTGGCGCATGATGTGTTCCTGGACGGCAATGTCTGGAAGGACAGCCCGTCGGTGAACAAGGAGCACTTCGTCGCCGACCTGTCCGCCGGGATCGGCATCATCGCGGGACGCTGGCAGCTCACGGCCACGCTCGTGCATCGCACCCGTGAGTTCGAAACCCAGCGCGACGATTGGAGCGCCTTCGGCTCTGTCACCCTTTCCGCGGCGTTCTAGCGCCGTCGCCCCCGGAAGATCCACGTCAATCCTCAACCCACTGCAATCATGCTCTATTGGACACTGCTCTTCCTCATCATCTCGCTCATCGCCGGCATCCTCGGTTTCGGCGCCATCGCCGGCACCGCCGCCAGCATCGCCAAGATCCTCTTCTTCATCTTCCTCGTGTTGTTCCTGGTCTCCCTGCTTTCAGGCGTGATCCGGGGCAGAAAGTAGCGAGCAGGCGCGGCCGCGGGGCTGATCGAGATGGATACGCCTCAGGCCCGGGCATGCAGTTTCACCGTCAGCGTCTCGTAACCGACGCGGCGCTCGTAGTGGGCTTCGCGCTCGAGGTTGGGTTCGGCGTGGAGGATCTCGATCGAGGCGAGTCGGTCGCAGATCCGGCGGAGGAGGGTGCGCACAATGAGGCGGGCGTGGAGCGCGCCGATACAGAGGTGCGGCCCGCTGCCAAAGGCGACGTGGGGATTGGGTTTGCGGTCGAGTTGGAACTGATCGGGGTTTTCGAAGATGGTCGCGTCGCGATTGGCCGACGCAAAGCAGAGCGAAACCCGTTCATCCGCCTCGACGGGCACGCCCTTGACGTCGGTAGCGTGTGGGCACACGCGCCCGAGGTGGGTGAGCGGAGAGATGAAGCGGAGAAACTCCTCGGTGGCGCTCATGACCAGGTCGGGCTGGGCTTGCAGCTGCCGGAGCAGTTCCGGGTGGCTGCCGAAGGTGCCGATGATCGAAGCGACCATCTGGATGATCGTGTCGCGACCTCCGGCGAAGGTGAGGTTGGCGAAGCCCACCTTTTCGTCGCGGGTCAGCAGCCGGTTCTGATAGGTCGCCTGGTTCAGCGCGCTGAAAAAATCGTCGCTCGGCGCCGCGGCAGCCCGGTCGAGTTGCCGCTGGATGTAGCGTTCGAGCGCCACGCCCTTGGCCTCGCCATTGCCGCCGTCGCGAAACACGTGGATTCCCCAGCTGATCCACTCGTCCGCGGCTGACTCGGGCATGCGGAGCAGGTAGGTGAGCGCTCGCGACTGGAGGGGGAGGGCAAGCTCGCGCACCACCTCGATCGACTCCCGTCGGGCCGCGTGGTCGAGGAGTTCGCAGATGAGTCCGTCCATCCGCTGCACCATCTCCGGCTCGCGCGCCTGGCGGAAGAAGGGGTCGATGATGCTGCGGTACTCAGTGTGTTCGGGGGGGTTGGTTTCGACCGGCAGCTGTCGCACCGAACGCACGTCCTCCTCGGAGGGAATCGGCACACGGAAGGGGGCGTCGCTGCTGAAGGTCTTCCAATCGGCGGCGGCGGCCCGGACGTCCTTGTAGCCAAGGATCATCGGCACCTTCTTGCCCTGGAACGTGGTGTCGAGCACCCCGCGCTCCTCGCGGGCGGCGCGGAAGGGATCGCTGGCGGGGTAGGTGGGGTCTTCCATAAAGATGCGGGTCGGGTCAGGCCTTTTTGACGAAGCAGGCCTTCAAGGCCATGGCACTGCCGTCGATCCTGCAGTCAATCTCGTGGTCACCGTCGACGATCCGGATATTCTTGGCCTTGGTGCCCTGCTTCAGCACGCCCGAGGAGCCGCGGAGTTTGAGGTCCTTGATCAGGACGACGGTGTCTCCGTCGACCAGCACATTGCCGTGGGCGTCCTTCACCACCCGCGCGGCCTCGGCCACGGCTTCTTTCGGCCATTCGTGACCACAGGTGGCGCATTCCCAGTGATCGGAATGGCTGAGGACATCGGTGAGGGAGCAGACGGGACAAGCGGGCTGTGACATGGAAGCGTGAGGCGCGGTGGTGGGGATCACCGTGACCGTGGAAGCCTGCCGGGGGGGCGCCCGGGGGAGCAAGCGAGGACTGTCCTTGGCCGCGGCACTCAAATTGCGGTTGGCCAAGATCGGCAAGACCCCCTGCGGCTCGTACACGCTGTAGTCTTGCCACGGTTGGCGTGTCCCTGACTGTGAACGGACTTCCAACCGATGATCAGCGAGGAGACCACGATAGCCGTTTCCAGCGAGGTGCTGGGCAACCAGCGACCGGTCTGGGTGCGTGCGGTGGGCGAACGTCCAGCGGCGATGCTGGTGCTGTTGGATGGCGAGTTCTATCGGAACGGAATGGAGGCGGCGAGTGCCGTGCGCGTGCTGGTGGAGTCCGGTTCGATTGAACCCGTCTGGCTGGTGATGGTGTCCCACCACAGTCCGGCGGCACGCTGGATTGAGTGCCCGTGTCATCCCCCGTTTGCCGACTTCGTGGCCGGGGACCTCTTGACGGCGTTGGCCCGAGCGATTCCTGGGTTGGCTGAAGTGAAGCAGCGCGTCCTGGTCGGCGTGAGCTACACGGGCCTGGCGGCCGCGTTCGTCGCCCTGCGTTGCCCGGGCGTGTTCCAACACGTGATCTGCCAGTCCGGCTCGTTTTGGTGGAAC
>JAEUGZ010000203.1 GCA_016794725.1 Opitutaceae bacterium | reverse complement strand
GGCTGCCGGCCCCGCTGTTTACGCCCACGACCAAGGCCCCCAAGGGTCAGCACGACGCCCCGATGACCGATGCCGAAGGCGTCGCCACGCTCGGGGCCGCTCGCTACGCGGAGGTGAAGGCGATCAGTCTGGCGCTGTATCAGCGGGGACACGACCTCGCGGCGCGTGCGGGCATGATCCTGGCCGACACCAAGTTCGAGTTCGGTACCGACGACGCCGGCCGGCTGCACCTGATCGACGAGGCCCTGACGCCCGACTCGTCGCGCTACTGGCCGGCCGAGAGCTATGCCCCCGACCAATCTCCCCCCAGCTACGACAAACAGTTCGTGCGCGACCACCTGCTGTCCCTGCGCTGGAATCAACAGCCGCCCGCCCCGCGCCTTCCGGCGGAGGTCATCACGCGCACCCGCGACAAGTACCTGACCGCCGTGCGCAAGCTCGTTGACCCGCGCTGACAGCCCACGGCGTTCAGGGTCGCCACCAAACCGCCTGCTCCTGAACCTCGGCTCATGAAAACGCTGCTGCTGGTCGGCGTCACCGGGTTGGTCGGGCAGTCCGTGCTGGCCCAGGCGCTCGTCGATCCGCGGGTGATGGAGGTGATCGCCCTGACGCGCCGCCCCCTGAACACGCCCGTCCCGTCACGGGTGCGGCTGCGCAACCCGGTGGTGGACTTCGATGCCCTGCCCGAGACCACCGAGGTCTGGGCGGCCGACAGCGTCATCTGCACGCTGGGCACCACGCGAAAACAGGCCGGCAGCGAGGCCGCCTTTCGCAAAGTCGACTTCGACTACCCGCTCGCCGTCGCCCGCCGGGCCCGGCAGGCAGGCGCCCAGGCCTACGCGCTCAACTCCTCCCTCGGCGCCGACCCGCGCTCGCGGGTGTTCTACTCCCGCACCAAGGGCGAACTGGAAGAGGCCCTGCGCTCCTGCGGATACCCCTCGCTCACCTTGGTCCGCCCCGGACTGCTCGGCGGTCAGCGCACCGAATTCCGGCTGGCAGAGCGGATCGCCAGCCTGGTCCTGCGTCTGGCCCGCCCAATCATCCCCCGGCGCTACCGGGAAGTTCCCGCCGAACGGGTCGCCCGGGCTCTCCTGGAAGCCGCCCTGAACTCAGCAGTCGGGGTGCATATCCTCGAATCGGAACGTCTGTAGCGTGCGCCTGATTCACCCATTGCTGCCTTGGGTTGGCGACGCGCAACCGGCGCCCTCAGAGCGGCGTCCTCCAGGGGGACGCCGGGAGCAAGGCAAAGGGCTTCGACGGTGCGGCGCATGCCGCGGAGGGTGAATCATGGTCGATGGAGGCGGGACCGGGTGGCCCCGTCGCGGCCTCAGCGAGGCCACCTCCACCAGGCGCCCGAAGGGTGCTCACCTGGAGGGTGTCGCTCCGCCGACGCCGCGGGGACGCGCCCCGCGTCCCGGCGCCGGGTGATCTGCGCTCAACGCAGTGCAACCGCCTGGGGCCGGTTGACTGCACGACGCGAACCGCGCCCGCAGGCATAGCGCTTGTGGCACCGGTGGAAGACAAAGGGCCCCGGTCCCCTAGCACCTGCTGCGCAACCTACCAGAATTGCTCAGAATTATTCTTACTCTGGCGTCTGCGCCCCGGGCTCAGTGGAGGAAAACCTGACGTCTCCTTGTAAGGATCGGCGTTGGCGAAGGGACAAAACCGGTACGGCAACGGTGTTCGGCTCTTTTGTTATGGTGACTCCGTGACCGCTGCACCCGCGGCCGACTTGGGCAGTCCACGTGTCGTGCCGTAGTGGAACCTGGATCGCTCGTCGTCAAAACGAGGTCGCGCACCGGTGGCGCCACGTCGCTTGGATCTCGGGCGGGCCGGCATGACCCTCCAATCCAAACTCCTCAGCTCCCTGATCGCGGGCATCATCGTTGTCTACGGGATCTCTCAGTACGTCCAGCAGCAGGCGAGCCAGTCCACGCTGGCGCGGCTCTCTGCCACCAATCTTGCGAAGGAAAAGGACCTGCAGTGGCACTGGGTCAAAACCGTCGAGAGCGCGGCCGGCGCCGCCCTGCTCAACGCCATGTCCGAAGGGGAGATGGATACGGTCAAACAACTCCTCGACGAACAGGGCAAGGTGGACGGCGTAAAGGAGCTTTCCTTTTACAACATCAAGGGTCTGGTCGCCTTGTCATCCAATCCCGCCCTGAAGAAGCAACCGCTGCCCCCTGAATTGCGGGACCAGTTGCTCGCCTCGCCGGAACCGGTGCTGCGCGCCACCGAATCGGCCTTCGAAATCTACCGCCCGATGGCGGTCACACCCGCCTGCATCGAGTGCCACGTGAATTTCAAAGCGCACAGGATCGGCGGCGTGCTTGCCTACCGCTACACCACCGAGAAGCTCTCTCAGGCGCAGGCGCGCTTGGCGTCTTTCAGCGATGAACTGAACCGGCAGAACCTGCGAAGCACCTTCGCCACCTCGATCGCGCTGGTGGTGGTCCTGGGGTTGCTGATCTGGATCCTGGTTCGGACACAGATCGTGCGGCCAATGGACCGCGTCGCCCGGCGTCTCGATCTCAACGCCCGACAGCTGGGCCATGCCTCGCGGAGCATCGCCGAGGCCAGCGGTTCGCTGGCCGACGGGGCGAGCCAGCAGGCGGCGGCGCTGGAACAGACCAGCTCTTCCCTTGCGTTGATGACGGAGTCGACCCAGCAGAATTCAAAGGCGGCCGGTGGCGTTGACCAGTGCGTCCGCGACGAACTGTCCCCGACGCTGAACCGGATCAGCACGCTCTCCGAAGCAATGAAAAAGACCCTGCAGGAGTCGATCGCCGCCAGCGAACGCACGTCGCAGGTGATCAAGACCATCGACGAAATCGCCTTCCAGACCAACCTGCTCGCGCTCAACGCAGCCGTGGAGGCCGCCCGCGCCGGCGACGCCGGTCTCGGTTTCGCCGTAGTGGCCGGCGAAGTACGAAGTCTCTCCCAGCGCTGCGCCGAATCAGCCCGCAATACGCAGGGGCTGCTCGGCGACTCGCGCAAGCACCTTGAAACGACCGCCAGCCAGTTCGCCGAGGTCAGCCAGGCCATCAGCGAAGGAGCGGTCCTGGGCGAGAAGGTCTCCAAGCTCGCCGCCGGCATCAGTTCCTCCAGTCAGGAACAGGCCCAGAACTGCGACCAGATCAACCAGGCGGTGCAGCAGATGGACCGCGTGACGCAGGGCAACGCCGCCGGCGCGGAACAGAACGCCAGCGCCGCCCGAGAACTCGACCGCGAAGCCACGGAACTGTCGGGTGCCGTCAACGATCTGGTCACCTTGATCGGCAGAAAACCTGCGAACACCGAGACCGCGGACACGCCTCCGACCGTCGCTTCCGCTGCCGCCGTCCCACCGAAACACGAGGGCCGCACCCGCCTGGTGCAGTCGATTCGTAAGGACACCGCGTCCGCCAAGCCGCAGTCACGGGTCTTCCGGACGTCGCGGTGACGCAGGGGAGTGTCATCCGCCGGATGACACTCGGCTGGGGGACTCCGGCATTGCGGTCCGAGGGCCGGGCGGCGATGGTGGAGCATGGCTGTCGCCCGTTCGTCGTCACCCCTCTTGCGTCTGCTCGTCTCCGCGCCGTCGGAGGTGGTCGACGAGTTCAGCCACACCGCGCGCCGGGTTCCATTCGGGAGCGGGAGGATTCTCATGTCGCCCGGATCCGCCTGCGAGGCCATCCTCTTTCCCATCGCCGGACGGATCCGGGTGTACCAGATGGGCGCGGACGGCCGGGCGGTGACGCTCTATCGAATCCAACCGGAGGAAGCCTGCGTGCTCTCGGTCGCAGCGGTGCTCGGCCATCAGGCCTTTCCCGCCCTCGTCGAAACCGAATCGGGGGGCGAGGCCTGGGCCGTTCCCGCCTCGGTGTTTCATCAGTGGGTGGAGCGGCATCCGTTCTGGCGCAAGTACGTCTTCTCCCTCCTCGCCCAACGCCTGGGCGACGTGCTGGCGAAGTTCGAAGCCATCACTTTTCGACGCATCGACGTCCGGCTGGCCGCCTGGTTCCTCGAGGCCGTCCACGCCTCGTCGCGGGTCCCCTGCACCCATCAGGGGATCGCCGATGCCCTCGGCACGGCGCGGGAGGTGGTCAGCCGCACCCTGGCGGACTGGCAGCGCGCCGGATGGATCAGGACCGGACGGGGCGTCGTCGAGGTGCTGCGCCCCGCGGCCCTCGCGACGCTGGCCGAAAAAACTCCGTCTGTGTGACTTGGTCACTTACGCCCTTCGGCACGATCGGGTACGCTGACGCCACCATGAAACCCAACGTTGGCGGCATCGACCGCACCCTCCGGATCCTCGTCGGCCTCGGCATTCTCGGTGCCGGATACTACTACCAGAGCTGGTTCGGGCTGATCGGAATCGTACCGCTGCTCACGGCAGTGGTCAGTTTCTGCCCGCTCTACCCGTTGCTGGGCATCAGCACCTGTCCGCGCAAGTCGCAAGAGTGAGGCGATCCGCGCCTCAGGGCTTCAACCCGAGGAAACGCACGACCCAGGCGTTGATCGCATCGTTCTGCTCCGGCGGATAGCTGTGGGTCTGCTCGAACTCGAGCGCGAGTTCCTTGGGCGCCGTGATCACATTGTAGGCGGCGTGGGTGGAGGTGGGGGGACAGACATCGTCGTTGTAGCCCCAGATGTAGAAACCCGGCACCTTGAGTCTCCGGGCGAAGTTCACCGTGTCGTAGGTGCTGGCCGTCTCCAGCTTGGCGGGGGTGATGTGCTTCGACGGCACGCCGTCGCGGGCCATG
>JAEUGZ010000195.1 GCA_016794725.1 Opitutaceae bacterium | reverse complement strand
CTTCCCCACCAGGTTGACCTGGATGTCCGCGAGATTCGGACCTTTGCGCAGGTAGTAGTGACGCACCAGTCCGTTGAAATTAAACGGTGCGGAGGTGCCGGCATAGATCTGAAAATCGCGCACCTCGGGCGCCGTCCGGATCGCGTCGGCCATTTCCCGGGCGATGCGCGTGGTCTCTTCCAGCGACGTTCCCTCGGTTGTTTTCAGCATCACCTGAAACTCCGACTTGTTGTCAAACGGCAGCATCTTGACCTCGACGGCACCGACTAGAACAAAGCCGACGGCCACAAGGAGCAGACCGACGATGCCCCCAAGAAACGACCAGCGCCAGAAGCGGCTGGCGAGCAGCGGATCCATCACCCGATGATACAGCCGGGTAAACCAATCGCTCGGCGCCTGGTCATGGTCCGACGAGCCATGTCCCCCCAGGGAGGCACCGACGGAAAGTCGTCGCTTCAACACCCGGATTGCCGCCCAGGGGGTAATGGTAAAGGCAATGATAAGCGAGAACAGCATCGCCGCTGTCGACCCAATCGGAATCGGCCGCATGTAGGGTCCCATCAGACCGCCAACAAACGCCATTGGAAGAATGGCGGCGATGACCGCCCAGGTGGCCAGGATGGTAGGATTGCCGACTTCGTCGACCGCCTCCAGCGCCGTCTGGCTCAGCGGCTTGTTCGCCGAGCCCGGCAGACGCACATGGCGGACAACGTTCTCCACCACCACAATGGCGTCATCGACGAGGATGCCGATCGAGAAGATCAAGGCAAACAAGGTGATGCGGTTCAGGGTGTATCCGTACAGATAAAACACCACCAGCGCGAGCGCCAGGGTTGACGGAATCGCCAGCAGCACGACCAGGGATTCGCGCCAGCCGAGGAAGAGCAGGATCAGCACCGCGACGCCAAAAACCGCGATGCCCATGTGCAAGAGCAGCTCGTTGCTCTTCTCCGCCGCCGTGTGTCCGTAGTCGCGCGAAATCGTCACGCCCACGTCCGCCGGCAGGAGGGTGCCGCGCAGCGTATCAACCTTGGCGAGAACGGTGGTCACGACATCGATCGCATTCGCCCCGGGACGCTTGGCGACGCTGAGGGTGACCGCCGCCTCGAGATCACCGGACGCCCCGCTGCCATGCAGCACATAGTTCGCCGGCTCCTCGGCCGCGTCAGTGATGGTCGCCACCTCCCGCAGAAAAACCGGTTGATTCGAGTCGACGCCCACGACCACCGCTCCGATGTCGCGCGCGTCCCGCAGAAACGCACCGGTCTCGAGCAGAAACTCCTTGTTGCCGAAGGGGCGGGATCCGGCCTGCAGCGGCCGGTTCGCCTGCTGAAGGGCGGGAATGAGCTGGGCAACCGACAATCCCCGCGCCGCGAGGGCGGCCGGATCAATCGCCACCCGCACTGCACGCCGCGTTCCGCCGATGAGAACGGTCTCCGCCACCTGGGGCACCGACTTGACGGTATCATCGAGCTGGGCGCCCAGTCGTCGAAGCGCGAGATGATCGTGCACCCGACTGTGCAGTGTGACCGCCAGGATCGGCACATCATCGATGGAGCGCGCCTTGATCAGCGGATAGCTCGCCGGAGCGGGGATCCGGTCCGTGTTGCCATGCAACTTCTGATTGAGCCGCACCAGCGCAGTCTCGGCGTCGCTGCCCACCTGAAAACGCACAATCACCATGGCTCCACCCGGACTGGAGGTGGAATAGACATACTCCACCCCGGGAATTTCCCAGAGCAGTTTTTCCATCGGGCGGGTGACGCGGTTTTCCACTTCCTGCGGCGACGCGCCCGGCATGCCGATGAACACATCGACGATCGGCACTTTGATCTGGGGCTCCTCCTCACGAGGCAGCATGAAGACTGCAAAGGCGCCGAGCAGGATCGAAGCGACGACGGCGATGGGCGTCAGCTTCGAAGTCACGAATAGTCCCGCGATCCGCCCGGCCATGCCGGGTCGCGCCGCCGGGGTGTCGGGAGTCGGTCTCACGGCTGGACCTCCAGCAACTGGCCTTCGTGAAGGGTCGCGGGCGGAGCGATCACCACGCGCTCGCCTACATTCAGTCCGGAGAGGATCTCAATCCGGGAATCGCGGGCTCCGCCGGTCTTGACCAGACGCAGCACGGCACGGTTGCCGTCGCCGGCAACGAAGACGCGCTCCATCTGGCCCCGGGGGGAAACGGCCTCGGCCGGCACCAGCACCACCCGCACCAGCGAGCCGGGAATCTGGATACGGACGAACTGCCCGGATCGGACCGCAGCTCCGGCCGGCACCGCCAGTTTCACCTGAATGGTGCGGGTGGCGGCGTCGGCGGCCGGGGAAACCTCGCGCAACACACCGGAGAATCGCCCCCCCGGTACATCACAGACCAGAGTCGCCGCGGGAGTCAGCGCGCCCGCGAGTGACTCGGGTATACCCGCCTCCACCTCGAACCCCCCCGCGCCCTCCACTTCCAGCAAGGGCTGGCCCGGTGCAGCCAGGTCGCCGGCATTCACCCACTTGCGGGACACCACACCCTCAAATGGAGCGCGAATCTCGGTAAAACCCAGCTGAATTTCGGCCTCCCGCAGCAGCGCCTCATTGCCGGTGAACCGGTCCTGCAGGTTGCGCACCGTCTCAGCCGTGCTTGCACCCTTGGCAAGGAGTTCGGTTTCCCGCGCCAGGTCGCGGCGCGTGGCATTGAGCTGTGCGCGCGCCTGGGTGACTCGGGCAGCGGCGTCCTCGGACGAGATCTTGACCAGCATCTCGTCGGCCGCCACTCGACGGCCGAGCGTCACCGGCAATTCGGCGATCGCCCCCATGACCTTGGCGGCGAGCACCGCGCGGTGCACGGGCCGGACGGTGCCCGTGGCATCGGTGATCAGCGGCACCTGCTCGACCACAACTGGAGCGAGGCGTACACGTACCGGAGGAAGTGCAGACTGCAGCGTAGGGGTTTGCTCATGACGCGAGCAGCCGGCAGCCAGGACCAGGAGTAGGAGAAGCGGGAGAGGCGATTTCATGGCAAACAAAAGTTCAAGGAAGGACCACCGGGGACAGGCCGAGCGCACGACGGAGGTCGACGAGGGAGCTGCGTTCGTCGGCTTCGGCGACCATGCGATTGAGCCGCATTTCAACCAGGCGTCCCTCGCTCCCAAGCAGTTCCGCTGCGAGGAGGTTGCCCTTCTCAAAACGAAGCCGGCTCAGTCCCGCACTTTCCTCCGCCTGCGCGACCGCGACCGCGGTCACCGCGAGCCGTTCACGGGCATCGGCGTGGGCCAGTCGCGCTTGTTCAACCTCGAAGCCAGCCTGGAGCGTGGCTTTGCGCAGCTGACCCTTGACCTGCTCGAGTTCAGCGGCGGCTTGGCGAATCTTGCCGGCCACCTGGCCGCCATCAAAGACATTGAAGTCAACCATCACCCCACCTTGCACGCTGTTGGCGTGTCGGTCCGAGACCCACCCCTGATCGTATTGGGCGCTGACAAAGGCATTCACTTTGGGCCGGCCGGCCCCCCGGGCCGAGGCCACCATCGCCTCGGCCGCGCGCAGCCGCTCCTGCAAACCGAGGAGTTCCGGACGCTGGCTGATGTCGCTGGTGGCCGGACTTTCAAGTCCGAGCAGCGCGGGATCGTTCTCCGCCAGCTCCACCCCCTCGTCGGCTGGTTCCAAACCGAGAATGAGAACAAACGCCCGGGCCGCCAGCGCCGCACCCCGGCGCGCCGAAGACAACAGGGCCCGGACCTGGGCGGTTTGGACCTCCAGGCTGAGGAGATCGGCCTTGAGAATCTCTCCCGCTTCGAAACGGAGTCGCGCATTGGCGACCAGCGCCTCGTGCGACTTCACACTCACCTCGATCGCAGCGGCACTCTCCCGGGCCTTGCGCAGTTGGAGAAGGGTCTTGACCACGTCGGCGGCGAGTTGCAGTTGAACCGCCCTCAGATCCATTTCGGAGGCACGGATTCCGGCGCGGGCCGCTTCACGCCGAGCGGTTGCCTGGCCTCCGCTATAGATCGAGTAAGCCACCGTGCCCGTGAGATTGAGATTGTCGACTTGCCCCGGGCGGTTGAAGTCCCGGTCGAAACTGAACGTGCGTTGATTCAGCGCGGTCATCAGTCCGCCGAGCGCACTATTTGTCCGGGTGTATCCACCCGAAAGGGTCACCTGCGGACGCCAGGCCGAGTCGGCCTGCTGTACCAAGGCCGCGGCGCCGGCGATGCGCCCGCGGGCAACGGTGGCGTCCGGGTTTTCGCGCAACGCGGTGGCGACCGCCGCCTCCACAGTCCACGCGGTCGCGCCATGCGCGCTTCCACTCACCAACGGAACAATGAGCAGGACGTAAAAGCGAAGCGGTGGCATGGCGAAGATCGAGGTAGTCAATTCAAGCGATGCTCCTGGTCGGAGGCACGCCCGGCATTTGTCCAGTCGTCAGGGTTGACCACCCCAATGAATGACGCCTTGGGAATCGACCCAGCCCAGCTTTCCCAGGAGCCAGGTGGGTAGGCAGAATCCGGTGACCGCGGACTGGAGGAGGTTCACTCCGACAAAACAGGTGAACAAGAGCCACCAGGGACTGACGAAATAGACCAGCGCTGCACTCAACAGGGTCATCGCACCCGCCATCACACGCACCAACGTTTCAGTTTTCATAGGACCGATATATATCCATCAATGCGCATATACTTATCTTGTCAAGAATTTCTCCCCCCCAAGCCAAACTCCTCCCATCCGAACCAACCGCTACGTCCTTACTAGATCTCGTACCCCAGACCCATGGGTTCCCAAGTCGTTGCCAAGACGCCAGTTTCACCAAACTCATCAAACCACTGATGCACGCGACGGGCAATCGCTCCGGAATCGCGCACATGAACGAACTCATTGGACTGCCGATCATAGCGATAGTCGCTGGCCCAGTGCAGATGATGGGCGGCCAGCGCCTCGATGGCGTCGAGCAGGCGATAGGCTTCTTCGTCGGTCATGGTCGGGTGAAGTGAGATCCGAACCCAGCCCGGTTTGTCCGTCTTGTCGCCCCGATCGATCATGTCCGTGATGCGTCGCGAGCGCTCGCGCGACAAAAAACCCTCCCGGGTCATCCGGGAGGGCGGGTCTGGCGTCGCCAGGGTCTCACTGCACCCTCAGTGGGCGTGCTCCTTCTTGCCTTCGGCGGGTTTATCCGCGCCGGGCTTCACCTTGGCGAGGAACTTGGCCGGCTCCTTCAGGAAATCCTCCTCGCAGCCTTCGCAGCAGAAGATAACGAGGCGATCCGGTTGTCCGGAGACCCGATAGGCGAACTCCGGTGACTTGCCCATGCTGCCCAGGTCCTCGTCCGAAACGAGGCAATGCTTCAGCGGATACGCTTTACGGGCTTTCTCCAGCCAGGCGGCGTCCAGTTCCGAGGCCGGAACCAGCTTGCCGACCGGGGCGGAGGCGGCGGCCGCCCGTTCGTGGGTCGCCTGGGAAGCCTGGGGTGCAGCCGTCAGGCCGAGAGAAACAAGGCCCAGCGCGAGCGCGCAGAGGCCGGTGGTGGCGGTGGTACGATTCATGGTCATAAGGATGGCGAGGGACGGTTTTGGGGCAAGGCCCCGATCAGGGACAAAGGGTACAGACTGGATTGCGGGAAGCACGGGTGGATGTTGGCTGTCTCGACCGGGTTGGATCAGGTGGGCGTCACCGGGACGCCGGACACGACGCCTTCGCGCGCTTCCCGGGCAAGCCGGCGTTCCCAATACCAGGTGAAGAAAACGGGGACGGAGAAAAGGGAAACCACGTCAAAGACCATGCCTCCCACCACCGGCAGCACCATCGGCAGCATGAGTTCGGAACCACGGCCCGTGGACCACAGCACGGGAATCAGGGAGAGCATCGCCGTGGCATTGGTCATGATCGCCGGCCGGCGGCGGCGCAGGCCCGCGATGAACACCCGGCGGTGCACCTCCGCGACGGTCCGAGGATGCGTCTTGAATTGCTCCTGGATGTAGGTCCCCAGGAGAATGCCATCATTGAACATCACCCCGAGAAGCACCAGGAAGCCGACCACCACGGCGGTGGTCATCTCGGCCCCCCACAGCCAGACGAAAAAGAATCCACCCGCAGTGGTGACGCTCGCGTTGGCCACAACGATGATGGTGGTGATCAGCCACGAGCGGGTGCCCACGTAGATCAGGACCACCATCACCAGCATCGACGCGGAAATGATCCAGCGCAGGGTGGCGTCCGCCTTGAGCTTTTGCTCGTAACGGCCCACCCAACGGTAGGTCGCACCGGCGGGAAGCGACAGCCGGCCGTCGGCCAGCGCCGCCCGCAGCCGGGCGTCCGCATCCCGCACCACTTCGACCTCACCTCGTCCCCGGGCGTTCAGCAGGACATACTGGGTGCGTTTTCCGCCCTCGGACCGGATCGCCATCGGGCCGATCGTGTAGGTGAGTCCCAGCTCGCTCGGACGTTCCCGGACGCGCTCGACTTCGCCGCGAGCCAGCGCATCCCGCACAGCTGCCGGCAGGGGGTCGCCCGCGGCGACGGTCAGCTCCGCGCGCCGGGCATCGAGGAGGACAAAATTCCGCTGCGCTGCGAGGGGCAGTCTCGAGAGGAAGCTGGCTGCATCCGGCGCACCTGTCCGGAATCTCAGCTCGTGAACGCTCGGAACCGCCAGCAGGTGAATCAGGGGAATCGCCCCATGGCCCCCATCCATGGCCGCCACCTGGACTTGCAGGAGTTCGTCGGGATCGTCCCGACGCTCACGGAGGTAACGGATACGCACCGGATACCGGAGGGCGCCCTCGACGGAGTAAGTCACTGCCATGCCGCCCAACGCGGACTCGATCGATGCCATGACCTGTTCATTCGACAAACCGAACCGGGCCAGCTTGGCGGAATCGAGGCGTACCTCGGCGTAGGGCTTGCCTCCCTCGCGCTGCATCTGCACATCGGTCGCGCCGGGCGTTGGCTGGATCACCTTCTCGGCAGCCTCGGCGAACTCCTCCAGCGCATCGCTGTCATCACCCAGGACCTGCAGCGCGATCAGGCTGCGGATCCCGGTCGAGAGCATGACAACCCGCGTCTCGATCGGCTGCAGCCAGCTCGGCGCCACCCCTGGAATGTCCGCGACGGCGGCCAGCGCCTGACGCACCTCGGCGAGGGTCCGCGGGCGGCGTACGCTGCCACCGTCGGACGCGCTCATTTCGTGCACCGGCCATTGGGCGTAGGGCTTGAGCAGAATGACGGTCTCAATCATGCCAAGCGGCGCCGGGTCGAGGGCGGTTTCCGCCCTCCCCATCTTTCCCATGACACTCGCCACCTCCGGCACCGACTCAATCAGCCGATTCTGCGCCAGCATGATCCGCTGGGTCTCCCCCAGCCCACCGGTGGCCGGGATCGACGGCATGAACAAGAGACTGCCTTCGTCGAGGGGCGGGAGAAAACTCGTTCCCACCCCGGGAAACCGCCGCTTCAGCGCAGCGTCCAGCGTCGTGGACGAGAAATCCGCTCCCACCGCGGAGAAGAGCTTGCGGAGCGGCCAGCTCAGGGTCGGCCAGCCGGCTCCAAGGAGGTATCCACCCACAGCCATGGTCGCGATGGTGAGAGTGAACGTGACACGGTGACGCTGGATCCGGTCGTAGGCCCACTCGTAGGCAACGTGGATGGCGCGGCTCATCGGATTCTCCTCGTAGTTGACAAGGCGTTCCCGTCCGATTCGCCAGATCGCGAGGGCCGCCACCGCTCCAAACACCGGCGCAAACAGCCAGCCTGGAATCGTCACTTCCCAGCGTCCATACTCCATCGGCAGACTCCAGCCGTCGCGCACGAACCAGCCGAATCCAACACCCCCGCCAAGTCCGGCCAACGCGAGCAGCAACGGCTTGCGCACATGCCAGGGAGGAAGCAGCAGGCGGCAGAGCACCGGGACCAGCAAGGTGCCGAACAACACCGCCCCGCTGATGGCGAGCGACTTGGTCAGCGCAAGCGGCTCAAACAAACGGCCCGCCTGGTCATTCAGGGCAAAGATGGGGAGGAAACCAATGACCGTCGTGGCGGCCGAGGTCAGCAGCGGTCGGGCCACCTCCTGAGCTGCCCGCACCACCGTATCCGTGATTTCCGGATCAAAGGGCGAGGTCGGCATCGGCCGGTTCTGCTTCCGGCACAGCTCCTGCAAATCCACGAGGTGCTGCGTGATGTTCTCGGTCATGATGATGCCGAAATCGACCATCACACCGATGGCGATCGCAATGCCGGCCAGGCTCATGATGTTCGCCCCGATGCCGAATCCGTGCATGACCAGAAAGGTGAAAAGCATGCCGAGGGGCAGGCTGATCGCGACCGCCAGGCTGGCGCGGACGTGGAGGAGAAAGGCCACCACCACAATCACCGTCGTAAGAATCGCCTCGATCAGCGTGTGGGTGACCGTCGCCGTCGTTTCCTCGATCAACTCGGAGCGGTCGTAAAAGGCGGCGGTGATCAACTGCTCCCGCGCCAGCGCCGGCCGCAGGTCGGCGAGTCGCCGTTTCACGGCATCAATCACGGTCTTGGGGTCTTCCCGGACGCGCATGCCGATGATCGCACCGACATGCTCCTGATAACCATCCGCCAGCAAACCCTGTCGGAACTGTCCACCCAGATGAACCTCGGCCAAGTCGCCGAGACGGACCCCGGCGCCCTTGGTCCGGTCACCGCGAATGACAATCCCCTCCACGTCCGCGACGGAGCGGATGAAGCCCACCCCGCGGATCATGGTCTCCACACCGCTCTGCTCGACGCTCATCGCCCCCACATCGCGTCCCGCCTGGCGCACGGCGGTCATGAGCTGATCCAGCGTGATGCCCTGCTCCTCAATGCGCGTGGGATCCACGTCGATCTGATACTCACGCGCCACCCCTCCCGCCGGCGCCACCTCGGCGACACCCGCCACTCCGCGCAACGCCGGCACCACGATCTGATCGAGGACATAGCGCTTCGTTTCCAGGTCGCGCGGTCCCTGTAGCGTGAACGCATAAACCTGCCCCATCGCCGTCGCATCAGGACCGAGCCGCGGCAGGACGCCGGTCGGCAGGATGCCCTGCAACTGCGACAGCCGTTCCAAAACCCGGGTTCGGCAGTCGTAGAGGTCGCGCTTCTCCGCAAAAATCACATAGAGGTAGCTCGCGCCATAGAGGGACATGCCCCGCACGGTTTGCACACCCGGAAGCCCCTGGAGCTCACGCGCCAGCCGGGACGTCACCTGGGCGTCCAGGTCCTGCGGGCTCTTTCCCGGCCACTCCGCCCAGACGATGACCTGATTGTCGCTCAGATCGGGAATTGCATCCACCGGCACATGACGCCACGCCCACACGCCGGCGACCGCCAAGGCCAGGGTGGCGGCGAGGGTGATGAATGGATTACGAATGAAGAACGAGAGCATGAAAATTTACCACCGTCTTCTTAACCATCCAGACGACAGAACACGAATCCCGCAGTCCCGCCCGCGCGTCCACGTAGCCACCGAGCCTGGGAACCTCCTGCATTTCCGTTGGAGGTGGCCTCGGTGAGGCCGCGACGGGACCGCCCGGTCCCGCCTCCGTTGCCCGATTCTGTCACGCGACGCCAATCTCTGCGGGGTCGGCGACCCCACCTCCACCGGACACGAATTCGGAGGAGTTGGGATGGGAGAACCGCTCAATTGCCGGCCAACCTGCTGTGTCCTCCTGCTCTGTCGCTTTCCGGTCTCGTCTTCATTCGTGTTCATTCGTGTCCATTCGTGGTTCAACCGATTGTTTTCCGACTCAGTGCACGTGCGTGGGAGCCCGGGCCACGGCACCCTGCGGGAAGAGCAGGCTGGGGGTGCCGGCGAGCTGGGCCTGGCTGTCGATTAGGAACACGCCCTGCGTGGCCACTTCGTCGCCGGGCTTGAGTCCGGCGCGGACGACATAGACGTCGTTGCCAAATTCATCCTCAAGCCGGGGACCGAGAGCGAGGGGAGCCAGCTCAAAGCGCATGCGGCCATCGCGCTGCCGCTCCGCCACGCGCCAGGCAACGGAACGAACTCCGGTGGAGAGCACTGCGGTTTTTGGCACCAAGGCAAAGGTTCCGAAGGTTTCGGGACGCGCCGGATCCGCCGCCTCGAGGTCCGCGGCCAGCGTGCTCTCGAAGCGGGCATTGACAAGGCTGCCGGGCAGGAGCCGGCCGGCCGGATCGCTGAGATGCAGGTGCACCTCCCGCGCGCGAATCTCGAGATTGATCTCCGGAGCCACCCACGCGATCTCGGCCTGGATCTCCGGAAGGGCACCCTTGTCGTCCGAGGAGAGCCGAACGGGCAGTCCCGGACGGACCCATCGGGCCTGCAACTCGGGGACGTGCACCACGACCATGTAGGCGTCGGGCTCGACCAGGCGCAGCAGCGGAGCGTCCGCCATCACTTCCTGGCCAATCTGCGGCAGCTGGATTTCCATTGCGCCGCCCTCTCCCTCCAGGGCCAGCACGGCCCGGCCGGCGAAGGGACTGCGAATTGTCACGGTATCCACGGGGGCGGCACCCCGCAGGATGGCCTCGGCCACCGGGGCGAGATTCCACCGCTGGAAGCGGTCGGAGAGCGCCCGGATCGTCGGCTGGTCCGTGAGCTTCACCGCCGCCGCCAGGTCGCCCTGCGCGGCAAAGACCTCGGGGCTGTAGAGATCGACCACCGGGTCGCCCACCTGGACCACCGTGCCGCGGTGGCGGGCTGCGTCGTGGCGCTTGACGATGCGTCCCGCGACGCGCGGGATCACGACCTGGAGGGTCCGGTCATCGTAACGCACCGCACCGTACGCCCGGACCACCACCCGGGCCCGTCCCTGGGTGACCGCTGACACCTGCACGTCCATCCGACGCTGCTGTTCGCGGGTCAGTTCGCCGGCCGTCACCTTGGTCATCTTCATGCCGCACACCGGACAGTCTCCAGGCTTGTTTCCAATGAAGTCCATCATCGGGCAGGCCCAGCGCTCACCCGGCGTTTCCAGTGCGGAAGCGTGCTGCTCCGTCACCACAAAGAGCGACGCCTCAGGCAGGAGGAAAACAAGTCCCGCACCGACCGCGAGCCCGGCGACACTGAAGAGGAGTCCGGAGGGGCGCATGGCGGTTACTTTTTGATGACCTCGTTGCGCAGGTAGTACGGACCGTAGCGATCCGGATCGGCCTTGAACTTCGCCGGACACATCTTGCAGCCGAAACCGATGGTCTTGCCCTGGTAAACGGCGGTGGGAAGCTTGGGGTCAACGTCCATGCCACAGATGGCACAGACCGTATTGACCGGAGCCGTCGCGGCCGTTTCCGGTGACGCGGTGGGTGCAGCCGGAGTGGAGGCGCCGTGATGGGCGTGGGGCGCGGTGGCAGCACCCGGGGAGACCGACGCGGGAATCCCGGTGGCGGGGATGGTCGGCGCAGGTGACGAAACCGGGCTCGCGGAGGAAGGGGCCGGCGTGAGCGGATTGCTCACCATCGGCGCATACTCGCCTCCCGCCGCAGGCTCGGCCGCGGCATGGCGATGTGGATCGAACCAGGCGGCGCGTGTGGCGAGGGCGATGAGCGCGCCGGCGACGAACGTAACGGCGAAGAGAGTCAGGTTGCGGATCATGGTGAATCAAGGTTGCACGTGAAGAAAGGGCTCCGAAGCGGCATACCGCCAGAGTTCCGCCCGCGCGGTGCGGGCTGTGGTGTCGGCCTGGATCACCTGGATTTCGGTCTCGGTGGCCTTTTCCAACAGTTCGACGACGAGAAAGACGGTCGATTCCCCCGCTCCGGAGACGCCCGCCGAGCGGATCAGGGTTTCATACTCGGCGTTGAAGCGCTCGAGGGTTTCGCGGCTGAGGCGCCGCGCGGTCGCAGCCTGACGTTCGGCACGCTCCGCACGTGCAATGGCCGTTCGGATACGGTGACGCACCGCCTCGGCATCGGTCTGCGCGGCCGACCGCTCCGCCTCGGCCGCGCGCTCCTCAGCGCGGGCGTAACGGCGTCCCCGCCAGGGAATCTCGGACATGAAGGCCACGCCGAACGTGTCCTCGTTGCCCATACCGGCCCGCTCGCGCTCGAGGCGCAGGCCCACCGCGGTCATCGGTCGGGCAGAAGCACGAGCCATTTTCACCATCGCCGCCGCCTCCGCCGCCCGGGAGGCGGCCAGCCGGACGGCCGCCGCCGTTTCCGGATCAATGGCCGCGAGGTCCGGGGCGGCATACTCGGGCAGCGCCCCGTCGGCGGGCAGACCCAAACGCCCGGCCACCTCCGCGAGCGCATCCGTCCGCATGCGACGTTCATCCTCGATCGCCAGTTGCAGAGAGGCGATGCGGGTTTGCACCGCCAGCCGATCATTCAGTCGCCCACCCCCCGAGGCCAGGCGCGAATCGACGCTGCGCTGCACCGCATCGAGACGGCCCTGCTGCGTTTCCATCAGTCGCAGCCGTGCCTGGGCTCCCTCGGCCTCGGCCAGCGCCATCGCCGTCTCGGCCGCCATTTCTCCCGCCATCACCGCAAAATCGGCCTGCGCCATCGCCACACCGGCTTCCGCGCGCTCGCGGTCCGCCGCACGCTCACCGCGCTTGGGCAGGGGCTGGCGCACGGTCAGTTCCCACATCGTGCTCCGCTCGTCCATCGGTCCCACCCGGCGCGACCCCATACCCTCGACCTCGGGGTCCGCCAGCCGTCCCGACGCGCCAATGCGTGCCTCGGCGGCCCGGATTCGCTGACGCGCCGCCTCCAGCGCCGGTGCCTGCGCGATCGCCCGGAGCAACGGGACGGGAGATGGCTCTGCCTGCGCCCTAGTCACGAGCGGAGCCAACAGGAGAAGAGCAAGGACGTATCGCATGGGCAAAGAAGGTCTTCAGGTGGCTGCGCCGGGCGGGCGCTCCCGCGGATGCGCATGCGCGTCAACGTAACCGCGATTCGAAGTCGCCGTCTGGTGGAGGTGAGGTCGCCGATCCCGCGGGGATTGGTGTCGCGCGAAGAAACAGGACCACGGAAGCGGGACCGGCCGGTCCCGTCGCGGCCTCATCGAGGCCACCCCCAACGGAAACCGCGATGGGCGTCTGGTGGAGGTGGGGTCGTCGACCCCGCGGGGATTGGCATAGCGTGAAGAAACCGGACGGCGGCCGCGGGCCCGCTCTCCACCCGGTTGCAGAAACCGGGGACAACGGGTGCGCAGGCGCAAGAAACAGGCTTTCATCACCCACCCTAACCCCCAGATCTGAGAAACCCTCAAAAAACCTTGAGGGTATTTCGTCGACCGGGGGTAGTGTACGGTAGAGACCACCATGAATCCTTCGCCACCCAACGATCCCCTGTCACCGCTCTTGGCGACCTGGCGGGTCACGCCCACGGTCGATCCTCAATTCCGCACCCAGGTCTGGTCGCGCATCCAAAGCCGGGCCCGCGAGTCCTGGCCCGCCTATGTCCGCTCCCACCTCGCGCCCTGGTCCATCGCAGCCGCCCTGGTGATGGTATCCGCTGGCTGGGTGGGTCATGTGGCCGGCAAGGCGCGTCTCAGCGCCCGGCGTGACGCCATGGTGGTGAGCTACCTGGTGGATCTCGATCCCCGCGTGCAGGCCAAACTGCGTCCGTAGTCACTTGGTCTCATGAAGCACCTCGTCACTACCCTCACGGTGCTCTCGCTCGTGGCCGCGGCGGTGGGATTCACCGCGTTCCACACCGTGGGCGACGCTCAGGTCAAGGCCGCGCTGGAACAACGCGACGCCATGGCCTGGCTGCGCACGGAGTTCGCCCTGACCGACGCCCAGTACGAGCGGATCAAAACCTTGCACGACCACTACTCCCTCGAGTGTGCCGACCATTGCCGGGCGATTCAGGAGGCCGAGCAGGCCCGCGATGCATTGAAAGCCGCTGGCGCGGACGCCTCTCGCCTCGCCGAAGCCGAGCGCACCGTGCAGCACCTGGAGCTGGTCTGCGAGACCGCCATCGCCTCCCACGTCCGCCGCTGCGCCGCCGAAATGTCGCCCGCCTCCGCCGAACGCTACCTTGCCCTCGTTCTGCCCAAGATTGCGGACTTCGACCACCGCGCGCCCCCCGACGTCGGGGTCAACCCCCACCGTCATTGAAGCCGGTCTCCGCCGTGACCGTTGCCTTTCCTCCCTCTGTCGGGCTGTCCCTCGCGGGCAAGCTCGAGGTTCGCCCGCTCGCAGCCTCACCTGTAGCGGTACGGGAAACTCCGTTTCGTGGCCGCCTCCTTCGATCCCACTCCGGATGTAGCGGAACGCGAAACGCGTCTCGTGCGCGCGTCCGCGTTGCACGCCGGCTCTGTCCCACCGTGGTTGGCTTGCGTCTCGCGGGCCTGCCTCAGCCCGCCCGTGTTCAAAGTCAGGCAAGCCCGCAAGGGGCAGCCCGACCCTCCTGTTTCCAGGCATGAGCGCACCGTCCCCGCACGCGCATCCGTCCGAGCCCGACGACGCGGCGCTGATGCACCGTATCCAGATATCGGATGAATCGGCGTTCGCGCAGCTCATGCAGCGGTGGGAGCGGCCGGTCAAGGCGGTGATCGCCCGGATCGTCCTCAACACCAGCGAAGCCGAGGACCTCGCCCAGGAGACCTTCGTGCGCCTCTGGCAGCACCGCGACCGCTTCGATCCCTCCAAGTCCGTCAAACCCTGGATCCTCGGCATCGCCGTCAATCTCGCCCGCAACCGTCTGCGCTGGTGGCGACGGCGTCCCAGTATTGCCCTGGACGACTGGACGGAGACCCCCGAGGCCGGCTCCGCCCCCGCGACCCACGGCTCCCAGCAATTGGAACACGCCGAGCAGACAAGGGCCGTGCGCGACGCCCTGGCCGCGCTGCCACCGCACTTCCGTGAAGTGCTGGTCCTGTTTGAATTCGAGGGCCTGTCCTACGCCGACATCGCCCTCGCCCTCGGCACCACCCCCAAAACCGTCGAAAACCGCCTCACCCGCGGCCGGGAGAAATTGCGATTGCAGCTCCGGCGCTGGTGGTAAGGTCCTCGGACCGCCCGAACCGCCGGGCAGCAGCGCATCTCCGCATCGGCTTGATTCTAGCCATCCCTTCAGACGAGGGACCACGAATTGGCATGAATGGACGCGGATCCCGCAGTCGCGCATGCGTGTCAACTTAGCCGCGATCCAAGTGCGGTGTCTGGTGGAGGTGGGGTCGCCGACCCCGCGGGGATTGGCGTCGTGTGAAGAAATCGGACAACGGAGGCGGGACCGGTTGGTCCCGTCGCGGCCTCACCGAGGCCACCTCCACCGGAACGCAGGTATTTCCAGGCTCCAGTCTTTAGGTTGACGCGCTCCCGCAGTCGCGGGACGGATTCGGAATACCAGCAGTTCTCCCTTACGAGGTGAGTGCCCATTGTGACTCAACCCGTTTGTATCCGTGTCCATTCGTGGTTCAATCGAACGTCACAGTTACACGACCGGTTATCTCCGTTCTGGTCGCGGGCAAACGGATATTCCCAACCCTCGGATATCCATGGCATAAACGGATTCCTTCCGACCGTGTTGGATGGTTTGGGGAAGCTGCTCAGCGCCGAAAATTCACGTAGGTCAAACCTGGCCGGTTTGAAAATGCCTCGTCATCATGGCCAACCAAGGTGAGTTTGCCCTTGGCCGCGGTCGCGGCAATCCACGCATCGTTCTCGCCCATTCGTCGCTCCGCCCGCGTCTGCATCAGGGCCACTCGTTCCGCGATGTCCTGGCCCACCCCGACAAAGCGAAACCGGCCGCGCAGTTCCTTGGACAGTTCGGCCGGATTGGCGGCGTGCTCCAGAATCTCCGCATAGCTAATGATGGAAAGGTAGACGCGACTCGGCCCGGGCAGACGTTGCAAATACCGGGTGGCGTCCCCGGCATTCCCAGCAATCTGCTCTTTGAGAAGGGGAACGACGAAGGAGGAATCCAGCAGGTACCCACTCATCCCTCGCGAAGCAGTTTACGGCCTTTCAAACTCTCCCCCCACTTGAGGAGTTCGGCCACGGTCTCGACCGGTTCGTCCAACAGGCGGGCCCGCACGTACGTCGATTTCTTCATCCGCTGCTGACGCGCGCGCTTGAGGAGCAGGCGATGCTGTTCGTCGGTCAATCGGATCGTGATCTGCGGCATGACTTACAAATGCATGTCAGCAGAAGGTCTGTCAAGGTGAGCCAGTGACAGGCACTTGGCCCCACCCGGGTTGCCCTGGTCTTTGCATGAGAGGAAAAGGGAGCATCCGTCGTTTCGTCGGTTTTCGGCAGACAAGATACCGATCCGGGTTCGCACGGGGACACAGTGGCACGGAGGCGAGGACACTCGTCACGCGATTGTCACCGGTCCTCGTTGACCGAAGTTCCTCCTGCCTTCAAAAGAGGGGATGTTGCGGCCGAAGTCGAATCCAGCGCTCCATCGTGATCGCGATGATCGAATCGCCCTAAGGTCGCTCGCGCCACGCGCCCTGAACTCCAAACCCGATCCAGCGGGGTCGCGGAAGAGATCCTTCTACACTTACGCGGCCGTCGGCGGGCTCTGCTTCCTGCTCGGCGTCTGGCTCTCAGTCCTTCTTCTCCATCCAGTTGATGGGCGAAGGACAAGTTCGATCTTCGACCGAGGAACGAGTATTCTAGGGCTCCCCTCGGTCACAACCGCCGAACGTCGAAATTCCGATGAGCCTCGCCAACTTCAACCCATATTGGCCGCGGCGTCCGCCGAGTCGGAGATCACCTCCAGCGCGTCGGCATCGGACCTGCAGACGTCGACCGAAGCTGCCGTTGAGAACCGGAACCGGTTCCACAATCCCGCCGCATTTCGGACGATCCCGAACCGGCTCTTCCTCCGTGGAGCACTCAGAACACGCAGCGGTTACTATCAACCCATCGAATTCGTGCTCGAGCCAGAACTGCAAAGAGGCGATTCATCCGTGCGAGGATTGATTCGCTCCATCAAAGGCGAGGAGCGGGACTATGCGTTCGAAATTCACGGCATCAGGCGCGGTGATACGCTCACCCTCGCCGAAGGTGCTTTAGTCTGGTTCCGCGGCGGACCCGAGCCCCTCGGTACACGGACGTTCATTTTGCGTCTGCCCGTTGAATCTCTGCGAGGCCCGATTCTCGGAACCTGGACGTCGCCAACCATGAGCGGATTCCTGGAGGTCAGCGAACAGCCACCTTGGTAGGTCGACTTCACCCTCCGCGCCTCCGCCTCTTCGCGTTTCACCCGTTCTTCCCTGCCCGCCCTACGCCAGGATTCCGCGCACGACGCTGGCGGGCTCAACTCCGGTGAGGCGTTGCTCGAGGCCCTGCTTTTTCACGGTGAACTTGAGGTGGTCGATGCCGAGGCAGTGGAGGAGCGTGGCATTGAGGTCATGCAGGCTGACCGGGTCGCGCACGATGTTGTAGGAGAAATCGTCGGTCTCCCCGTACACCACTCCGCCCTTCACTCCACCCCCCGCCAGCCAGACGCTGAAGCAGCGGGGATGGTGGTCACGGCCGTAGTTGGTCGCCGTCAGCGTGCCCTGGCTGTAGACCGTGCGGCCGAATTCGCCGGCCCAGATGACAAGCGTGTCGTCAAGCAGGCCGCGCTGCTTGAGGTCGGTGATGAGGGCATAGCAGCCGCGATCCGTGTCCAAACACTGGATGCGGTGGTCGCCAGGCAGGTTCCCATGCTGGTCCCAGCCGCGGTGCAGGATCTGCACGACGCGGACATCCCGCTCCGCCAGCCGGCGTGCGAGCAGGCAGCTGGCGGCGAACGAGCCCGGCTCGCGCACCTCCGGCCCGTAGAGGTCGAGGGTAGCGGAGGTCTCATTGCTGAAATTGGTCAACTCCGGCACGCTCGTCTGCATGCGGAACGCCATCTCGTACTGCGCGATGCGCGTGAGCGTCTCCGGATCGCCGTGACGCGCATGCGCGAGGCCGTTGAACTTGGTCAGTGAGTCCAGCATCGCCCGGCGGGTGCCCGCATCGACACCCTGGGGATTATCGAGGAACAGGACCGGATCGCCCTGCGCGCGCAGGGTCACGCCCGTGTGCGAGGTCGGTAGAAAACCGCTGCTCCACATGCGCGTGAACAGCGCCTGGGCCGAAACCTTCGGGGAGAACCGGGGGGTGAGCACGACAAAGGCGGGCAGGTCGTTGTTCTCGCTCCCGAGGCCGTAGGACAGCCAGGAGCCGATGCTCGCCTTTCCCGGGATCTCGCTGCCGGTCATGAGGAAGGTGCAGGCCGGGTCGTGATTGATGGCGTTGGTGTGCACGCTGCGCACAATCGCGAGGTCATCGACCACCTTGGCCGTCCACGGGAGCAGGTCGCTGACCCACGCACCGCTCTGACCGTGGCGTGCAAAACTGAAGACCGACGGAGCGACGGGAAACCGCGTCTGTCCGCTCGTCATGGTGGTGATGCGCTGGCCCTGGCGGATGGACTCCGGCAGATCGAGGTCAAAGTGCCCGCTCAGTCCGGGCTTGTAGTCGAAGGTGTCGAGCTGCGACGGCCCGCCGTTCATGTGCAGGTAAATGATGCGCTTCGCCGTCGGGGCAAAGTGGGGCAGTCCGGCCAGCGCAGGATGCACGCGGGATCCGGGCGCACCGGCGCCGGCGGCCGCGCCGGCCGCTCCAAGACGGGGCGCAAGCCAGTTCAGGGCGACACCCCCGAGGGCAAGCCCGGCGCCGCTGAAGAACTGGCGGCGGGTGAGGTGATTCAACGCTTCGTGAAAGGGATTCATGGTGGGCCTCAGTTGCGGGAGAGCGTTTCGTCGAGATTGAACAGGAGGTTGGCGACCAGGGTCCAGGCCGCGACTTCGGCCGGGGGCAGGTCCGCGCGGGCTTTGGACTCACCGTTGCTCAACACGCGTTTCGCCTCTTCCGGCGCCAGGGTGAAATGGGCGCGATGAATCTGGAGCGACTCGCGGAGCAGCGCCCGCTCCTCAGCGACCGGGGCTCTTGCCGTGACGGTGCGGAAGGCGCGTTCCAACCGCTCCTGGTCCGTGCCGGGCTGGTCCAGCATGCGTTCGGCAAACCCCCGCGCCGCCTCGATGTGCTGCACATCGTTCATCAGGGCCAGCGCCTGCAGCGGTGTATTGGAGCGGTTGCGACCCACGCAGAAGGTTTCCCGCGCGGGCGCGTCGAACGTCGAAAGCGCGGGTGCCGGCGCCGTGCGTTTGACCATGGTGTAGAGCGTGCGCCGGTAGAGCGCATCGCCCTTGTCCTGGACATAGGTCTTCGTATTGCTGCCGCCGAACGCCACCGGTTCCCAGATGTTCACCGGCTGGTAGGGTCGCACCGGCGGGCCGCCGATCTCGGGACGGAGCAGTCCCCCGAGGGCGAGCACCTGATCGCGCAACACCTCGGCGTCGAGCCGGGGACGCGATCCACGCGCGAGGAGGCGGTTGGCCGGATCGAGTTCCAACAGGGCCGGGGAAACCGACGAGTCCTGCCGGTAGGCCCGCGAGGTTACGAGCAGGCGCACGAGGCCCTTCACATCCCACCCGGTGCGCATGAACTCGGAGGCGAGCCAGTCAAGCAGTTCGGGGTGCGAAGGCAGCGCCCCCTGGGTGCCGAAATCACCCGGAGTCGTGACCAGCCCCGCGCCGAAGAGCTGCGCCCAGAACCGGTTGACCGTCACCCGCGAGGTCAGCGGGTGGTTGGGGCGGACGAGCCAGCGGGCAAACTCGAGTCGCGTCACCGGATGGCCACCGTTGTTCACCGGTGGCAGGAACGCCGGCACCGTGGCGGTCACGAGGTCGCCGGGCTTGTCGTACTGCCCTCGCACCAGAATCCGCGCCGGGCGCGGTTCGGGCAGTTCGCGGGCAATGGGTGACACCGGTCGCGTCATTTCAAAATTCACCTGCTCGGCCAGCAGACGCCGGGCCGCGTGCACCTCGGGCTCCATCGCCGCCCGCAAGGGGGCATAGATGTAGTTGCGATGCCAGGTCCCCATCCACGCCAGCTCTTCCTTGGTCTGCTGCGTGCGGGAGAGTCCGGCGAGAAAGTTGACGTCGTGACGCAGGGGCACGCCCTTGATCGAGCGCGCGCCGTTCTCCATCTGACGTATCCACGCTTCCTTGGTCAGCAGAGGATCCTCGGAAGCCTGGGGGCTGGTGCAGACCGCACCCACGCGGTCATACCACGCCGCTCCGCCACTCTGGGAGACGCGCAGCCCGGTGTAGGCCTTGCCTTCATCCACGCCGGAGTCGCAGGCCGTGAGCTCGAGTCGCACGTAGGCACCCGTCACCGGCAACGGCCCCTGGACGATGGCGCTGTCGGCCACCTCCGGACCAAACGCGGTGCGGTCGCCCCAGATGGCGCGGCGGGTCTTTTCCTCGCTCATGAATTCCAGGCTGATGGCGCGCGGAGGATTTTCCGGGTCGATCCAAATGTGGACAAACGCCCGCGCTTCGGTGCGCGCGAGCAGATTGACATCACCTGCCGTGAAGGCGAACGGCCGATCCGCCGCACCTTCCAGCCGCAGCGCGCGCGTGCCGCCCACCACGGGAACATCGGGTCCCGTTTTCCATTCCCCGGCCGCGGGAGCCGGCAGGAACGCCGACGGCGTGGGCAGATCCGAGTCCTCGGCCCAGATCACTTCGTAGGTGATGGGCACCTTCTCGTATTTGGGCGGCGCCAGTTCGCCCGCCACGAGGGCATCCGCCCGCGCAGTGACGGCGGCTTCGAGGGGTTTGATGTCCACGGCCAGGGCGTCGATGCGGCGTTGCTCGGCGGCGTCACGGCCGATCACGGCCACCGGGCCGGACACCTGCACGTTGCCGTCCCACACCCGGTCCGCCAGACCCTTGAAGATCGCTCCGAGAGAATAGTACTCGCGCTGACTGAGGGGATCGAACTTGTGGTCGTGACACGACGCGCAATTGGCGGTGAGGCCGAGCCAGACCGCCGCGGTTGTATCCACACGGTCCGCCGTGGTGCGCATTTCCGCCTCGGCCTCGATGGCGCCGGCCTCGGCGGTGGTGAGCTGATTGCGGTTGTAGCCCGTGGCCACGAGCTGGTCGATGCTCGGCTGGGGCAGCTGGTCGCCCGCCAGTTGTTCGAGGGTGAACTGGTCGAAGGACAGGTTCCGGTTGAACGCCCCGACGACCCAGTCGCGGTAGGGCCAGATGTTGCGGGCGTTGTCGAGGTGCATTCCGTGGGTGTCGGCATAGCGCACCGCATCGAGCCAATACCGGCCGAAGTGCTCGCCGTAGCGCGGTGAGGCGAGCAGGCGGTCGACCACCCGCTCGAAGGCTTGAGGCGATCGATCCGCGAGAAACGCGTCCACCTCCGCCAGGGTCGGCGGCAGGCCCGTCAGATCGAGCGTCACGCGCCGGATCAGCGTTTCGCGGCTCGCCTCGGGAGCGAACGTCAAGCCGCTGGCCGCCAGGGTGCGGGCAAGAAAGCGGTCCACCGGGTGATGGCCGGCGCGGCGGTTTTCTGGAGCGGCCTGGAGCGCCTCCGCCGGCACCGGCGGATGGGCGATGGGCTCGAACGCCCAATGACGCTGGTACACGCCGCCCTGCTCTATCCAGCGCTTGATGAGCGCGCGTTGTTCGGGGGAAAGCGGCTGTTTGTGCGACTCCGGCGGAGGCATCACCTCGTCGTCGTAGGTGCTGATGATGCGTTGCCAAAGCTCGGACTGGGTCAAATCGCCGGGAACCAAGGCGCGCACGCCCTCGCGCTCCGCGTTCGCACCCTCCGGCGTATCCAAGCGTCGGTCACCCTTGCGGTGGGCGGCATCGGTCCCGTGACAGCTGAAACAGTTGTCCGCGAGGATCGGTCGGATGTCGGTGTTGAAGGACACCGGTTGCGCGGACAGCGTGACTGCGGCGATCGGCAGTAAAAAGAGGAGGCGAAATCGGTGCATCAATAAAACGAACTATGAACTTGCTGTTGTTTTCTCCGCGAGACCCGCCGCCGCTTGTAGGGCCGGCCACCCACCGAGGCGGAGCCGCCTCACACCCTCGAACCGGACGGTAGGCGCAGTCGTCCGGGAGGCGCGGCCAAGTCCGCGACGGGTCCGGGAGAATCGGCGCAAGGCGCGTTTCAACGTCAGACGGTTCATGGTGGTCGGAGTAACAGCTGCAAGGGGGACACGCACAGAATCGACCGGCTCACCTGCGGTGGACAAGCCGGTTCGCCAAGGATTTTCTTGAATATTCAGAGGGACCGCCCGGTTGGGAACCGGTGCCGGGCATCCACTGAAGTCCCGGGAGCGGGAGCACCTTTTCACTATGGGACAGCCTCCGGTGGAGGGCGTCGCTCCGACGACGCCGGGGAAAGGTGCACGAAACACGGCAGCCGAACGCTCTCTTTCAATCAACGCGCAACCGACGCCGATTCCGCGCCTGCGCATGCGCGTCAACCTAGCGATCGGACGCTGGAAATGCCTGCGATTCAGTTGGAGGCGGCCTCGATGAGGCCGCGACGGGACCGACCGGGCCCGCCTCCGTGGTCCGGTTTCTTCACGCGACGCCAATCCCGCGGGATCGGCGACCCCACCTCCACCAGACGGCGACTTCGAATCGCGCTTAGGTTGACGCGTAAGTGCGGTCGCGGGCGGTTCTTTACGGCCCCCCCGGGGACCCGCCACCTTACCGCACCCAAGTCCCCGGAATCAACTGCAGCCGCAGGAGTTCCTGCACCGCGAGCGCAGCGACCCTTCCGGCGCCGTACTCAGAGTAATGGGTGTCGTCCTTCACGCCCTCCGGCCAGCGCGGTTGCACCCCGGGGGCGTAGTGCAGGTGCAGGCGCTTCGATCCCTCGACGCCGTGTCCGCGCTCGAGCTCGGTGGTGAGCCGGTTCAACTCGAGCAGCGGGACCTCCTCCTCCACCGCCACCGCCCGCAGCGCCGCCGGATAATCACCGTGGGTGTCGATCAGCTCGCCAGCCTCCGACCAGCGCCGACGCGCCACCGGGGTGGCCAGCAGCGGAGTGCCTCCCTTGGCCCGCGTTTCCCGGACAAACCGACGGAGATTGTCCTGATAGGCACCCCGTGCCGCCGCATACACCGCCGGCTTGTCGGCTTTCTCATCATTGTGTCCAAACTGAATAATGACCCAGTCACCCGGCTGCAGCGCCGCCACCACCGTGTTCCAGCGTCCTTCATCGACGAAGCTCTTCGTGCTCCGACCGTTCATGGCGTAGTTCACCACCCGCACGGCATCGCTCAACAACGCCGGCAAGGCCTGCCCCCACCCCGTCTCCGGATTGGGCGAGGTCTTCGGTTTATCCGCCATCGTCGAGTCGCCGATGAGGTGCAACGTCGGCCCGGCCCATGCGGAGGCGGCCAAACCCACCCCCAATGCAAACGCGGCCCACGCCTTTTTCCCCAGGATCATACCGCACGGTGGCAGATTGCCCGATTCAGGCAATCCCGCGCATCAGCGAAGCTACCCCAGTTCCTCAAGCCGCGTTCACCACCGATGTCCAGGCCAGCATCACCCTGCCCTGGAGCCTGCGCCGCATGCTCGGAGTGAACAAGGCCTTCGACCGGCTGCCTCCGGCGACCCGCTTCCCCACCGGCTACGCCGAATACGCCAATAACCTCCTGCCCTGCTGGATCTACCTCTCGGTCGACAAGATATTCTAGATACAACCGGCGCCTGCAATTCCGGTCGCCATCACTTTCGACTCGCCAAATCCACGCCGCTCCGTCACTGGCTCGCGGCGAACCACGGCTGTGAGCGCTTCTTCCTCCGCTTCCAACGACGGGACTGTGCCCAAGGACAATGACGCGCTTTGGTTCTCCAAGGAGGTTCATCCTCATGGAGGGCAGCTCAAGTGTTACCTCAAGGGACACTTTCCCGCCGTTCGCGATGTCGATGATGTGGTCCAGGAGTCGTTCCTGCGCTTGTGGAAGGCACGGACCGTACGACCGATCCACTCGGCCAAGGCGTTCCTGTTCAAGGTGGCGCGCCATGTCGCCCTCGATCTGATCCGGCGGGAACGCATTTCACCGGTTTTCTCTGCCGGGGATTTGTCCTCGCTGTCCGTCATAGAGGAGAGGCCGGATGCCGCGGAGGCGCTGACCGAGCGGGAGATCATCAGCCTGCTCGGCGACGCTGTCGTTGCGCTCCCGGCCCGCACGCGTGCCATCATCATCCTCCACAAGTTCCAAGGACTCTCCCAAGTCGAGGTCGCCCGTCAGTTCGGACTCACCGCAAAAGCGGTCGAACACCAGGTCGCCCGGGGTGTCCAGCTCTGCGAGAAGTACCTGCGGGCCCGCGGTTATGACTTCCTCTGATCCCAGCCCCGACTCCACCTCCTCTTTGCCGCGCGTGGCTCCGCTCGACTGGCCGCGCAGCCATGGACGCGTGGACGAGGTGCTGAAGGACATCACCACAAAACTGGCCAACCGACGGCGGCGCCGCCTCCGCCAGGGCGGCTCCACGCTCGTCCTCGGATTGCTCATTTTCGCCGGCGCGTGGGGCTTGCCTTGGTTGCGCCACACCGATCGCGTCGGAACCGCGGCTGCGACGCGGCAGTCCCTCGCCCTGGCCGACGGTTCCACGGCCGAACTGAACGCCCGGACCCAACTGAAAACAGACTTTCGCTACGGTCGACGGCGACTGCGTTTGGAACAAGGGGAAGCTTTCTTTTCCGTGATCAAGGACGTAGCCCACCCCTTCCTCGTGGAAACCCCGGCCGGGCTGGTCCGGGTCACCGGAACCCAGTTCAACGTCCGGCTCACCCCGCAGGGCGTCACGGAAGTCACACTGATCGAAGGCTCGGTCGAGTTCATTCCAGCAACTCGCCCCCCGTCCGAGCCTTCGGCCACTCCCGTGACCCTCGCCCCGGGTCGTCAATTGCGTGCGCAGACCGCGGGCGTGGAACTTCGCACCCTCTCAAGCACCGCGCTCGACGATGCGGTCGCCTGGCGGCGCGGACGGCTCGTCCTGGATGACCTGACACTGGCCGAGGTCGCCAGCCGCTTCACCGCCTACCACGGAAAAACCATCACGGTGGCGCCGGACATCGCCACATTGAAAATGGGCGGCAGTTGCCCGCTCGACGACTTGCCGGGCTTTCTGGACTTCCTCACCCAGGCGCTCGCGGTCCGGGTGGTTCGCGAAGCCAATGAGACCTACCGGGTGACCGCCCGGTAAGTCCGGTGGCGCCGTGACGCTTCGCGGAAACGAAAACTTTTCGAAAGTTCCGGGGGTTGGGAAGGTTGACCCGTCTGCGTTGATATGACCACACCCACCTT
>JAEUGZ010000222.1 GCA_016794725.1 Opitutaceae bacterium | reverse complement strand
CAACCAGTGGTATTTCGCCTCATATCAACCGGTGCAGGATGCGGGCGGGCGGGTCGCCGGCATGACATATTTCGGCATCCCGGAAAGCACCGCGCTGGAGAATGTGAAGGCGGCGTTTGCAAAAACCAAAATCGGCGAAAGCGGCCATCTCTTTGTCCTCAATACCCGGGGGACCGACGCCGGGCGCTACGTCATTTCCAAGGGCGGCGCCCTCGACGGCAAAGTCATGCTGCAGGAACAGGGAGCCGACGGCGTCAGCCCCGTGCGGGAACTGGTCAAGGCCGGCCCCTCGCTTTCACCGGGCGCCTTCGCCCATCTGCGCCACGCGTGGCAGGAATCGGGCGACCCGGCCCCTCGCTCCCGGCTGATTCGCTACGCTTACTATGCTCCCTGGGACTGGGTGGTCGGCGCCGCGGCTTACGAAGACGAGGTGGGCCAGGTCAAAACCACCCTCACGCAAGGCATTTTCGGCTTTGTTCTCACCAGCGCCGGTCTGGGTGGAGCCACGGTCCTCGTCGCCGGTCTGTTCACGCTGCTGCTCGGCCGCTGGATCGGTCGCCGGCTCGAGTCATTCTCCGAGGAACTCGCCGGCGGTGCAGCCCAGGCCGGGTCCGCCACCGATCGGGTGATGGCGTCCGCCCAGACGCTGGCCCACGGACAGGGTGCACAGATACAGGCGCACGATGAAGTCAGCGAGGCATTAAACAATCTGGTGGCAAAACAAGGTGAGCGTTTGTCGCTGGTCGAGGAGTCACGACGTCTTGCCGACGCCACCCAGCAGGCCGCCGAATCCTCCGCCACCAGCATGCACCGGCTTGAATCGTCCCTCGCCGGCATCCAGAAGTCCGGCGAGGAAATCGCACGGATCATCGGCGTGATCGACGAGATCGCCTTTCAAACCAATCTGCTCGCCCTGAACGCCGCCATCGAGGCAGCCCGGGCCGGCGCCGCCGGCGCGGGGTTTGCCGTGGTGGCCGATGAGGTGCGGGCCCTCGCCCAACGCAGTGCCGAGGCGGCCCGCAACACCCGCGGTCGCATCGACGACGCCGTGGCCCGCTCCCGCCAGGGCTCGAGCGTGGGCAAGGAAGTCGCCGCCGCCTTGCAGGGCATGTCGACCAACGCCCAACACACGCGAGCCCGCGTCACCGACCTCGTCGCCGCCGCCCAATCCGAAACCGAGGTCGCCCAGCGTTCCCTCGATACCTTGGCGAAAACCCAGGAGATCGCACATCGCAACGAGGCCGCCAGCGAGCAGCTCTCCGAAGCCGTCGCCGTGCTGCGGGAGAGCGAAACGTCACAGCGCATGGTCATCCGGGGCATCCGCGGCCTGGTTTCCGGCCACGCCCGGAACCCTTCCCGCGGCGAAACACCGGCCGCAGGGACATCCGCAGGGTCGTTCGAACCGAACGACCCTGTGTCCTCCACCGAGGACTTTCAGGCCGGGGAGGTCGCACCCGCGGGCCTGCGCTACGACCCCGAGACGATGTCGACCGGCAACGAAACCGTCGATCGCCAACATCAGGGCCTCATCGAGATCATCAACGACATCGAACGCGCCCAGCTCAACCAGTGGCCCGCCGCCCAGGTCGCCCCGCTGCTCGACTCCCTCGCCGCCTACACCGTCGACCACTTCCGCGAGGAGGAGCGGATCATGGAAACCACCGGCTGCTCCGCCGCCAAACGGAACTGCAAGGCGCACGCCGCCCTGATCGACAAGTACACCGCCTGGCGCCACGAGTATGATTCCACGGGACAAACCAACGCCCAGGTCCGCGAACTGCACCAGTTTCTCACCCAGTGGCTGGTCGGTCATATCTGCCGCATCGATACGTGCCTGAAGTCCTGCCAGCGCGGCCAGCTCCAGCGAGCCTGACCCAGGCCAGCAGAATGCAACGGACCCGACGGCACCGCCCCGGTCCGGCCGCCGACGCCAGACCCGCCCCGGAGGGACTGCAGCCGATATCCCATGTCCCCTCCAAACCTCGCCCGGCGAGAGCCACCCCGCGGCAACCCGCGTACACCACGCCCCCCGCCAGCTCCCTCCCAAGTGTCATCCGCCGGATGACACTTGCTGTCCGACCCAGCGGGTACGGTGCTGTGAAGTGTCATCCGCTGGATGACACTGGTTTTCGGGGGGGGGAGGGTCATCGCATCACGATTGACCGGTTGCTCCTGGCCGTGGCAGCCTTCGGGGCGACATGGGCACGCCACAGCCGAGTCTGAATGACCTGCGAATTGAACGCGACACCAGGGCGGCCCGGCCGTCCTCTCGCGGCCACTGGGGGCTGATCGCCTTACTGGTCCTGGTGGTGGTCGCGGCGGTGTGGTGGTGGCTGCGGCGTCCCCCGACCCTCACCGTGGCCACCGAGGTGGCCCGAGAGGTGACCCTGGGTTCGGGTGATCGCACCATCCTCAATGCATCCGGCTATGTCACCGCGCGGCGCGAAGCCACCCTCTCCTCCAAGATTACGGGGCGGGTGACCGAGGTCCTGATTGAGGAAGGTCAGGTCATTGCCGCCGGCCAGGTCATCGCGCGCCTCGACGACACCAATGTCCGCGCCAACCTCCTGTTGGCCCGGGCTCAGGTCGAATCGGCCGCCGCCGCGCAGGAGGAAAGCCGGGTCCGCATCCGCGAGGCCGAGCTCGACTTGCAGCGGCAAGCCAATCTCCTTTCCGCCAAGGTTTCCCCGCAATCCGACTTCGACCGGGCCGAAGCTGCGCTGCTGGCGTGGAAGGCGCGCCTCGCCCAGCAACAGAGCGAGCAGCTGGTGGCTGAGCGCAATGTCGCCATCTGGCAGCAACAGCTGGACGACACCGTCATTCTGGCGCCTTTCGCGGGGGTCGTGACCTCCAAGAACGCCCAGCCCGGAGAGATGATCTCCCCCATGTCTTCCGGAGGCTTTACGCGCACCGGCATCTGCACGATCGTCGACATGGAGTCGCTCGAGATCGAAATCGACGTCAACGAAAGCTACATCAACCGGGTCAAACCCGGCCAGCCCGTGGAAGCCACGCTCGACGCCTACAGTGACTGGAAGCTCCCCTGCAAGGTCATTGCCATCATTCCCACCGCCGACCGGCAGAAATCGACCGTGCGGGTCCGGGTGGGGTTTGATCAGCTGGACCCCCGCATCCTGCCGCAGATGGGTGTGAAGGTGGCCTTTCGCGAGGTCGTTGGTGCATCGTCCGGCAACGCGGTGCGCGGGGTGTCCGTGTCGCGGCGGGCGGTGCGCCGGGTCGATGGACGCGACGTGGTCTTTGTCATTCACCAGGGACGCGCCGAACGGCGCGCCGTCACGGTATCCGACACCCGGGAGAATGAGGTGGTGATCGGCGCCGGCCTCGGCGCCGGGGAATCGGTGGCGGTCGACGCGCCCGCCGATCTGGTGGACGGTTCGGTCGTATCCAAAACTAAGCCATGAGCACGATGAACGACGGCAAGCCCGGCGACGCCGGATTGGTTCGCATAGACGGGGTGGAAAAGACGTTTCGCCGGGCGTCTGAGGACGTGCACGTGCTCGCCCGTCTCGACCTGGTGGTGCCACAGGGCGAATTTCTCGCCCTGATGGGCCCTTCCGGTTCGGGCAAGAGCACGCTGCTGAATCTGATCGGCGGACTCGACCGTCCCACCCAGGGCACGGTCACGGTCGCGGGCGAACGCATCGACACCCTCTCCGACCGGCGGTTGGCCGACTGGCGGGCGAGGCACATCGGTTTCGTCTTCCAGCTTTACAACCTCATGCCGGTCCTGACCGCCGAGCGCAACGTGGAGCTGCCGCTGCTGCTCACGCACCTGGGCAAGGCGGAACGGCAGAAACACGTCGCCACGGCCCTGGCCATGGTGGGACTCTCCCATCGCGCGAAGCACTATCCACGCACGCTTTCGGGCGGAGAACAGCAGCGCGTGGGCATCGCCCGTGGCATCGTCACCGACCCGACGCTCCTGCTCTGCGACGAACCCACAGGCGACCTCGACCGGAAGGCCGGTGACGAAATCCTCAATCTGCTCCAGGCGCTGAACCGGGAACATGGCAAGACCATCATCATGGTCACCCACGACCCGCATGCCTCGGCTCGCGCCAGCCGCACGGTCTACCTCAACAAGGGCCGCCTGTCCAACGAGCCGGTGTCATGAAGTACGCCCACCTCGTCTGGGGAAATCTCAAGCGCAAGAAGCTGCGCACCGCGCTGACACTGCTGTCGATCCTGGTCGCCTTCGTGCTCTTCGGCCTGCTCTGCTCGATCCGTCAGGCCCTGGTCGGCGGGGTGGAACTGGCCGGCGTCGACCGGCTCGTGGTGCGGCACAAGGTCTCCATCATCCAGCTGCTGCCCGAGAGCTACAAGGCGCGCATGGAACGCATTCCGGGCGTGGACCTGGTCGTGCACCAGACGTGGTTCGGCGGGGTGTATCAGGATCCAAAGAACTTCTTCATGCAGAACCCGGTGGAACCCGAGCCGTTCCTGACCATGCATCCGGAGATCATCCTGTCGCCCGCCGAACGCGCCGCCTGGCTCGCCACCCGCACCGGCGCGATCGTGGGCCGCAACACCGCGGAGCGCTTCAAGTGGAAGATCGGCGACCGGGTCCCGATCCGGACTCCGATCTGGGGACAACGGACGTGGGAATTTGACATTGTGGGGATTTTTCAGGGACGCGACAAAGGGACCGATACCACGCCGCTGTTCTTCCGTTACGACTACTTCGACGAAATGCGGGAGCCGGGTCGTGGACGCGGCCTGGTTGGCTGGTACACGATCCGCGTGAAGGACCCTTCCCGCGCCGCCGAAATTGCCCGGCTGGTCGACCAGGAGTTCGAAAATTCCCCCGCCGAAACCAAAACCGAACCCGAGGGAGCCTTCGCCCAAGCCTGGGCGCGGCAGATCGGCAACATCACACTCATCGTGGCGGGCATCCTGGGCGCCGTCTTCTTCACGATCCTCCTCGTCACCGGAAGCACCATGTCGCAGGCGGTGCGCGAGCGCATCGGCGAACTCGGCGTGCTCAAGGCCATCGGCTTCACGCCGGGTCAGGTGCTCGGACTCGTCCTGGCCGAATCCTGCACCCTCGCCGGCCTCGGTGGCGGACTTGGGTTGCTCTTCGCGTGGCTGCTCACCCTCAAGGGCGATCCGACCGGGGGTCTGCTGCCGCTCTTCAACTTCCGCACCACCGACCTGCTGATCGGCGTCGGACTCTGCCTGGTGCTGGGGGTAGTGACCGGCCTGTTACCCGCGCTGCAAGCGATGCGCCTCCGCGTCGCCGACGCGCTCCGGAGGCTCTGACATGCACCTTCAAACCGGGAGGGAACCACGGATGGACGCGGATGAACACGGATTCAAACCTTTCGAACCCCGCGCCCGGTGTTCCGGTCTGGATCGAACTCCGAAGCCTGGGATCCGTGTCCATCCGTGTCCATCCGTGGTTTCACCCCTCCGTTCTCAGCCTCCGCCACACCCGTAACGATGAACACCCTGGTCAACTGGTTTTCGCAGATCGGATCGATCGTGAAGTTCGGGCTGCTGAGCATCCCCCAGCGCCGCGGTTCGGTCGCCGCCACGGTCATTGGCATTGCCGGCGTGGTCGTGGTGCTGGTCGGGGTGCTCTCCATTGCCGCGGGCTTTCGTCGCGCCATGACCGCCTCGGCGGCGCCCGACTCCGCCATCGTCCTGCGCAGCGGTGCGGACTCGGAGATGGTGAGCGGCTTTGGCCGCCCCCAGGTGCGGCTGATCGCCGATGCGCCCGGCGTGGCGCAAGGGCCCAAGGGACCGCTCTCCTCCGCGGAACTGTTCGTCATCATCAATCTGCCCAAACGGTCCACCGGCACGGACGCGAACGTGCCGCTGCGCGGCGTCGAGCCGGCCGCGACGGTCGTGCGTGACAACCTGCATCTGGTGGCCGGACGCATGTTCGAGTGGGGGCGCAATGAAGTCATCGTCGGCGCAGGCGCGGCCCGCGAGTTCGCCGGACTCGAGGTGGGGTCACAACTCAAGGTCGGACGAGCCTCCTGGCCCGTGGTCGGCATCTTCACCGCCAACGGCGGCGTGGCGGAGTCGGAAGTCTGGACCGACGCCGCGGTGCTCCAGGGCGCCTACAACCGGGGCGAGTCCTTTCAATCGGTCTACACCCGGCTCACCTCCGCCGATGCGTTCCAGCCGTTCAAGGACGCCCTGACCACCAATCCGCAGCTCAACGTCAAGGTCCTGCGGCAATCCGACTACTATGCCGAGCAGTCGGAAACCCTCACCCGGCTGATCACCACGCTGGGCGTGCTGATTGCGAGCCTGATGGCGGTCGGCGCGATTTTCGGCGCGCTGAACACCATGTACAGCGCCGTGGCGACCCGCACGCGCGAGATTGCGACCTTGCGGGCACTGGGCTTCGGCAGCGGGGCGGTCGTCATCGCCCTCATGCTGGAATCGCTTGCCATCGCCATCCTCGGCGGGGCCCTGGGTGGAGCGCTGGCCTACGCGGGCTTCAACAATTTTCAGGCGGCCACAATGAACTGGCAGAGTTTCAGCCAGGTCACCTTTGCCTTCGCGGTCACCCCGCCTCTGCTGATCCAGGGTATCGTGCTCGCCTCCGTCATCGGCCTGATCGGCGGCATCCTGCCCGCCCTCCGTGCCGCCCGCCAGCCCATCGCCTCCGCCCTGCGCGAGCTCTGAACACAGCCGCCCGATCCAGTCCGATCGGCCTTCAGGAACCGCGGATGGACACGGCTACAGCAGTCGAGCCTGGGCGTCGACTTAACGATTGGACGCAGAAAATGCCCGCGCCTCCGTTGGAGGTGGCCTCGCTGAGGCCGCGACGGGACCGACCGATCCCGCCTCCGTCGTCCGATTTTCTTCACGCGACGCCCATGCCCGCGGGGTCTGCGACCCCACCTCCACCGGACGCCTGCCCCTCCGTTGGAGGTGGCCTCGCTGAGGCCGCGACGGGACCCACCGGTCCCGCCTCCGGCATCCGATTTTCTTCACGCGACGCCAATTCCCGCGGGGGTCGGCGACTCCACCTTCACTCAGCACCCAGTATCGATCGCGCTCACATTGACGCGCCTGCGCAGTCGCGGGATCCGCGTCCATCCGTGGTTCAACGGATTGCCTCCGGCTCAGCCGAGTCGCCGGGCCGCCAGCTGCGCCTTCACACCGAGTTCCGCCGCCTTGAAGGCGTGGGCCTGGGTCATGGCCAGCTCCGTGCGGTTGAGGCAGTCGAGGATCAGCTGGCCAAAAAAGGCATAGCCCACCTTCCCCGCGACCGGGATGTGCTGGAGGGCCTTGTCGTCGGCGAGGTAGAGGTGACTGGCGGTGCGCTCGCGGGCGAGATCGAGGTACTTGCGCAATTCGATGAATCCCTTGGTGCCGAGAATAAAGGTGCGCCCGTCGCCGAACGCGGTCACCGCGGCCGGGGTGAACCAGTCGACGCGGATGTACTGGGTCGCCCCGGTGTCGGCGAGCAGGTTGGCCTCACCGAAGTCCTCGAATTCCGGATATTCCGGATGCGCGTAGTTCGCGACGCCTGCGTGCAGGACCGAGGCGTCGTTCAGGCCGGTGTAGGCGATGAACTGCTCGAACTGGTGGCTCCCGATGTCGCAAAGGATCCCGCCAAACTTGTCCCGTTTCCAGAACCAGTCCGGACGCGACGGCGCATTGAGCCGGTGGGGCGCGAGGTTGAGCACCTGCAGGACCCGGCCGATGGCTCCCTGCTTGACCAGATCGGTGGCGAACATGGCCGACTCGTTGGTCAGCCGTTCGCTGTAATAGACCATGAACTTGCGTCCCGTCCTCGCGGACACTGCCCGGGCCTGCTCCAGCTGGGGCAGCGTGGTCAACGGCGCCTTGTCAGTGAAATAATCCTTGCCCGCCTCCATCACCCGGCAGCCGAGCGGGCCACGCTCAGAGGTAACCGCGGCGGCGGCGACCAGTTTGACCTCGGCGTCGTCGAGGATTTGCTGAAGCGACGTCGCAACTCGAATGGACGGGTAGCGGCGGGCGAAGGCCGCGACCTTCTTGGCGTCGGGATCAAACACCCACTTCAGCGTCCCGCCGGCCTCGGTGAGCGACCGACACATGCCGTCAATGTGGCTGTGATCGAGGTGGGCGGCGGCGAAGACAAACTCCCCCGGTTTCACCACGGGCAGGGTCGGCAGCGGGCCCGGCTGGTACCGGGAGTCGGTCGCGGTGACGACCGGCTCGGCCGACTGCAGACGGGAGGTGAGAGCGCCGGCCGCCAGGGTGGCCGAGCTGGCAGCAAGGAAGTCGCGACGATTCATGGGAAAAAGAAAAGGGGCAGCGGTTTGATACCGCCTTCGCTCTACCCGGTCAACCGCGCGATCTCCGCCTCCACGGCCTTGCGGAGTTCCCGCACGGAACGAAGGCGCTGGGGCTCGGCCGGCATCGCGGTGATCTCCGCGAGGACAGCGTTGAAAAGGCGCTGCTGCTCCGGTCGACCCGGCTCAATCAGTCCCTGACCAAACTTCAACAACGCATAAGCGTACCGGCTGAACGGATCACTCGCCCCGGCGCCCCGTTGCGTTTCAATCGGTTCCTTGGCCAGCTCGAACAGGGCCCGCGCATCGTCGGCAAAGCCTCCGCGGGCCAGGGCCACCCCGGCCAGGGCGCGATCGCTGGCGAGGTCGTCCAGGGCGCGTTTGGACTTGTCATCGGGATGGGGCCGACCCCGCACGAGCTCGCGGGCCGGGGTCACCGCCTCGGCCCAGCGACGAAGGACGAGCAAACTGGATACCTTGACCCGGTTGCAGGTGTCCATCAACCAAGTCTGCGCCTGCATCTCCGACCCGGAAACGGGCTTCAGCGCGGTCAGTCTTTCCCGAACGGAGGCGGCCAGCGCCAGGGCCTCGGCCACCCGACCCGCACCCAGCAGGTACTCGGATTTCACGCTGTCATCCCAAGCCGGCAGCACGAGGCGGAAGTAGCTCTCCGGATCCACCTGCGCACTGGCGAGCGCGCGCAACCGGCGGCCGGGCGCCAGGGCCGCCTCGATGTCTCCCCCCGCATTGAGCTCCGCGTCGAGATTCTCCGTCACACCGGTCTCAAACGCGGTGCCGCGGAGCGTGCTGGGAGAACCGCCCTCGGCAATCGCATCCCGGACGTTTTCGCGCGACTGGCGGATCGCCTCCTGGAGCCGCCCCTGGCTCGCCATCGCGCTGGCCACCAGGCTCAACGCGACCCGGCGGTTGTTGCGGGCGGCGTCATTGGACGGATCGAACCGGAGGTATTCGACCCAGTCCGCCGCGGTTTCCCGGGCGCTCTTTTCCGCGCCGACAAAATCATTCTGATCCATCGCCATGAGCCCCACCCGGCTGCTGAGCAGGGCGCGCGAGCGGAGGGCCCCGAGATTTCCCGCCTCGGCCTTGACCGCCTGATCGGCGATCGGGATCGCCTCGGTCAGGTACCGGGTCGATTCTCCGGCGCGCCCCAGGCTGCGCAGGGTCTCGACCAGCCAGGCGACCGTTTCGCCGTACTGCACGCGGGCGCGTTGCCGCGATTCATCGATTTCCATCAAGGCCTGAAAAGCCTCCCGCGCCCGCTCCAGCTTCTCCAGCGCCTCGGAGAGATTACGATCCCGCATGAGCACAAATCCGAGGTTCATCAGCTGGCGTCCGCGCTCGATCCGAAAAGCCGGCGGAGCCCCGGGACTCGAGCCAGGAGCGTCAATCAGAGCGAGCCCGCGCCGCCCCAGTTCGACCGACGCGATCGGGCGATTCTGGCTGTAGGCGTTGCGACTCTGCTGCCGGATCACGGCGGCCAGTCCGACAATCACCTCCGGCGTGGTCTTTCCCGACGCCGAGAGTTGCGAAAACAGCGCCTCCGCCTCCTGCAACGGGGTTTCCGCCTCGCGGGTCTTGCCCTGGAGCGACAGCGCCGCACCGAGCCGGCCCAGTGCAATGGCCCGGTAGCGGTCGCTCTGGTCGTTCCGCAGCTCCGGCGGCAGAGCATCGAAGTAGGCGAGGGCCCGGCGCGCCAGCCCACTGACAATCTCAATCCGGCCGGTTGGCTCAAGCTGCGTGTAAAGGTCGTCGAGAAGGAACGTAACCAGCTTCTCCGCCTCACCCCGCGAAAGCTGCGCGCGGTCGCGCTCCATCGCGACGCGCTCCTCAGCCTGCCGGGCCCGGCGGAAATTGACGTACCCCCAGACGGCCGCGCCCAGCGCCCCCACCGCCAGCACGGTGCAGACGGCGGCCACGAGGCGGGCGCGCACCGCCGCCGCCCGGGCGGCGGCCTCCTGGGCCCGTGCGCCGGCGAGCTGGGCCTCCGTCTCCTCCCGGCGCCGCGCCTCGGCCGCCCGGGCCTCGCGTTCCTGACGCACATCGCGACTGGAACGGACCACGCCGCACAACACGTCGTGGGTCAGCTCCACCCGACGCAGGTCGAGGCGATCCTCCACCCGCAGCAGCCGGCGGTCGACCAGCACCGCGAGAGCCTCCGCCGAGGCGCCGGCCGCGGCAAAGGCCTTCTTCACCCGCTCCTCGGCGATGCTCTCGCGATAGCCGGAATCAGTCAGGAGCTCGTCCTCGATGAACGTGCGCACGCCTTCCGGCTGGTCCGCGAGGGCGCGACGGTAGAACTCGGTCAAAATCGTTTCACGCGATCCCGCCAGCAGATCGGCGGAGATCGTCGCATGCCCCCCGACCTGACGCGCGCTGTTCAGTTCCCGGCAGATCAGGCTGAGCAGCGAAGGCTCCACCTCGGCCCGCTCGAGCTCCGCCCCGCCGGCGACGAACCGAACGATCGCCGCCGCCACCTCCGCGCTGACCAGGGCGCCGCCCGGGCCCGTCACCGCCGTGATCGCCTGGGGTCCGGTCATGCGGGCCAGGCGCATGCGGTTCTGCGTGACCGACGGCATCTGTGCCTTCAGCCCCTCGAGGTGGGCGAGGTAGTCCTCTCGCAGCGCGATCAGCAGGCGGTAGTCGGCCCGGGTAAAATCAAACCGTTCCAGATCGGCCTCATCCTTCTCGAGCTTGGCCTCCAGGGCCCGCGGCGGCCGGTTCTCGACCAGGTCCGCCAAGTCCTCAATGAACTGCGCCGCGCGCTGGCGGCCAAAATCGTCCGTCTGCGCAAGGGTGAAAATCTCCTCGAACTGGTCGAAGATCAGCAGCGGCACGAGGGTGCGGCCGTCCGCGTCCTTCAAGACGTCGTCCCGGTGATGGAGGAATTCCCAGAGCGACTCACCCGCGGTCGAAACCCCCGCCTGCGTCCAGTGTCCCGCCGCCCTCGTGGTCCGGAGAATGGCCTGCTTGATCTGCTCGGACGGGGCCGCCGACTCCCGGCTGTAGTCAATCCTCACATACACGGGACAGTACCCCTCGGGCCGCAGGCGCGGCACCAGCCCGGCCCGGAGGATCGAGGTCTTGCCCAGGCCCGACTGGCCGAAGAGGATGGTCAGCAGCTTGCGCTGCACGCGCCGCCCGAGCTCCGCCACCTCCTCGTCGCGACCGTGAAAGTACGCCCGGGTCTCCTCCGTGAACGAGGCCAGCCCCAGCCACGGATGGGTCGTGTCGACGGACGTGGAACGCTCGACGGTCAAGGGAGGGGCGGGCGGGCGGGGGTTCACGTAGGGTGGGAAGTCAGGGGGCCGGATGGATCATTCGACCTTCCAAGCAGGGAATTTTGCTCTGGAGCGGCTAGCGGGGTCGCGCGGCAATCAACTCCTTCAGCCGGCGGGAGAACTCCGGGGTCACCTCTCCGCCCGGCAGGCGGGTGAAGTGCACCGCCGTGAAGCGCTCGGGCACGAGAGCGCCGGACTCCGGGGTGGCGTCGATGCACACCGGCAGGATGAAGACGGCCCCCTCGGCGAAGTTGCGCACGCGGTCGACAGCGTAGCTCCACTCGCGCCGGAAGTAGGCCTCCAGCCGACGCTGGGTGGTGGCCGAGATCACCGGCACGAAGTAGGCGCAGCGGGCGATGTTCTGGCGGATCTTCCGGTCATAGTCATCGCCACCCTCCAGCCGGTCCATGTCGAACCAGGTCGTCACCTCGGCCGCATCGAGCCCCGCCTTCAGCTTCTGCACCGCCGCCAGGTCCTCGCGGGCGTAGCTGATGAACACCGCGTTTTCCGGCATCTCCCGCTCCGGGGGGAGAAAACGCAGGGGCTGGGCAGATACAGCGGGCGCCGCCGCGGCGGAGTCGCGCCCCCGCCGGCGCATCCACCGGGTGTGCAGCTCCTCGACAAATTTCTCCGCGCCCGAGTAGACCCGGGTGCGCACGCTGACCTGTTGGAGGAAAGCCATCAGGCGCTGGTCCTGCAGGGACTGGCTGTCGGCCACGATTTCACCGACCTCGCGCGGATCCGAGAGCCGGCGGCGCTTCGCCATGCGCAGGAAGAGCCGGGCCAGCCAGTTGGAAAAATTGCTGCCGATGAGCAGGAGGTGGTTGTGCTCCAGTTCGTGAAAGAGCTTCTCCGGGGTGAGGTGCTCGCTTTGCAGCGCGCAGACGAATTCGAGGGTGTCCTCGTCGGAGATGACATAGGTGGGCGAGGCCGACAGCCGGCCGAGCAGGTGGTAGACGACGGGGCGGGTCTGCTGCTCCCGCTCGACCGTGAGGTCCGCCACGCGATTCGGCGAATAGGCGATGACCTCCGTCGACGCCGCGCCGGCAAATCGTTCCGCATTGATCGCCTGCTCGAGCAGCGGGTCGAATGTCGTGGTGATGAACAGGTCGAAATCCGTGATCTGCGCCAGCTGCCGAAGGGCCCGCGGCACCGCAAAAGTCGTCTCCCGCAGAATGGTGCGAAGCCGGGTGTAGGCCTCTTCGCGCCGGCCGCGCGACGCGAGGAACCAGCAGACCACGTCGTTCAGGGTGTAGGGCTGCGGCAGCGACCGCAGGTCCACCGCCAGCCGGGCCGCCAGCTTTTCCGCGAGCCACTCGTAAAGCAACCGGGACCCTCCGTCGACTTCGACCCGAAGCAGTTCCGGACCCACGATGGGAATGACCCGTTTCTCCTCGATATAGTTAAGAAGGTCATCCCACGCATCATCGTCGAGCAATGTGGCGACCGACCCACCGCCGGGTGCGGAATCAGGCTGGATCATGGTGTTACTCCACCGTTCGCCGCCCATGCTTCACCCCGACGACGGCAAAGCCCCTCGGGCCAACCGGAGAGTTTGAGATGCACCGACAACATGGAAAGCCGAACCTATGTCTGACTGCGCTGGAAACGATTCAAGACGAGACAGAGATTGGACAGCCCCCTAAGAGACCGCTCCGCACAGACTTGGCGAGCCGAAAGGAGCATGAAACTCGTTCCCCATCCGGGCCCGACACCCATCCCGTGCCTTTTCCTTCGCGTTCGACCTTCACGCCTTTGCGTCTTCGCGCTGACCTCCGTACCTGTCTCCGGCTTCACCGTTGACGGCATTCGCGGTGCCGGGTGCAATCCGCGCCCGCCGCATGAGCTCTCCCAACCCTTTGCCGTTGTTCCACGTTGTCGGGTTCACGGGACATCGGAATCTGGCCAACCCGGCCCTCATCGCGGCTTCGCTGGAATCGGCCCTGCGCTCGCTCAAGGAGGACGGGACGGGCGAGTGGATCGCCCTGTCGTCGATCGCCGCCGGCGGCGACGTGTTGTTCACCCGCCAGGCCCTCGCCCTCAAACTGGCCTGGCACTGCGTGCTTCCCTTGCCGGCGGCAGAGTTTCGCAAGGATTTCTCAGAAGCCGACTGGAAGACGGTCGAGTCCCTCCTGCCGCAGGCTGAGCAGGTTCGGGTGATTGCAGAGAATGGGGAGCGAGAGGACGCCTACCTCGACGCCGGCATGGAGACGGTCCACGCGTGCGATGTGCTCCTCGCGGTCTGGGACGGCGAAGCCGCCCGCGGCAAGGGAGGAACCGCGGATGTGATCGCCTACGCACGTGACTTGAAAAAGCCGCTGCTCATCATCGACGCCACGTCCGGTGCCCTGCGTCGGGAGCAGTTTGACGCGTTCACTTCGCGCGACCACGAACTTGATTTCCTCAACTCGCTGCCGGCGGCTCCGGAGTCAGCCTACGCGGCGGCCAATCCATTCGAGGCTCCGGCTGTGGTGTTCCAGTTTCAGAAAGCGGCCGACCATGCGGCCACGCAAAGTGCCCCGCACTTTCGTCGCTTGATCGGTTCAACCGTGCTCCTGCACGTGGCCGCCACCTTGGTCGCGGCCGCGGCGCTGGCCTTCAGCCTCCACATCGCGATCCTCCCTTGGATCAAGCTGGTCTGCGTGGTGGGTGCGTTGCTGGTGGCTCTGGCCATTCGTCACTACCGCGCCCAGCACAACTGGGTCCGGTGCCGGCTCGCGGCCGAGCTCGGGCGTTCCTCCCTGGCCACCTGGGGACTCCCACGCGCCGCCGCGATGTTTGAAAATTTGGAGCTCCCGGAGATCCGCCAGCTCGCCCGAACCCTGCAGACGCTGCACCGCCGCGCCGCCAACGCCCGTCCGGTGCCCATGTCCGTTTTCAAGGAGCGGTACCTCGCGGATCGGATCGATGATCAGCTGGGTTACTACCAGCGACGTCTTTCCCAGGCGCTTCCCCAGCTCGCCCGGCTGCGCTTTGGTTTCGCGGCCGCCACCCTGCTCGCCATCGTCTGCACCGCGGCCTACGCGATCGACCACACCTGGCACCTCGCCTGGTTCCCGGCCGTGGGCGAGCAGTGGTTCTACTATTTCCTGCCCATCTCCCTGCCCGTGGTCGCGGCGGCCTTCATGTCCTTCATCTCGATCAATGACCTGCATCGCCGCGTCGCCCGCTACCGGGAGATGCGCCATGTCCTCGAACGCGCCCGCATCCAGATCGGCGTCAGCCAGACCTGGAACAGTCTCGAAAAGATCGTCGCCCGCACCGAACACGCGCTGCTCCAGGAGGTGCTCGAGTGGCACACGCTGACCAGCCACCTCGAATCGCACTGAGGTCGGTCCCGCGCACGCAAACCAATCCGGACTGGTCTCACGCGAAGCCGCGGAGACGATCAAAGAGGCGATCATTGGTTGGGATTTCCATCCCACGCCATCCATCCCTTTGCGCCTTCGCGCTTTTGCGTGAACCCAACGCCTTGGCCCGGTTTTGCGGGAGTGACTTTGATCCTTCAGGGTGCCGACGTCACTTCCGGACTGGTCTCACGCGAAGTCGCGGAGACGATCAAAGAGGCGATCATGGTTTGGGATTTCCATCCAATACCACTCGTCCCTTTGCGCCTTCGCGCCTTCGCGTGAATCCAATGCCTAGGCCCGGCTTTGCGGGAGTGACTTTGTTCCTTCAGCGTGCCGACGTCACTTCCGGACTGGTCTCACGCGAAGCCGCAGAGACGATCAAAGAGGCGATCATTGGTTGGGATTTCCATCCCACGCCATCCATCCCTTTGCGCCTTCGCGCTTTTGCGTGAACCCAACGCCTTGGCCCGGCTTCGCGGGAGCAACTGCGACCCGTTAGCGTGCCGACGTCACCTGGGTCGACGCCGCCGAGAGGCGGGCGATGCGGTTGGGCAGCAGCACGTACAGGGCGCCGTCGGGTCCGCCAATGACGTGACGGATACGTCCGAGGTTCTTGAAGATGATTTCCTGGTAGACCACCTTGCCATTGACGACCTCCAGTCGACGCAACTCCTGCGCCGCCAGCGAGGCGAGGAAGAGGTGGTTCTTCCATTTCGGGAATTCACTGCCGGTGTAAAAATTCATCCCGCAGACCGCGAGCGACGGCACCCAGTACACCACCGGCTGCTCCATTCCTTCCTTGGCGGTGAGTTCGGTCAAGGTCGAGCCGTCGTAGTTCATGCCATAGCTGATCACCGGCCAGCCATAGTTCCGTCCCTTTTGCACCCAATTGAGTTCGTCGCCCCCGCGCGGACCATGCTCGACATCGAACAGCTGCCCGGTCTCCGGATGGAGCGCCAGGCCCTGGGGATTGCGATGCCCGTAGCTCCAGATCGACGCCATGGCCGTGGGATCATTGACAAAGGGATTGTCCGCCGGCACGCGGCCGTCGTCGTGGAGACGATGCACCTTGCCATTCGGGCGTCCCACATCCTGGGCATGGGCCTGCTGCCCGCGCTCGCCGATCGTGAAGAAGAGGTAGCCCGCCTGGTCGAAGACGATGCGCCCGCCAAAGTGCACCCCGCCCGCCGGACGGTACTGCTCCACCGGAGCCTGAAAAATCGTCTGCTGCTCGGTCAGCGCCCCGTCCACCAGTTTGCCTCGAATGATGCGGGTCAGGCTGACGCTCGCTCCGTCCGCGTTTTTCTTCAGGTCGCTGAACGCGAGGTAGAGCCAGCCGTTCTCTGCGTACCGGGGATGCGGCACGACATCAAAAAGACCCGCCTGGCCACCGGTGTCGATGTCGGGCAGGCCGCGCACGGGTTTGGACTGGAGCTTCCCGTTCTCAATCACGAAGAGATTGCCCTTCTTCTCCGTCACCAACGCCCGACCGTCCGGGAGAAAACACAGCGACCACGGCTCGTTGAGGTCGCCCACCCAGGTGTTCACCTGGTAATCGTGGAGGAAACTCTTGGCCGTGACCGAATCCTTCGGCTTGGTGAATTCGAGCTGGCCATTTTGAAACAGCGCCCGCTGCTCCCGCATGTAAATGACCATGGCGCGGATTTCCTTTTCGGCGATCTTCTCGCCCCAGGCCGGCATGCCCTTGTCGGGAAATCCATTGCGGATGCTGCGGGCTAGGCTCTCATCGTCGCCCCCATTGATCCAGATGTCGTCCAGCATGGAGGGCGCCTGGGCGCCCTGCATCTTGTCACCATGACAGCTGGCACAATTTTCCGCATACACCGCCGCAATGCGGCCGGTGCGCACCGCTTGGGCGGATACAGGGAGGTGGGTCGAAACCAGCAGGGCGGCGAAGACCGCGCCGGCCGTGGAGGAACGAAGGTGAAGACGGTTCGAGGCCATGGGGGAGTCGGGAACCATTGCCGAGTCCCGATTCGGCGCAAGCGCGGAGCGGCGGCAAAACAGCCGCAGGCCTCAACCCGACGGCTCAACGTTCAGCACGGGGCCCGGCTCCAGTCGCAGCATCCGCGCGGTCGCCTGCCGCCATTCTCCGCAGCTTGTACTGCAGGGTCCGGCGGCTGATGCCCAACTGCCGCGCGGCGTCGTCCCGACGCGAGGTCACCCGCTCCAGCACGCGCCGGATGGTGGCATCTTCGATCTGCTGCAACGTCATGCCCGGGCGCACCTCCAGCAACACACCCGACGAATCCAGTCCTTCCCGCGATGTCCCCATGCGATTCGGAACGGGCTCGGACCGCGGTCTCGGACCCGGCAGGGCGGAAATCGAAGATCCCGCTGCCTGCACACGATACGCCCCCCCCTCCACCCAGGAGTCGACCGGCGGGGCATACTCCTCGCCAATCCGGCTCTCCCGCACGGTGACGATCAGCCGCTCAATCAAATTGCGGAGCTGCCGGATATTCCCCGGCCAGGGGTAGCGGGCCAGCCGCTCCATGAACTCCGACGAAAACACCTTCGGGTTGCGCTGGTGGCGAGCACTGAAGTGCAAATTAAAGGATTCCACCAGGGCCGGGATATCCTCCGGTCGTTCCCGCAGGGGCGGAAGCCGCATTTCCACGATATTCAGCCGATAGAGCAGGTCGGACCGGAATCGACCTTCATTCGACCAGCCCGCCAAATCGCGGTTGGTCGCCGCGACAATCCGCACATTGGCGCGCTCCGCCTTGGAGCTGCCCACCGGGCGGTACACCCCATCGTCGAGCACGCGCAGCAAATCACCCTGCCCTTTCGCCGCCAGATCGCCGATCTCGTCGAGAAACAGGGTCCCTCCCTCCGCGAGCTTGAACGCACCCGCACGGTCCTTGATCGCACCGGTGAAGGCACCCCGCACGTGCCCGAACAGCTCGGTCTCGATCAGCGCATCCGGCAGTCCCGCACAGTTGATCGCAATGAAGGGACCTTCACTGCGTCCGCTACGATCATGCAGGGACCGGGCAATCAACTCCTTGCCCGTTCCGCTTTCACCCGTCACCAACACCGGCACCTGGGTCGACGCCACTTCCGCCAGGGTCGCCGCCAGCGCCCGCATCCGTGTACTGGTGCCGACAAATACATCCGGTTCACTCCGGCGGCGCAGGCTCAGACGGAGCTTGGGGTCCTCGGCCACCAGCGCCTGCCGGTCCAGCGCGCGACGCACCGCCTCCAGCAAGGCAGCCGGCGCGACCGGCTTGGCCAGGTAATCGCACGCGCCCTGATGAATCGCCTCCACTGCGTCGGAAATGCTCCCTCCGCGCCCACACAGGACAAACTCGGTGTCCCGGGAAATCGCCCGCACGCGGCGCATCAGCGCCAGCGCATTGACCTTCCCCGCCTCAAAGCCCTTCACCACCAGGTTCACCGGATCCTGCGCCACCTGCCGCTCGACCTGCGCCGCCGTCGTCGCCACCAGCACGCGATAGCCTCCCTGCCTGACCGCGTCTGACAAGGCCGCGAGATCGGGTGCCGACCGATCCAGCACCACAATGGTGATCTTGGCCGGGTTCATGGTCGCGGCCTTTCGGAGAGCGGGCGGAATCTCGCATTCGGCCACGGGCCGGTCACCGTAGCACGCCCGCGCACCGCAGGCGGCGATCCGCGATCGGTGTCCGTTGGAGGTGGGGTCGACGACCCCGCGGAAATCGGCGTCGCACCGGGAATTCCGAGGGCGGAGGCGGGACCGGGACGGTCCCGCCGCGGCCTCACCGAGGCCACCTCCAACTGGACCGCGGGCCCTCCGAGCCTCGAAACGGTGCGTGCCAGCCGCCGAGGCGACGCCCACGGATGGCACCTCATCCACCTCGCTTCAATCGCCCCCCCACCACGCGCAGCTCGCGTCATTATGCCCGCGGGGTCAGGGACCCCGCCTACCGTCAACGCTGGAAACAAGCCCACCGCGCGCTTCATCGGACCTACCCTGGCGTGCAATTTTCGAACGATCGAGTGCAAATTTTGGATCATATCCAATCCGTTTATTGCACAACAGATCGACAACAATGCCGTAAAATCACCTAACTCCCTCCCCTCCAGCAACTCTGAATCCATCCCCCCGTCTGGCATTCGCCATGCAGGGTAGGACATCGCCATGTACGCTGCCGAAGTCCTGAGCCAATTGCGTTCGCTCAATTGGCTGACGGAGGAAACCCGCCGGGTCCCGGCCGGGAGTTCGGAGCGTGGACTGCTTCAGGCCCAGATCGACAGCGTGCGGGCCCGGCTGCCGCAGTCGATCCTTGCGCACCATGACCAGTTGTCGGGTCGCGGGCAGGTCAGCGTCGCCGCAATCCGGATGGGGGAATGTGGCGCCTGCCATCATCCCCTCTCTGGCCCCTTGTTGCGCGAAGTCGCGGCGCCGGGCTGCTTTGGCGTTTGTCCCGCCTGTGGGGTGTTCATCTGGAACGCCGACGGGCCAGAACTGGAAACCGGGGGCTCCGTCGTGCGCCCGGCCGCCCGGCGCAGCGCTCTGCATCGACCGGCCCAGGAACCCGCACCGGCCCGCGCCGATGAACCGGCGCCTCCGGCTCCGCCCTCCGCTCCATGATCTTCTCACTCCCGTTTCGTCCCAAGCTGCTTGAGGCGCTCCACGGAATGACGCGGGCGCAGCTGCTGCGTGACACCCTGGCCGGGGTGAACGTCATGACGCTGGCGTTTCCGCTTTCGCTCGCCTTCGCCATCGCCTCGGGGGTCAAGCCGGAGCAGGGACTCTACGGGTCGATCATCGGCGGCGCGCTGGTGGCCGCATTCGGCGGCTCGCGGGTGCAGATCGCCGGTCCGACCGGAGCGTTTGTCATCATCACCGGCGGCATCATCCACAGCCATGGCCTTCCCGCGCTGTTGCTCTGCACGATCATGGCCGGGGGCATGCTCTGTCTGATGGGGGCGGCCAAACTCGGCTCGATCATCCGCTACATCCCGTATCCAGTTTCCCGCGCCTTCACCAAGGGTATCGCAGTCCTGATTCTGAGTTCCCAGATCAAGCCCTTCCTCGGACTGGACGTGGAAACGATGCCGATCGATTTCATTGGCAAGATCCGGGCCCTCTTTGAACACCTCTCGTCGATCCACAGTCCGACCGTGCTGCTCTCGCTGGCCTCGGTGACCCTGATCGGACTCTGGCCGAAACGCCTCTCTCGCATCATTCCCGGCGCCATGGTCGGGCTGGTGGCCTCGATGATTGCGGTGCCCTTCTTCCACCTGCAGGAGCAGTGGCAGATCGCCACCCTGGGTTCAGAGTTCGGCACCTTTACGCGTGCACTGCCGGCGTTGGTCCTTCCAACGGTCGATTCCGCGCTGCTGCGCGATCTGATCCAGCCGGCCTTCACCATCGCCCTGCTCGTGGCGATGCAGGCGCTGCTCTGCGCCGTCGTCACCGACGGTCTGATCGACGACCGTCACGACTCCAATCAGGAGTTGATCGGGCAGGGACTGGCCAACCTGGTGGGACCTCTCTTTGGCTGCATTCCGGTCACCGGCGCCGTCGCCCGCTCCGTGCTCAATGTCCGTTCCGGGGCGCGCACGCCCGTCGCCGGGCTGGTGCACTCGGCGCTGCTGCTGATCGTCCTGCTCGTGGCCGCACCCTACCTCGGGAACATCCCGCTCGCCACCCTTAGCGCCATCCTCGTCGTGGCGGCGTTTCGCATGGTCTCGTGGAAACAGTTCACCCGGCTCGCCAGCTGGCCGCTGAGTGACTCCTCCATCTTTCTCGCCACCTTCGCCCTCACCGTCCTGACCAACCTCACACTCGCGGTGGAGGTGGGCGTGGTGCTCGCCGCCCTGCTCATGGTCAAACGCATCGCCGAAACCTCGCAAATCACGGCGGTCGACGAAACCACCGAAACCGAGGGATCGCATCACTCGCTCGTCGGGCGGCAAGTTCCGGAGGGCGTGCTCATCTTCCGGATCTTCGGCGCCTTTTTCTTTGGCATGGTCGACAAGCTGGACGACGAATTGAAGCGGGCCCGGCAGGAGCCCGATGTCCTGATCCTGCGGGTGCGCAAGGTGCTGGCCATGGATGCGACCGGACTTCAGGCGCTCGAGGACCTCCGCATCAAGCTGCGCGCGAAGGGCAAGCACCTGATTCTGAGCGCCCCGCACACGCAGCCGCTCTCGGTCATGATCAACGCCGGGTTCATCGACCGTCTCGGCGAGGAAAACGTCTGTCCGCACATCGCCGCCGCCCTGGCCCGCGCCCGTCAGATCCTCGGATTGCCTCCGGAAAACGACGCACCGGAGTCGCGTGAATCACTTGCCACGGAACGTCACGCCATCGACGCCGCCCGCAAGGAACTCGCGGGCGCGCTCGAACGCGCGCAGTCTATCCTCACCCGTCTCGACACCCCGCCGGAAAAGTCCGCCCCTCACCCTCCGGTCTCCCCCAATCCCCGCACTTGATCCGTATCGAGCTCTCTCCCACCTCGCCCGACGGGCCCCGTCTCCTTTCGCACGTCACTCCTCCCCCTTCCCACTTCCCGCCCCGCGGGCAGTCCCATGTACCTCACCCTCGTCCAGCTTGCCGAATCCCTTGGAGTCCCGGAACGCCGGGTCGACGACTGGATTCGTCACGACGGACTGCCTCACACCTCGGACCACGGGCGGCTGCTCTTTGACCGCGCCCAGGTGGCCCAGTGGGCGGCGGAGCGGGGTCTGGCCGCGCAGGTCGGCTTTCTTGCCGGTCCCCGCGGGGCGACGAGTGACGAGGCGAGTGGCGACGGTGGCCGGCTGACCCGGATGGTGCGGAGCGGGGGTATTTGGCGGGACGTGGCGCCTTCCGGGCTTCTCGATCTCCTGGATGGGGTCGTCTCCCGCCTGCCCGCCGCCACCCCGCCGGTCCGGGCGATGCTCGCGCAACGGCTGCGGGCGCCCGGGGGCATCACCTGGGCCCCGGTCGGGAGCGGTTTCGCGCTGCCGCACCCGAGCAGCCGCGTGGCGCTGGGACGCGACTCCGGCACCGCCGCCCTGATCCTGCTGCGCGAGCCGCTGCCGCTGACCGAGCCGCCGCCGGATGGCCAGCCGGTCCTGCGCCTCGTCTTCTTCATTGCCCCTTCGCCCCGCGCCCACCTCGAGTTGCTCGGGTTGCTCAGCCGTCAGTTCACCCGCGGCCCGTTGCGCGGATTGCTTGAACAGGCCGCTCCGGACGATCAGATCCTCGCCGCGCTCGCGGCGCCCTTTCCCGGCACGGGCCGACCCGCCGCATGATCGGACCGCTGCTACTCTTCGCTCTGGTCGCGCTCGGTCTGGGCGCCCTTGCCGGCCGGCGCTCGCCGGCGGTTTGGGTCGCGCTGACCCTCGCGGCCGGCGTCGCGCTGGGCGCGGCCGGCGTCGCGGTCGGATTCGGTCTGCAACCGGACTGGGACTGGCGCAGCGGATTTCCGGTCGGGGGACAGGCCCTGCACCTGCGGCTCGATGCGCTCAGTGCCTTGTTTCTCATCCTGCTCGCCGGGGTCGGTCTGGCCGGAACCGCCTACTCCCATACGTATCTGACTCTCAATGACGGAATCGATCCCTCCGCGCCGGCCCGGGGACGCCTCTGGTGGAATGGCCTGATTTTTCATCTCGCCGTCGTCCTCATCAACTCCAACGGGCTCCACTTCCTCATTGGCTGGGAACTGTTCACGGTCTGCGCCTATTTTCTCATTACCCTGGACCGGCGCCGCCTTGCCGTGCGCCAGGCGGGCTGGCTCTACCTGGCCGCGTCACACGCCGGTACCATCGCGCTCTTCGCCTTTTTCACCCTGCTCGCATCGGCCACGGGCAGCTGGGACCTGGGGCCCCTGCGGGAGCGCACGGACCTCGCGCCGCTCTTCTGGCTCGCACTCTTCGGCTTTGGGTTGAAGGCGGGGCTCTTTCCGCTCCACGTCTGGCTTCCGTCGGCTCACGCCAACGCACCCAGCCACGTGTCCGCCCTGCTCTCCGGCGTCACCCTCAAGCTGGGCATCTACGGATTGCTGCGCTTCAGCGGCTGGCTGCCGGTCCCCGCCAGCGCCGGCTGGGTCATCCTCGGCCTCGGCGCGGTCGGAGCGCTGGCCGGCATCGTGTTCGCACTGGTCCAGACCGACCTGAAACGGCTGCTGGCCTACTGTTCCGTGGAGAACATCGGCGTCATTCTCATCGGCCTGGGTGGAGCCCTCGTCGCCGCCGGAGAACCGGCGGCCGACTGGGGTCGACTCGCGCTTGCCGGCGCCTTGCTGCATGTCTGGACCCATGGGTTCGCCAAGGCGCTGCTCTTCCTTGGCGCCGGAACCGTGGTGCACGCCGCCGGCACCCGGGACTTGGGCCGCATGGGGGGACTCTGGCGAGCGCTCCCCTTCACCGCCGTCGCTTTTCTCGTCGGCTCGGCTTCGATGTCGGGCTTGCCACCACTGGCGGGGCTGGTCGGGGAGTGGTTGGTTTACCTCGGTCTCTTCGATGCGGTCGCCAGCCATGGTCCCGCCGGCTGGGCCGCGGGACCCGCCGTGATCGCCCTCGCGCTCGCCGGCGCGGTGGCACTCGCCACTTTCACCAAGGCCAACGCCCTGGTGTTTCTGGGAGCTCCCCGTTCAAGTCCATCCCACGCGCTGCATGAACCGGACCGCTGGCGGAGTGCCCCGACCTTTGGGCTGGCCGGCGCGGTGCTCCTGCTCGGTCTGGCTCCCGCCTTCGTGGCTCCCATCCTGGCGCGGGCCAGCGAAGCGTGGCGTCCGTTCGACACCGGGACCGCAGCCGTGCGGGTGCCGCTGATCTCGCTCGGACGCTTCCAGCTGATCCTCGCCTTGGTGCTCGTCGGTGTCGCCTTCGCCCTCTGGCGTCGCGTCCACCACCTCGGCGTCACCCGCGGCCCGACCTGGGATTGCGGCTACGCCCAGCCGTCGCGGCGCATGCAATACACGGCGGGCGCGATGGGCGGCACGGTCGGCGGCTGGTTCACCTGGTTCCTGCGACCGGAGCGCAGCCAGCGCCGCCCGCGCGGTCCGCTGCCGGACCGGGCGTTCATCCTCGATCGCCCGCGTGAGACCGTGCTCGAAGGCGTGGTGACGCCGGTGGCCCGGCAGGTCCTGAGGGTCTCGACCGCGGTGCGGCGGCTGCAGCACGGCCGGCTGCAGTCCTACATCCTCTACATTGTCATCGGTCTGGCCGCGCTCGGCCTGATCGTGCTCGTGCAAGGAGGCCGGCCATGAGCCTCCTGTGGGATCTACCCCTGCGGCTGGCCTTCTGGCTCCTGCTCGCGCCGCTCGTTCCCGGCCTGATCAACCGGATCAAGGCCTGGGTGGCCGGACGACGCGGTCCGCCCCTGCTGCAGCTCTACTACGACCTGGCGCGACTGTGGCGCAAGCAGGTCGTCATGAGTTCGCTCGCCTCCCCAGGTTTCATTCTCGGCCCCGCCGTGGCCTGGGTCGCGGTGGTGGTCGCGGCCCTGCTGCTCCCGCTTGGGCCCGCGGGCACGGTCCTCGGGTTTTCGGGTGACGCGCTCGCCCTGGTTTATCTGCTGGCCCTCGCCCGGTTCGCCACCGCCTGGGCCGCGATGGAAACCGGTTCGGCGTTCGAAGGCATGGGGGTGGTCCGCGAGGTCAGTTTCGCCGTCCTCGCCGAGGGCTCGATCCTCTCCGCCCTGCTCGCGCTCGGCGTGCAGTCCCACAGCCTCGCGCTCAACCAGATGCTCGCTCCCACGGTTGGCACCGGCTCGGCGCTGCTCGCCGCCGGGCTTTTCACGGTGCTGCTCGCGGAGAACTGCCGGGTGCCGTTCGACGACCCCAACACCCACCTGGAACTGACCATGATCCACGAAGTGATGGTGCTCGACCACAGCGGTCCGCCCCTCGCCGCCATCCTGCACGGCGCCTCGGTGAAGCTGCTGCTCTTCTCCGTCCTGCTCGTGCAGGCCGTGCTGCCCGTCGCCAACCTGCCCGCGCCGGCGGCGGCGGCCCTGCTGGCGGGAGGCGTGCTCGGAGTCGTCGTCGGTATCGGACTGGTGGAGTCCCTGATCGCCCGGCTCGCCTTCCGCAAGGTGCCGCTGCTCCTCACCACCGCCTTCCTGCTCTGCCTGTTCGCCCTGCTGGTGGCCTGGAAGGGAGGCGCCGGATGAACGCCTCGGGTCTGAACCTGCTCATCGCCGTCGCGATGGGACTCAATCTGCTGGCCCTCGGGAGCGGGCGGGTGTCCTCGCTCATCCGGGCCGTCTCCTTCCAGGGCATGGCCCTGGGCGCGATGCCTTTCCTGCTGTCGCACGAATTCAGCCCGTGGGTCACGCTCGTCGCCGTCGCCACCATCGTCGGCAAGGGCTGGGTCATCCCGCTCCTCCTCGGCCGCGCCATGCGGGCGGCCAACATTGAGCGGGAGACGGACCCGCTCATCGGTTTTGTGCCTTCCCTGCTCCTCGGGGCGGGCGGCACCATCGCCGCCGTCGGTCTGGCCCGGATTCTGCCACTGCGGCCGGAACATGCGGGCTCGCTCCTGGTGCCGGGCGCGCTGGCGTCCATGCTCACCGGCTTCATCCTGCTGATCGGACGGAACAAGGCGCTGTCACAGGTTTGCGGTTACCTCATCCTTGAAAACGGCATCTACCTCTTCGGACTGCTCCTGATCCACACCACCCCCCTGCTCGTCGAGGCCGGCATCCTCCTCGACGTCACCGTGGGGGTGTTCGTCATCGGCATCATCGTCGACCGCATCCAGCGGGCCTTCGACACGCTCGACACCCGGAAACTGACCGTGCTGCGCGAATGATCCCGCTCCTGCTCATCCTCCTGCCGCTCGCGGGCGCGACGCTGGCGGCGATCTGGCCGTCGGACCGGATGCGTCCGTGGTTCCTTCCCGCGATTGCCGCGCCCCACACGGTCCTCGCGTGGGTGCTGATGGTGCACCCGCCGGAGGTGACGGACGGGGAGTGGTTCGGCTTCGACGCGGTCGCGCGCGCCGTGCTGCCGGTGGTTTCGCTGCTCTTCCTCATCTGCTCCGCCTACGGGGTGCCCTACCTGCGCGTGCGGGGCGAGCGGCCGAACCGCGTGTTTGTCTCCACCCTGCTCGCGGTCATCGGTCTGATGAGCGCCGGGTTGATGGCCCGTCACCTCGGCGTGCTCTGGATCGCCACGGAAGGCGTGACCCTGGCCGCGGTGCCACTGCTTCACTTCAACCGGACACCGCGGGCTTTCGAGGCGACCTGGAAGTACCTGCTGGTTGGCGGCACCGGCATCGCGCTTTCGCTGCTCGGCTCGTTCTGCCTCGGCTACGCCTCGCTGCAGGGCAACGGCAGCGGCGACCTGACCTTCCACGCACTCGCCCACCAGGGAGCCACCTTGTCGCGTCCCTGGCTGCTCATCGCCTGGGTGCTCCTCCTCGTGGGCTATGGCACCAAGATGGGACTGGCACCCATGCACACGTGGAAGCCCGACGCCTACGGCGAGGCGCCCGGGCTGGTTGGGGCGATCCTGGCGGGCGGGGTGACGACGGTGGCCTTTGTCGCCCTGCTGCGGGTGCGCTCGGTGCTGGGCGCCGCCGGCGAGGGACCGATGGCGGACCTGACGCTCCTCTGCATCGGACTCTTTTCGGTGGTGGTCGCCTCCCTCTTTCTCCTGGGGACCCGCGACTTCAAACGCATGCTGGCGTATTCGAGTGTCGAACACATGGGGATTCTCAGCGTCGGCGCCGCCCTCGGGGCCCCGGGGATCGGCGCGGCGCTGTTCCACGTCTGGACCAACAGCCTGACCAAGGGTTCGCTCTTTCTCAGCGCCGGCAACCTCCGGCGCTCCGCCGGGTCCGCGTCGATGGACGACGTGCGTGGCCTGGCCCGGATTGCCCCGCGGTCGACCCGCCTGTTTGTCGCCGGGCTCTTCGCGGTCACCGCCTGCCCACCCTTCGGCATCTTCTTCAGTGAACTCCGCATCCTGCGGGCCGCGTTTGACGGGGGTCACACGGTCGTGACCGCCGTGTTTCTGCTCGGCCTGCTCTTCGCCTTCTTCGGTCTGGCCCGGGTCGTACTCGGGGTCGCCTACGGGCCGCCCCGAAGCCGGGCGGCCACGCCCCGGGTGCATTTCTCCGAAACGGCGGGAGTCATCCTGCCGTCCCTGCTCCTGCTCGCGCTCTCAGCCTGGATGGGACTCTACCCGCCCGCGCTGCTGGAGTCCCTCTGGTCGGCCGCGGTGGCCCAACTTGTCGCCCTGCCATGAGTTCGACCACCACGCCTTTCGCCCTGCTGCCCAACGGCTCGGCCCTGCCCTGGTCCGAAGTTCCCGCCTGGTCGCCGGAGGACCTCGTCACCGCGACCGCCCGGGAATTGAGCGAGGGCGGGCGACTCTGCGCCTGGTTCGGGCAGTCAAGCAAAGCGGGGGTCGTGCTCGTCAGCGTGATCGCCTTCGATGCCGACGCCTCGCTGGCGGTGGCGCGGAGCACGCCGGTGCACCGGTCGTATCCAGCGCTGACCCTCCTTCACCCGCAGGCCCACCTGTTTGAGCGAGAAGTCTGGGAACAGCACCAGGTGACACCCGAGGGCCATCCCTGGCTCAAACCGGTTCGTGCCGTCGCCGGAAGTCACCCCCTCCAGGGTGAGTACTTCCGCGTCAACGGCGCGCAGGTGCACGAAGTGGCGGTGGGGCCGGTGCACGCCGGCATCATCGAGCCGGGACATTTCCGTTTCCAGTGCGAGGGCGAGGAAGTCCTGCACCTGGAGATCGCACTCGGCTACCAGCATCGCGGGATCGAACGCGCCCTGCGTGGCGGTCCGCACCGGGCCACCCTGGCGCAGATGGAGACCATCGCGGGCGATTCGACCGTCGCCCACGCCACCGCCCACACCGTGCTCCGCGCCGCCCTCGCAGGTGTTGAGGCGCCGTTGCGGGCCCAGTGGATACGCGCGATCGGCCTGGAATTGGAGCGTCTCGCGAATCACACCGGCGACCTCGGAGCCCTGGCGAACGACGTCGCCTTTCTTCCCACCGCTTCGGCCTGCGGCAAGATCCGGGGCGACTTCCTGAACCTGACCGCCCTGATCTGCGGCAACCGGTTCGGTCGCGGCCTGGTCCGGGCTGGCGGTTGCGGGTACGATCTCGACGCCGCCCGCCTTTCCACCCTGGCCAACCGACTCGCCACCGCGGTGCGGGACGCCGATCAGGCGGCCACCTGGCTCTGGGAGTCGCCTTCGGTGCAATCGCGGTTTGAAGGCATCGGCACCGTCTCGTCGCGCCAGGCCACCGAGATCGGGCTGGTCGGTCCGGCGGCGCGGGCCTGCGGGCTGGTGCGCGACGCCCGCTTTGATCACCCGACGGGATGGTACCGATTCGCCCAGGCTCCGGTCGCGGTCTGGCCCACCGGCGATGTCCTCGCCCGCGCCCGGGTGCGGGCGCTGGAGATCCAGCGTTCGGGGGAGTTTCTTCGCACCCAACTGGCGGCCGGAGTCGAGGGGCCGATCGAAGAACCGCTTCCTCCGCCTGCACCCGACGCCCTGGCGATCGCTTTGGTCGAAGGCTGGCGTGGCGAGGTCTGCCATGTCGCCCTGACGGATCACGCGGGACGTTTCGCCGGCTACAAGATCGTCGACCCCTCGTTTCACAATTGGATGGGACTGGCCCTCGCCCTTCGCGGTCAGGCCATCTCGGATTTCCCGGTCAACAACAAGAGCTTCAACCTCTCGTACTGCGGCTTCGACCTCTGAACACCATGGGCTTGCTCGATCCCCTTCTCCATCGTGCCCGGCGCGGCTGCGAAACCATGGCATACCCGGCAGGTCCGGCCCCGGCGTTGCCGGATCGTCACGGCGGCGGACTGCGGCTCGACCCGGGGGCCTGCCGCGAAGGCTGCACGGAGTGCCTTCCGGTCTGCCCGACGGAGGCCATCGTGCGCTCCTCGCCCGGCGCGCCCGTGTCGCTCGACCTGGGACGCTGCCTGTTCTGCTCGGCCTGCGTCACCGCGTGCCCCACCGGCGCCATCACCCAGACCGGCGATCACCGTCTCGCCGTGCGGCGGCGGGAGGATCTCGTCCTCGGCGATGCTCAGGGAAAGGAACTCCGCCTGGCCCGGCAGCTGGATGAACGCTTGAGGAAACTCTTTGGCCGTTCGCTAAGGTTGCGTCAGGTCAGCGCCGGCGGTTGCAATGCCTGCGAGTCGGACCTCAACGTCCTCAATACCATCGGCTGGGACCTCGGCCGCTTTGGTATCCAGTTTGTCGCCTCGCCCCGGCATGCGGATGGACTCCTCATCACCGGGCCGGTGACGCGGGGGATGGACCTGGCCCTGCGCAAGACCTGGGACGCCGTGCCCGCCCCCAAACTGGTGATCGCCGTCGGTGCCTGCGCCATCGCCGGGGGCCCGTTTGTCGGCCACCCGGAGGTGAAGGGAGGTGCCGACGCGGTCGTGCCAGTCGACCTCTACCTTCCCGGCTGCCCGCCCCATCCGCTGACGATTCTGGATGGGTTGTTGCGCTTGCTGGGGCGGCTCGGGGCAGGCGAAGCAGCTCGACGATCCGACGGATCCGACCGATCCGTCTGATCAAGGCCCCACCCCCTCAGCAGGGCTGATGTCCCCAGTCCGTCTCCTTCAGCTCCTTCTCAAACAACGCCATCTGCTCCTCCGGCGTGAGCGGACTCGGTGGCACCACGGGTGCGCCCGCCTCGGCTCCGGACGCACCCGGCTCGGGAGTCGATGCGAAGGGCACCGGCGCCGCCGACAGTGACGGCACCGGATCGGGTGAGGGGGCTCCCGGATTCATGCTCTGAAGGTACGAGGGGCCCTTCCGATGTCACGCCGGTTTGCGATCGCACCCACCGAATCGCCAATTCCATTCATGAGCCGCTTTTGCCTTTGAATCGGCCCGGAATCCTTTTCACTCTCGCGCGACGGTCTGCCCCCACCGCAAGGACACCTGACGGTGTCCCCCCACGCGTCTACGCTCCCTTGCTTCTTACTTATGAGTCACTCCGCTGTAGGACTATCGGCCCCCGCGTCGCAACCCGTTGCCTCCCCGTCGTCCCCGCCGCAATCGGCGCCCTCGGGTGTGAAACCGAAGTACCCAGGCATCCGCGTCACCTGCAACGGCAACCAATTGGTCACCCAATACGTCGAGACCCGCATCACCGAGGGCGGCGTGTTCTACCCCATCACCCCCTCCACCGAAGGCGGCGAAATCTACCAAGCTTCCTACGCCCAGGGTGAACTCAATGTCTGGGGGCAGCAAAAAGTCGCAGTCGAGACCGAGGGTGAACATGCAGCCCAGGGCGGCGCCACCGCCTTTGCGGTGACGGGCCGCCGCACCTGCAATTTCACCTCGGGTCAGGGCATTGTCTACGCGATGGAGCAGTACTACCACGCGCCCGGCAAACTCTCGACCATGGTCCTCGAGGTCGGCGCCCGCGCCCTGACCAAACAGGCGCTGAACGTGCACTGCGGTCACGACGATTTTTACGCCGCACTCGACACCGGCTGGACCATGCTGATGTCCAAGGACGCCCAGCAGGCCGCCGACCAGGCCATCATCCTCCGCCGGGTCAATGAGCTCTCGCTCAATCCCGGCATGAACATCCAGGACGGCATGCTCACCACCCACAGCGAGCGCATGTACCTCGCCCCGGAGGCGGAGTTCCTGCGGGAGTACCTGGGTGGAGCCGAGGACCAGATCGACTGCCCGACCCCGGCCCAACGCGAGTTGTTCGGCCCCCGGCGCCGGCGGGTGCCGCAGATGATGGACCCGAAGAACCCGGTGCTGCTCGGGCCGGTCCAGAATCAGGAACATCACATGAACGGCGTCGTCGCGCGCCGGAACAACTTCAACGAGTACATCCTTCCGATGCTCGAGGAGGCCTGCGCCAAATTCGGCGAGCTGACTGGACGGCACTACGGCCTGATCCAGCAGTACAAGACGAGCGATGCCGACACCGTGTTCGTTTCGCTCGGCTGCGCGGCCGACAACATCGAGGCGGCCTGCGACTACCTGCGCGACCAGCGCAACGCCAAGGTCGGCTCCATCCACGTCAACGTCATCCGCCCGTTTCCCGAGGCTGCCATCATCAACGCACTGCGCGGCAAGAAAAACGTCATCATTCTCGAGCGCACCGACGAAGGCCTGTCCGGCGACAACCCGCTGGCGCGTGACATCCGCGTCGCCCTGGGCAAAGCCAACGAGGTCACCCGGTTCGGCGGAGCGCTGCCCGCCTTGACCCCCGAGGAGACGCCCCGCCTGTTCCGCGGCGCCTATGGTATCGGTTCCCGCGACTTCCGCCCCGAACACACGCTGGGCGCCTACGAATTCGTCATCGGGCAGACCCACCGCAAGGACGGCGCCAAGGCCAGCGACGGCGAAACCTTCTTCGTGCTCGGCGTCGACCACCCGTACGCCGTCATCAGCAAGGACACCCCCTCGCTCCTGCCGGAAGGGGCCATCGCCGTGCGGTTTCACTCGATCGGCGGCTGGGGCATGATCACGACCGGCAAGAACCTCGGTTCGATCATCGGCGACCTCGGCACCTTCATCTCCGAACAGAACCCGACCTACGACGCCGACGGTTTTCTCGTGGAGAAGCTCTACGTCATGGCCAACCCGAAATACGGGTCCGAGAAAAAGGGCGCCCCCACCAATTACTACCTCACCGTCGCCCCCTCGCAGATCAAGGTGAACTGCGAGCTCAACCATGTCGACGTGGTGCTGTGCTGCGACCCCAAGGCCTTCACGCACACCAATCCGCTGGAGGGACTGAAGAAGGGCGGGAGCCTGGTCTGGGAGTCGAATGAATCACCCGCGGTCGCCTGGGAACGGGTGCCGGCCAAGTACCGGCAGTGGATACGCGACAACGAAATCCGCATCTTTATTCTGCCCGGCTTCGACATCGCCCGCAAGGCCACCAGCCAAACCGAGCTGCAGCTGCGCATGCAGGGAAATTCGTTCCTCGGCGGCTTCTTCCGCGTCTCGCCGTTCCTCAAGACCTTCGGCATCACCGAGGAGCAGTTCCACAAGGTGGTGCACAAGCAGTACGTGAAGAAATTCGGACGGTTTGGCGACGCCGTCGTGACCTCCAACATGACGGTCATGACCGAGGGTTTCTCGCGGGTATCCGAGATCCAGTACGGCGGTTCGAACGACCCCGACCGTTCGTCGATGCGGAATCCGTTGCTCAAGCCGATCGGTGATCACCAGATCATCCCGACCGCCGGTTGCAGCGCCTCCGGCTGCTCGTCCATTCCCATGCCCGCCGACCAGGGCGGTCGCGCCCCGCTGCAGACGCTGGCGAAATTCGACTCCGAGTTCCGCGCCGGTCTCGGGTACCACCAGCCCGCCGGCGCCCTCGCCTCGGTCGGCATCATGGGCGCAGGCTCCGGCGCCACGCAGTCCAAGTACGTCGCCCGCCGCGAAACTCCGGTCTACATCGCGGAAAACTGCACCCAGTGCATGGAGTGCATCACCGCCTGCCCGGACACCGCCCTGCCCAACGCCGCGCAGGAGATCACGACCGTGATCAAGACCGCGGTGAACAACTATGTGACCGACGTCGCCGACCGGCTCGCCTTCGGAGCCGAGGTGGTCGCCCTCGAAGCCCGGGCGCGTACCAAGATGAATGAGTCGGTCAAAGCCAAGTCGAACGTCCCCTTCAAGGACATCATCGGCGCGGAGGTCAACGCCCTCGCCACGGTTTCCGACAAGGGCAAGGCCGAGTTCAACCGCATCATTGGCAAACTGCCGCTGGCCTATTCCAACGTCCCCGCGATCTTCCGTTCACTCGAGGCCAAGACGCCCGGCGCCGGCGGGCTGTTCTCCATCTTCGTCTCCGACCTCTGCAAAGGCTGCGGCGAATGCGTGCAGGTCTGCGGCGACCACGACGCCCTGCGCATGGTGCGCGAGACCGAGGAGCTGAACGCCGACCTCACCACCGCCCAGGTGTTCTCTCGGTTGCTGCCCGATACCCCACAAAAATTTCTCGGGCTCTACAACGACGCCGACGCCGCCAACTCCCGCGAAGCCGCCCTGCGCAACCACCTCATGGTGCGGCGCAACTACGAGGCGCTGGTGTCGGGTGATGGCGCCTGCGCCGGCTGCGGCGAAAAGAGCATCCTGCGCGCCGTCGCCAGCGTGACTGAGGCGCACATGCGTCCCATCTATCACCGCAAGGCCGACCGCCTCCGCGCCAAGGCCGACCGGTTTGAGAAGGAGGGTCCCGCCAAACTCGCGGCCCTCAAGGCCCGCGATCCGAAGGAGTACGAGCTGTTCCGCAAGACCTTCGCCCATGTCATCGCCGGGCTCGGCGGCGAAAACGATGCCGACACCGCCCAGCGCATCGCCGCCCACGAGGCCCGGCACGGCGCCCTGACCGACGAGCAGATCATCGGCGGTATCGCCACCGTCATGCGGACCGACGCCTTCAATCACAAGGAACTGCAGGCGGTCGACGGACGCCGCGCCAACGGCATGTCCGTCATGATGATGGGCGCCAGCACCGGCTGCAACACGGTCTACGGCTCCACCCCGCCGGCCAATCCGCATCCCTACCCCTGGATGAATTCACTCTTCCAGGACGGCGCCACCATTTCCTGGCTGATGGCGGAATCCACCATCCTCCACCATTCCCGCCGCTCCGTCGTGCCGGAGCGCCTGGCCGACGCGCTGCTGGACCGGGCCACCGGCGTGGCGACGGAGGCGGACTACTTCACGCTCACGCACCTCGACGACGCCGGCATGACCGAGCTGGAGATCCGGGAGCTGCCGAAGGTCTGGGTCATCGGCGGCGACGGCGCCCTCGGCGACATCGGGTTCCAGAACGTATCCAAGGTTATTCTACAGAACCGCCCGAACGTCAAGATCCTCATGCTCGACACCCAGGTGTACTCGAACACGGGCGGCCAGAACTCGGACTCGTCCACCATGCTCGGCGGATACGACATGAACCAGTTCGGCGTCGCCTCGCAGGGCAAGCTGATCGAAAAGAAGAACGTGGCCGAAGCCTTCACCAGCGGCCACGGCTCCCCGTTCGTCGCCCAGGTCTCGATGGCCAACTCCGCCAAGCTCTACAAGGCGATGCTGGATGGGCTGGAGTACCGCGGCACCGCGTTTTTCCAGTGTTACACCACCTGCCAGCCGGAACACGCCGTGGCCGACAACATGAGCGCCGACCAGGCCAAGATGGTGCGCGACTGCCGCGGCATGCCCGAGTTTGTCTTCAATCCCCGCAAGGGGGAAACCGCCCAGGAGTCATTCGAACTCAAGGGCAACCCGACGCTCGACCGCGACTGGTGGCGCACGAAGTACGCTTCGACCGGCGAGGAATACAACTTCACCGTCGCGCACTGGGGCATCACCGAGGGGCGCTTCCGCAAGCACGTCAAGGCGATCAAGGCCGAGGACGCCGCGAAGCTCACCCTGCTCGACGACCAGGTGATGTTCATCACCCAGGACGACGTGCAGCATCGCCGCGTCTTCGACCCGAAGCACCGCAGTTTCGTGAAAAACTTCGGCTCCTACATCCAGGCCGAGGAGCACGGCAAGATCGCCTACTACGCCGTGTCGCGCCAGATGGTGCTCTTCGCGGTCGAACGCCGGAAATCCTGGCGCATGCTCCAGAGCAAGGCCGGGGTGGTGAACAAGGACTACCTCGCGCAGAAAGCGCTGCTCGCCAAGATCGACAAGGGAGAGCTCCCCCTCGCCGACGCCAAGGCCCGCGTGCGCGAGCTGCTCGCCGCGGAGTTCGCCGCCGCGAAATAGAATCCACCCCCCGTTGGAGGTCGCCGACCCACCGGCGTTAACTTTGGATCAATGACGCCGGGAGGGCCCTCTCGGCAGCGGTGGTAGATTGGAGGGCGTCGCTCCGAAACGCCGGCTGCGCGTGGCGTTCACCCAAAACGTACGGACGTAGTGTTGCAGGGCTCGTCCCCCGGCGTCGACAGAGCGACGCCCTCCAGCGGTGCGGCCTGCGGCAAACCCGTACGACGCCGGCGGATTCCCGCCGGCTGTTGTTCCATTCGGAAGCGGCCCCGGGGTCGCTTCGCCCTTCCCTCACCCGCCGCGGGTGCACCCCTGGAGGGCGTCGCTCCGTCGACGCCGCGGGTTCGATCTTCGCCCCACGCCGCCGGCTCGTTGGCCGCTCTCGACAAGGACCATTGGATACGGTAGTTTGGTGGGATCGTTGCCGGGTTGGTTCGCGACGCCCAACCAGCGTCGACGGAGCGACGCCCTCCAGCGATCCAACGCGGCGCCGAAAGGCGCGGAGGGGGAGTCCCCCGGCCTCGGCGAGGCCAGCTCCAACGGGAAGGGTTCGATGGAGGGCGTCGCTCCTCCGCGCCGGGTCTGCAATCCATCAGCGCAATCGCGGGCGCACGTTGGTGCGGCCCTCGATTGAAGGCGACGTCAACGACCCTGGGTGAACCGTTCTCGACTGGTTCGCCAACCTCTCCGCTCCCCCGCGCCTCCGCGTTTCTCCACCCGCCGGCTTCTGCGTCGGCGCACCCGGCTCAGAATTCGTACTCCACTCCCAAGCTCGGCAGGATCGGCAGCAGGTCCTTCGGTTTCGGCTGCGCCGTCACCTGGTTGCCCTGGACGTTCGCACTGTACGTGTAACCCACGAGGTTGGCGTGGTCGTAAGCGTTGAACAAATCGACGAACGCCCGCAGTTCACCGCGTTTCAAGACCCACCGGCGGGTCGCGCGCAAATCGAGGCGGTGATACGCCGGCAGGCGCTCCGCGTAGGCGGGACCCACCACGCGCTGCACAAAGCGACGTCCGTTGTTGAGAGGGATGAGGACATACCCGACATCCGTCGTCGGCCAGCCCGTGTGATACTGCCACGCCGCACTGAAACTCCAGCGGGCATCGGGCACGTAGCTGAGGTCGGCAAACACGGTGTGACGCTGATCTCGCGCCGTCGGCAAAGTGCGGGCACCCACGGTCTCCTCCGAGCGTGCCAGCGCATAACTGGCCGACCAGCCCCAGCCGCGGCGAACCCGTCGCGCCACCATCAACTCGACGCCCCGCGCATCGCTTCCGGACGGCGCAATCCTCGTCCGGTCCGACTGAATCTCCGGAAACACGTTGTAGAGGTTGACCGGATTGTCCCACCGCACCCGCACCTGCCGGCCGAGTCGTTGGTACACCTCGGCCCGGAGACTCAGCCCTGACTTCAACCGGTGCTCGATCCCAACCACCCGGTGTTCCGCCCGTTCGGCCCGCTGGAATGCCGTCTGCCCATCCGCCACCGAAAGTTCGTGCAGGCCCTGGGCCTGGTGGTACTCGCCCCAGGCCGCGCGCACGGTGGTTTCGGGTCCGGGCGACCAGGAGGCGTTGAAGCGCGGACTGATCTGGTCGGCCGCCTTGGCCGGATCGCGATCGAGCCTCGCCCCGGCCTCGATCACCAGCGACGGCGAAACCTGGAGTCGCGGAGAAACAAATACACTCCAGCCCTCGCCTCCGGGCGACAGGTACACATTGGCCGTGCGCCGGTCGACGACCTGCACGCCATTGACCACCGCATTCTCCTCGCGCAGGAGCACGTAGGTGTAATCCGCGTCCGCCGATTTCGCCTCCACACCGCCGCGCACCACGAGGCGGTCTGACACCGCCAGGGTCCAGTCGTTGCGAAACGCCAGCACCGAGAGCGCGCGATCATCGTTCAGGTCGAGACGGAGGCGTTGGTCGAAGAACCCCGCGCCCTGACGATTCCAGGTCAGGTGCGAATACGACAGCACCGCCTCGCCCACCCAGCCGTCGCGCGGTTCGCCCTGCCAGCGCAGCCAGGCATAGTCGCTGCGGTAGCGGCTGTGCAGCTCGGGTTCGTTGTCCTCGCGAAAGGTCAGCGTGTCGCCGGCATGCAGGGCCTGAAACGAGAGCCGGTGGCGCGTTGACACCACATAATCGACCTTGAAGGCGCCATCGTAGTAGCGGGGAAACACCTCGTCGTCGCGTCCCTCCAACTTGAGTGCGAGGTCGGGATAACCCCGCCGGCCCGTCACTCGCCAGGCACCGCGCCCCTGGGCAAACCGTCCAGCCTGCGAGGCCCGCACTCCGGTCAGACTGAGACCGAGCGAGGTCGATGCGTTCCCCCGGGGGGCGGTGGCGGTTTCGAGCGTGAGCACGCCCGCCAGCCGGTCTCCGAACTCCGCCGTGAAGCCACCCGTGACCAGGTCGAGCCGGTTGATCGATGGCAGATCAACAATGGAAAGCGCCCCGTCGATGTCCTTGAGGTGAAACGGTTCGATCAGGTCGAGACCGTCCAGACGCGCGAGCAACTGCGAGTTGGGTGCGCCCCGTATCCAGAATTTGGCGGTGAAGTCGTCTGACGCCACCCCCGGCAGCCGCGCGATCGAGCGGTACAAGTCCTCCCCTACCTGCGGCAGCGTCTCGAGATCGGCTTGAGTCAAGGTCGCCGACGACGCCGTGGGGTCATCGGAGACCCCGAACCGGCTCGGCGTGACCACCACCTCCGCCAGTTTCACCGGTGGTTCCGCTGGCACCTGCGCGCTGGCGGACATTCCTGGACCCAGGAGCGGCGCGACCCATAACCACCACCAGCAAAGCTCCCACCGCCTCCATTCAATTTCCATAAAGTCGTTTATTACAAATAGGTTAACCTTCCCATCCAGAACCAAAAGCGGCGCCGAGGCAAGCTCATGGAAGGAGGACTTCCAACTCGAGCACCGCAAGAAAACGGCGCGTCGTCGTGCGGACCAAAGTTCTATCTCCGCGTCCGCAGGCAGAGGTACGGGGAACCCGTTTCGGGATCGAGGATCGCTGCCCGATCCGGTCGCACGCAAAGCCGCGAAGCCGCGAATCGATCCGGTTGCCAGATCTCGTGCACGACCCATCCGTTGATCCAAAAAACAGTGATTGAACCACGGATGAACACTGATCGACGCGGATACAAACGAGTTACGCCAACGCTGGCATTCACCTTGTAGGTGAAGAACTCTACACGCTCCAGATCCGCGTTTATCTCTGTCCATCCGTGGTTTATGGTCGGATCGACTGTCTTCAACTGCGGAAAATAGGTTGATACCCTGATTCGCCCTGGCGCGACATCCGCACCTGAAGGGGCCGCGAAGGTGCTTTCGGCGACCCTCTTCGCGAAGACGCTCTCCGCGTCAAGGCCTCTGACACTCCCTCACCGCTCACGGCCCGCTCTTCTCCGCGCCATCGCGCCTCCGCGTTTTTCCGACGACGCACCCGAAACGGATTTCCACTCCGCCCTGCGCGAAGTCCGACACTCCCTTCCGGCTCAGGCCACGAAGTTGCGTGCGAGGGGCAGGATGACGCGGAAGCAGCCGCCGCTCTTGTCGATCACCAACTCGCGGCCGACGGTGAGCAGGAAACGCTCGCGAAGGTTTTTTAGTCCCACCTGAGTCGAGCGAGGCGGATCGGGCACAAAACGCAGGGGATTGCTGAAGGTCAGGGTGTCACCCTCGAGCTTTACGGTGACTCGCAGGGGCGCCTTCTCGCTGATGCCGTTGTGCTTGATCGCATTTTCCAGCAGCAGTTGCAGCGAGGCCGGGGGAATGAGCAATCCGGCCGTCGATTCGAAACCGATGACATCGATCTGCAGGCCCGAGGGAAACCGCAGTCGAGCCAGGGTGGCGTACGCATCGAAAAAATCCCGCTCCTCGTGCAGCGGCACCAACTCACGCCGCTGCTGCTCCAGGAGGTAGCGGCAGACGCTCGCCATGCTCTGGGTGAAGGTCCGGGCCGCCGCCGGGTCTTCCGCGATGAGCACGTTGAGGGTGTTGAGGCAGTTGAAGAGGAAATGCGGGGCCAGCTGGCTCTTCAGGCCGTTGAGTTCCATCTCCACCCGGCGCCGTTCATTGCGTTCCAGCCGCAGGCGGTCCTCGAACCGGTCGGTGACAAGAAACCACGTCTCGTAGATGTTGGTCACACCAATCACAGCGATTTCGACCAGAAACGTGGACGACGCCACCGCGGCCCAGTTGACTTGTCCGATCGGCCCGAGCTTGTACCAGAGAATCACCGCCACGAGGGTGGCCGGCACGGTGTAGAGAAACGTGGCCACCAGCAGCGCCGCAATGCGCTGGCGCGGACGCTGCAGCCAGTCGAACCGATCGCGGAGCTGGAGCAGGATCCAGCGGTTGCCCTGCCAGACGACAAATGCAAACAGCAGGAATAAAACCACGCCGATCCAATAGCCCGGCTGCTGCCAGGTCAGAGGCTTGAGCGCCCCGGTGACCTGGGGAATGGACAACCCCAACACGGGCACGCCGAGTGCGCGCATCAGCCGGTCACGCACGACTCGAGCGCGATGTCGTCCGGGCGTGAAGGGACCCTTCGATTCCGTGGCGTGTGGCATGCTCCCAACCGCAAAGAGCGGCATTTCTATCCAAAGACCGAGACGAAGGCGATCAAGCCCGGAGAATGCGAGTCAACTCGCGGTCGCGGCGCGACCAATGGTCCTTCCTGCCCATCGACGCGCACCTGGGTCGCAGCCTTGCGTTCGAATCCCGCCGTTTCGGTGTCCATCCGGGGTTCTGGACGAAAAAAAACTGCAATTCCAAGTCGCGCGGTCTTGCGCCGACCGCATCGGCGATTCTGCTCTAGGCGGACGGCTCCCGCCCCCGCGTTTCCGCCTTTCATTTACATCATGTCTTCAGTCCCCGCCTCAGCCCCCTGGTTACGCCGAGTGATCTACACGTCTGTGACACTGGGGATAGCGGTCGGTGTCTGGTACTTTGGCTTCCGCACTCCGCCTCCCGAGGGCTCGCGGTCTTCGTGGAGCGGACCGCGCAGCGGCAGCCAGGCCGTCCCGGTCAAGACCGTCGTCGCGCAACGTCAAAACCTCGCCGTGCACTTGAAATCAATCGGCACCGTGGTTCCGCTGAACACCGTGACGGTCCGCAGCCGGGTCGAGGGTCAACTGCTCCGGGTCGCGTTCGAGGAGGGACAGCGGGTGGAAAAGGGCCAGCTGCTCGCCGAGATCGATCCCAGCACCTACCGGATCCGGCTCGCCCAAGCGGAGGGACAACAGCGTCAGAACCTCGCGCAGGCGCAAACCGCGCGCAGCGACTTGCAGCGCTACGAACAGCTCTTTCAGAAAAATCTGCTCACCCTTCAGGAACTGGAGCTGCAGCAGGCCCTCGTGGCGGAACGCGAGGGGGCGCTCGCCTCGTTCCAGGCCCAGGTGGACACGGCCCGTCTCGAATTGAGCTACACGAAAATCGAGGCGCCGATCTCCGGTCGGCTCGGTCTCCGCCAGGTGGACGCGGGCAATCTAATCCGCGGCGGCGAGGCGGGCGGTCTGGTCGTCATCACCCAGACGCAGCCGATTTCAGTCATGTTCACTGTACCGGAGGTCGACCTGCAAAAAGTCCTCGATCCCCTGCGCGCCGGTGAACTCCTGGTGGTGGAGGCCTGGGACCGCAGCGAACAAACCCGTCTGGCTTCAGGCGTGCTCAAGACCGTCGACAACCAGATCGACGTTGCCACCGGCACCCTGCGGTTGAAGGCCGAGTTCGCCAACGAGGACGAGCGGCTTTTCCCGAACCAATTTGTCAATGTCCGCCTGCGTGTGCGCACCCTCACCGACGCGCTCGTCATTCCCGCCGCGGCCGTGCAGTACGGATCGCGCGGCACCTACGCGTACATTGTCAACGCCGAGCACAAGTCCGTGGTGCGCGACCTCGTGCTCGGGCCCTCGGACGGGGTCCTGCAGTCCATCGCCCAGGGACTGCAGCCCGGCGACCAAGTGGTGCTCGAGGGACTCGACCGGCTGCGCGAGGGGCGCAGCGTCATCGTGGTCAACGGCGCCTCCGCGCCCCCGCCCGAGCCTTCTCCCTCCCGGACACCGCGCGGGAAATGAATCCATCCCGCCCCTTCATCCTCCGGCCGGTCGCCACCACGCTGTTGATGGTGGCATTGATGCTCTCCGGCATCCTCGCCTACCGCCTGCTGCCGGTGGCTGCGCTCCCCGAGGTCGACTATCCCACGATCCAGGTTTTCACCTTCTATCCGGGCGCAAGCCCCCGCGTCACCGCCAGCGCCATCACCGCGCCGCTCGAGCGCCGTTTCGGCCAGATCCCGGGCATGAATCAGATGTCGTCGACCAGCTCCGGCGGCGCCTCGGTCATCACGCTGCAGTTCGCGCTCGAAGTCTCCATGGGAGTGGCCGAACAGGAGGTGCAGGCCGCGATCAACGCCGCGGGCAACCTTCTGCCCAACGACCTCCCGACCCCTCCAGTCTACCGCAAGGTCAACCCGGCGGATACGCCGATCATCACCCTGGCGGTGACCTCCGCCAGCCTGCCGCTGCCGCGGGTGCACGACCTCGTCGACACCCGCATCGCGCAGAAACTGGCCCAGCTTCCCGGGGTGGGCATGGTCAGCCTCGCCGGCGGCCAGCGGCCTGCCGTGCGCATCCAGGTCAACCTCGCGGAACTGGCCACCCGCGGCTTGAACCTGGCCGATGTCCGCGCGGCGATCACTGCCGCCAGCGTCAACCAGCCCAAGGGCAGCTTCGACGGTCCGACACGTAATATCCTGATGGATGCGAACGACCAGCTCCGCTCGGTCGAAGAGTACCAGCAGCTCATCCTCGCCTGGCGCGACGGCGCCCCGCTGCGTCTCGGCGAGGTCGCCCGCATCGTCAGCGCCGCGGAGGACCGCCGGCTGGCCGCCTGGTCCGGCGAGTTGCCGGCGGTGCTGGTCAATGTCCAGCGGCAGCCGGGCGCCAATGTCATCGAGGTAGTCGACCGCGTGCGCGCCCTCCTGCCCCAGCTCTCCGCCAGCCTGCCCGCGGCGGTGGATCTCACCGTGCTGACCGACCGGACGCTCAGCATCCGCGCCTCCGTGCGCGACGTGCAGCACGAGCTGATCTTCGCCATCGGCCTGGTCGTGCTCGTGACCTTCGCCTTCCTGCGGAACTTTGCCGCCACCATCATTCCATCCATCGCCGTGCCGCTCTCGCTCATCGGCACGTTCGGCGTCATGCACCTGGCCGGATTCTCGCTCAATATCCTCACGCTCATGGCGCTGACCATCGCCACCGGGTTTGTGGTCGACGACGCCATCGTCATGCTCGAGAACATCGCCCGTTTCCGCGAGCAGGGCGCCTCCCCGATGGAGGCCGCGCTGAAGGGTGCCTCCCAGATCGGTTTCACGCTGGTGTCGCTCACCATCTCGCTCATCGCCGTGCTCATCCCGCTCCTGTTCATGGGCGACGTGGTGGGACGTCTCTTTCACGAGTTCGCGATCACGCTCGCGGTGTCGATCCTCATCTCGCTCGTCGTCTCGCTCACCCTCACTCCCATGATGTGCGCGCGCATGCTTCCCGCGCACGCCGCCACCGCCGGCGAGCCCGGCCTGCTCGACCGCATCATCGCCCGCTACGGCCGGTGGCTGGACTGGGTGCTCCAGCATCAGCGTCTCGCTCTCGGAGCCACCCTGGCCACCCTCGCGCTCACCGCGGGACTCTACCTGACGGTGCCCAAGGGTTTTTTCCCGGTCCAGGACAATGCCGCCATCCAGGCAGTGACGGAGGCGCCGCAAACCATCTCATTCAGTGCCATGTCCGAGCGCCAGCAGGCCCTCGCCCGCCGCATCCTCGAGGACCCGGCCGTGCTCAGCCTGTCGTCCTTCATCGGCGTCGACGGCACCAACTCCACGCTCAACAGCGGGCGGATGCTGATCAACCTCAAGCCGCACGCCGAGCGGGACGAATCGGCGTCCGAGATCATCGACCGTCTCCGCCTCGCCGCACGCGAGGTCGACGGCATCACGCTCTACCTGCAGCCCGTGCAGGAACTGACGATCGAGGACCGGGTCAGCCGCACCCAGTTTCAGTTCACCCTCACCTCACCCGACGGCGCCCTGCTGGGCGACTGGGTGCCCCGGCTGGTCGCCCACCTCCAGACTCTGCCGGAGCTTTCCGACGTCGCGGGAGACCTGCAAAACGAAGGGTTGCAGGCCTTCATTGAAATCGACCGCGACGCCGCCAGCCGCCTGGGTATCAGCGTGGCCGATATCGACGACGCGCTCTACAGCGCCTTCGGCCAGCGGCAGATCTCCACGCTGTTCACCCAGGCCAGCCAGTACCGGGTGGTGCTGGAGGCGGATCCGCGGCTCGCCTCCGGACCGGCCGCCCTCGAAACGGTGTTTGTCGAGTCGGGATCCGGCCGCCCGGTGCCGCTCGCGAGCATCGCCCGCGTGACCGAGCGCCCGGCCGCGCTGCTGATCAATCACGTCGGCCAGTTCCCGGCCGTGACCGTCTCCTTCAACCTCGGACGGAACGCCTCCCTCGGCGAGGCGGTGACGGCCATCGAGCGCGCCGCCGCCGGGCTGGCCCTGCCCGAGGCGATTGAGATGCGTTTCCAGGGAGCCGCCCACGCCTTCCGCTCCTCGCTCTCCAGCACACTCTTCCTCGTGCTCGCAGCGGTGGTGACCATGTACATCGTCCTCGGCATCCTCTACGAAAGCAGTATCCATCCCATCACCATCCTCTCGACGCTGCCCTCGGCCACGCTCGGCGCCCTGCTCGCGCTGCACCTGACCGGCCAGCCCCTCGACATGATCGCGATCATCGGAATCATCCTGCTCATCGGCCTGGTCAAGAAGAACGGCATCATGATGATCGACTTCGCGCTGGAGGCCGAACGCCGCCAGGGCCTGTCACCCCGCGAGGCCATCCACCAGGCCGCCTTGCTTCGCTTCCGCCCGATCCTCATGACCACGCTCGCGGCGCTCTTCGGCGCCCTGCCGCTCATGCTCGCCTCGGGCTCGGGCGCGGAGCTGCGGCAACCGTTGGGTCTCGTCATGGTCGGAGGCCTGCTGGTCAGCCAGGTGCTCACCCTGTTCACGACGCCGGTCGTGTACTTGTTCTTCGATCGACTGTCCCGCCGGCGCGTCAGCCGCAAGGCCACGCCAACCGCATCCCGGGCCCCGGTCGCATCGTCCCCACTCGATCCCGCCACCTCCGCATGAACCTGTCCCGGCCGTTCGTCCGTCGACCGGTCGCCAGCTGCCTGCTGGCGGTGGCGCTGGTGCTCGTCGGCGCGCTGGCCTACGGACTGCTGCCGGTGTCACCCCTGCCCCAGGTGGACTTCCCCACCATTCGGGTCAACGCCTCGCTGCCCGGGGCCAGTCCCGAGACCATGGCGGCCAGCGTGGCGACCCCGCTGGAGCGCGCCCTCGGCAGCATTGCCGGGGTCACCGCGATTTCCTCCGGGAGCAGCCAGGGGTCCGCGTTCATCACGCTGGAATTCAGCCTCGACCGGGACATCGACGCCGCCGCGCGCGACGTGCAGGCGGCCATCAACGCCGCCCGGGGCCAGTTGCCGGCCGGCATGCCGGGCAACCCAACCTACCGGAAGGTCAATCCCTCGCAGGCTCCGATCATGGCGCTCGCTCTGAGTTCCCCCAACCTTGCCCCGGGCGTGCTCTATGACAGTGCGTCCACACTCCTCGCCCAGAAGCTCTCCCAAATCCAGGGCGTGGGCGAGGTGTCGGTCGGTGGCAGTTCGCTTCCCGCCGTGCGGATTCAACTCAATCCGCATGCCCTCGCCCACTACGGCATCGCACTGGATGAAGTCCGGCGCGCCATTTCCGAAACCAACTCCCTGCGCCCGCGCGGGGCGGTCGAACAGGGTGACCGCATGTGGCAGGTCCAGACCAGCGATCAACTTCGCCGGGCCGAACAGTACCTGCCGCTGATCATCCGCTACCGCGATGGCGCGCCAGTCCGGCTGCGTGACGTCGCCCGGGTCACCGACTCCGTCGAGGATCGGTACAGCAGCGGATTCCACAACGAGCGTCCCGCGGTCCTGCTGATGATCAGCCGGCAGCCCGGCGCCAACATCATCGCCACGATCGACGCGATCAAGGCGCAGCTCCCTGCGCTTCGGGCGCTGCTGCCAGCCGACGCCGACCTCGCGGTGGTGATGGACCGCTCGCCCGGCATCCGCGCCACCTTGCGCGAAGCCCAGACCACCCTCTTTATCTCCGCCGTGCTCGTCATGCTGGTCGTGCTGCTGTTTCTCGGCAGCGCCCGGGCCGCGTTGATCCCGAGTTTGGCCATTCCGGTCTCCCTGATCGGCACGTTCGGCATCATGTACCTCTACGGTTTCTCGCTGAACAACCTCTCGCTCATGGCTCTGATCGTCGCGGCCGGACTGGTGGTGGACGATGCGATTGTCGTGCTGGAAAACATCTCGCGCCACATCGAGCGCGGGCTCTCCCCGTTTCGCGCCGCCATGAAGGGCTCGGCCGAGGTCGGATTCACGCTGCTGGCGATGAACCTGTCCCTGGTCGCGGTCTTTGTTTCCATCCTTTTCATGGGCGGGCTGGTCGAGCGGTTGTTCCGCGAATTCTCGATCACGCTCGCGGCCGCGATGCTGGTGTCCCTCGGGGTGTCCCTCACCCTGACCCCGAGCCTCTGCGCCCGGTGGCTGAAAAAACCCGGCGGGGAAGTCCCGAG
>JAEUGZ010000170.1 GCA_016794725.1 Opitutaceae bacterium | reverse complement strand
TGAATTTTCCGAGCTTGATCTCCTTTTCGAGTCCCTCGGCCGGTCCGACCAAGAAGTCACCAGTCTTGGCGAAATAAAGTCCCACCGCGCCCCCGACCGCGAGCACCGCGCCCACAATGATGAGCACCGTCTTGTTGTTGGAGACAAAGACACCGACCTTGGAGCAGTTGAAGTCGTCGATCACCTGCGCCACGGCATCTTCGTGTCGCTTGTAATGCGGAGACTGTTTCAGTGTTCGCAGGTATTCCTCGGACAATGCCTTTCCCGTAGGCTTGGCGGCTTTCTCGAGAAAGCCCCCCAGAGAGAGCTCCAGGGGCTTTCCTTTTTGTTGATCGGCGATGAGTGATTCCGCCTCGGTTTGCAGCACCTTGGTGAGAGCATCCTGAACGGGCTTGCTCTCGATCAGCTTCTGCAGCTCCGGGAACGACAGGCGTCCAATCTCGGCGTCGACCAGATCAATGGAGACGCCGACCAGTTTCTTGGTCGAATCCAGCAGGTCGTGACACTGCTTCAGGTCGGACATCGGGGCCGTGGGTCAGCTCGAAGTGAAGACGAAGGAATGGCTGAAGCAAAACGGAAGTCCGGAGGCAAAGCGACGCTCAATCGAAGGAATAGGTAAAGGCCCCGTCCTTGACCCCCAGATGAACCCGGTTGAGCGCGCGGCCATCCGCCAGTCGCGCGAGCAGCTCGCGGCCGATTTCGGGCAGAAGTTGATTGGTGATCATGGCATCGACCAGTCGCGCTCCCCGTTCGAGCTCGGTGCAACGCTGGGCTATCAACTCCGGAACCGCGGGATCGTAGGAGAACGGCACCTTGTGATTCTCGATCACCCGTTTCTCGACCTTGCGCAGGTTGAGCCCGATGATGATCTTTAGCATCTCCTTGGAAATCGGATAGTAAGGAACAACCATGAGGCGGTTCAGCAGCGCGTCCGGGAAAACCTTGACCAGGGGGCCGCGCATGGCCTTTTCCATCGCTTCCGCCGTGGGCAGGAGCTCCGGATCCTTGCACATGTTGATGATCACATCCTGTGCTGCGTTGCTGGTCAGGATGATGAGGGTGTTCTTGAAATCGATGAAGCGGCCCTCCGCGTCCTCCATGAAACCCTTGTCAAAGACCTGGAAGAACATCTCGTGCACGTCGTGGTGCGCCTTTTCCACTTCGTCGAGCAGAACCACGCTGTAGGGCCGCCGGCGCACGGCCTCGGTGAGCACTCCGCCCTCGCCATACCCCACGTAGCCCGGAGGCGAACCCTTCAGGGTGCTCACCGTGTGGGCCTCCTGAAACTCGCTCATGTTGATGTTGATCATGTTGTGCTCCCCGCCGTAGAGCGCCTCCGCCAGGGTGAGAGCCGTCTCGGTCTTGCCGGTGCCGCTGGGGCCCACCAGCATGAACACGCCGACCGGGCGATTGGGGTTGTCCAGCCGGGCCCGGCTGGTCTGGACGCGGCGGGCAATGGTCTCTAGGGCGTGACGCTGCCCGATGACCCGGCGCTCCAGGACATCGGCCAGCTTGAGGACCTGCTCGATCTCGTTCTTGACCATTCGACCGACGGGAATGCCCGTCCAATCGGCCACCACACTGCTGATCGAACCCTGGTCGACACAAGGGAAGATGAGCGGCGACTCGCCTTGGAATGACTTCAACTTGTCCAGCCCGGCCCGCAGTTCGACCAGCAGTGCGTCGCGTTCTTCGGGCGAAAGCGGAGGGGTGCCCGGGGTGGGTTCACCCTTGGCCGGAGTGCCGGGTTTGGCATCCGGAGAAACACCGGCGGCGCGGAGTCGGGCGCGCTGGTCGAGGATGGTGGCCACCAGGTTCTTTTCCTCGTCCCAATGGGCCTCCAGCTCCTTCAGTTCGGCTCCGTTCTTCGCCAGTTTTGCCTCCACGTCGGTGATGCGGGAGCCGTGGCTCAGGCCGACGCGCTGCTCACGTTCGAGGATCTCCTTCTCCGTGTTCAGCGATTGAATACGACGGCGGATGTCATCCACTCCGGCCGGCACGGCATGCTGGCTGACCGCGACCCGGGCGCAGGCGGTGTCGATCAGACTGACTGCCTTGTCGGGGAGCTGGCGGGCGGGAATGTAGCGATGGGAAAGTCGGACGGCGGACTCGATGGCCTCGTCCAGGATCTGGACGCGGTGGTGCTTTTCAAAGGCTCCGACCACGGCCCGCATCATCCGGACACACTTCTCCTCGTCCGGCTCGTCCACCTTCACCGTCTGGAAACGCCGGGTCAGGGCCGGGTCCTTCTCAATGTGCTTCTTGTATTCGTCCCAGGTGGTCGCCGCCAGCGTGCGCAGCGTGCCGCGGGCCAGCGCCGGCTTGAGGAGATTGGCCGCGTCGCCAGTCCCCGCCGCTCCGCCCGCCCCGATCAGGGTATGCACCTCGTCGATGAAGAGAATGATCGGTTTGGGAGAAGCCTGCACTTCGTCAATCACGCCCCGCAGCCGTTGTTCAAATTCACCCTTCATGCTGGCACCGGCCTGAAGGAGGCCGATATCGAGGGACAGCACCGAAACATCGCGCAGTTGCGGCGGAACGTCGCCTGCCACGATGCGGTGGGCGAACCCTTCGACCACCGCAGTCTTCCCCACCCCGGCCTCGCCGGTGAGAATCGGGTTGTTCTGACGCCGGCGCATGAGGATGTCGACGCACTGGCGGATCTCCTCGTCACGTCCGATGATGGGATCGATCTCTCCCGCGCGCACCCGGGCCGTGAGGTCGGTGGTGAACTTCTTGAGTGCCTCCCCCTTGCCGGGCCCGGCTCCGGCGAGCGCTCCGCTGGCCTCACCCGGTGCCACGCCGCCGGAGGCGCCGCTGCCGTCGCTCGCGGTCAGATTCTCCTCCGGCGACCCCGCCACGATCTTGTCAAATTCGTCGCTCAGGGCCTCCGGCTTGATCTTGGAGAATTCCTTGGAGAGGCCAAGGAAGACATTCTTGAGTCCCGGGGTCTTAACCATGGCGATGATCAGGTGACCAGTGCGGATCTGGAGTTCACCGAAAAGCAGCGAACCGTAGACCCAGGCCCGTTCGACGGATTCCTCGAGGTGGGGGGAGAAGTCCGTGATCGAGGTCGCGCCGCGTGGGAGCTTGTCGAGCGCGGCCACCACTTCAGAGGCGACCTTCGATGCGTCGCACCCGGAGTGCCGCAGGATGCGGCCAAAATCGGTTTCGGGGGACTGGATCAGCTGGTGGACCCAATGGGCGAGTTCGATGTAGGGGTTGCCCCGCATCTTGCAGAACACAGTGGCGGCCTCGAGGGTCTTGTAAGCGACCGGATTGAGTTTTCCGAAGAGCGTGGAGCGTTTGATCTCGGCCATG
>JAEUGZ010000166.1 GCA_016794725.1 Opitutaceae bacterium | reverse complement strand
GGGGTTGCTCCTTCCCCGCGGTTTGCGGTTTGATTTTACCGTAACCGCCCGGTCGTGGTCCCGCGTGTACCCTCCCCCGGCCCCGCCGGACCAACGCCCTCCATCAATCCAACGCTCGCCACCGCGTCGCTCGGAACGGTGCTCTCTTCCCGTTCACGTGGGTCGTTTCGGAGGTGCCACTGAATCGTTGCTGCCAGGTACCGTTCCTCCATGTTCACTGACGCGATGCGCACAGCAACCACGGATCGACACGGATACAAACGAGTTACGCCAAAGCTGGCATTCATCTGGTGGGTGAAACACTCTGCACGTTCCGAATCCGCGTTTATCTGTGTCCATCCGTGGTTGATGAACGGATCGATTCGTTTCAACCGCGGAAAATAGGGTGAAGGGCGTCTCTCCGTCGACGCCGGTTGCGCTTTGCGTTTACCGGAAACGCTCGGACGCGGTCACGCGTGGATCGTCCCCCGGCGTCGACGGAGCAACGCCCTCCATCAATCCAACGTTCGCCGTCGCGTCGCTCGGTGCCGTGCTCCCTTTCCGGTCACGCGGGTCGTTTCGGAGGTGCCACTGAAACGTTGCTGCCGGGTGTCCATTCTCCACGCTCGTCAACGCGATGCGCACGGTCCTGATTGTGCTGGCGGCTTTCCTCACCCTTTACCTGGCGATGGTGGCCGCACTGTACTTTGCCCAGCGTTCGTTTATCTTTCTGCCCACGCACCATGCTGCGGACAACGGACTCGAACTTTGGCGTGATGCGCAGGGTGACTGGCTGGGCTACACGCGACCGGCGGCCCAGCCCCGGGCCGTCTGGTTGATGGTGCACGGGAATGCGGGCCAGGCGGCGGACCGCGGCTATGCGGCGCGGAGAGTCTCGCCCAAGGACGCGTTCTATGTGCTGGAGTATCCAGGGTACGGATTGCGTCCGGGGAACCCGTCGCGTGAGGCCTTCGACGAGGCTGCGGCCGAGGCCTATCAGAAGCTTCGGACCAGGCACCCGGGAATTCCGATTTGTGTGCTGGGAGAGTCCATCGGGAGCGGACCGGCCTCCACGCTCGCTCGTCAGTCGGTGCCTCCGGACAAGATCGTCCTGGTGGTGCCGTTCGACACGCTCGCGGCGATTGCCGCCCGGCAGATGCCGTTCATCCCGGTGCGCTGGATTCTACGCGACGCCTGGGACAACCGGGAGTCACTGCGGGACTACCGCGGGCCGGTGGAGATCTTTGCCGCGATCGAGGATCGCGTCCTTCCCTTTGAACATGCGGAGCGTCTGGCGAAATCCCTGCCCAGGTCGAAGTTCATCCCGATCCTTGGTGGACACAATGACTGGTCCGCCCAGGACAAGGTGCGATTGGAGCCTTAAGCGTGATTCGAAGTCACCGTTTGATGGAGGTGGGGTCGCCGACCCCGCGGGGGATAAACGTGGCGTGAAGAGGAGGCGCGGAGGAGGAGAAGTCCCCCGGCCTCGACGAGGCCAGCTCCAACGGACGCAAGTGCGACGCAGGGCGTCGCGGTGGGCTTACTTCTTCGCGACGGTGTCCGGCTTGATCTGGTTCAATTCATCCTGCGTCCAGGCGTCGGTCCGGCCGGCGGTGGCGCGGCGGACGGTTTCGACCTGCTCGGGGTCGATGGCGGGGGCGGTGTGGCCCCAGGCGCGGCGAACGTAGGTGAGAATGGAGGACAACTGGTGGTCGTCGAGTCCCCCAAACGCCGGCATTTCCCCGGTGTGCCAGCGGCCGAGCACATTGATGGGCCCGCGTACCCCGTGCAGGGCGATGCGTACGGTGCGCTCCGGCGGGCCGAGCACCCAGGGGGAATCGAGCAGGGGCGGAGCCACGCCGTCGAGTCCCTGGCCGCCCGGCTGATGGCAGGCGGCGCAGATGGTGGTGAAGAGCTGGCGACCGTTCTCCATCCGCGACTGCTGGGCGAGGGTGAGCGGTTGCTCGGCTGCCGGATCGCTGGCTCCGGCCTTGCCCGGCCAGGAGAGCAACTGCGCCAGCCCGGTACGGGCGGTTTGGGTGGAGGGGTCCGCTTCGAGTCGCGCCCAGCCCGCGGGAGCCCGCTCGAGCCGGAGCACCCGGGGAGCGAGGGCGGCGGCCGACGCGCAACCCTCGAGCAACGCCTGGGCGGTGCCGTCGGCGTCGCGCCCCGACTCGGCCGCCAGCGCGAGCACCCGCTCGACCTCGCCGACCTGGCGCGAGGTGTAGATGCCTTTTGCCAGATCGGAGAGCAGCCGTTTGCGCGTCTGGGCGCGGTCGGCGGGGCCCGGCTCGCTCGCGAGCACGTACTCCAGCACGGCCAGCTCCCGCGTGTCGATCCCACTGAGAAAAGCGTCCGAGAGAAAGGTATTGCGCGGCGACTCGAGCACCACCTCGGCCAGGCGGTGATCGAGGCCGGGATCCTTGGTCTCCCCGAGCGTGAGCATGGCCTGAAGTTGCACGGCGGGATCCGGGTCGCGCGCCAACGGCAGCAGGTCGGCTCGCACCTCAGCGGCGCCGGGACCCTTGAGGAACGGTTCGCTGAGCCGCAGGGCGGAGGCGCGGACGACCGCGTCGGGGTCCTTCAACGCACTGCGCACGAGGACAGGTGACAGCGCCTCGAGTCCCTCCAGCGTCCACAGGGCATGCATGCGTCCCAGCGCTGCGGGGCCGCCCACGGCCAGGGACTCCAGCGCGGGCACGACCGAGCGATCGCCGCGTTCGACCAGCTGCTGCTGGGCGGTCTCGCGCCACCAGGCGTTGGCGTGACCGAGCGCGCGCACCCAGGCGGCCGGACTGCGCGGGGGCAGGGCGGTGGCGCGCACTGGAGGCTGGTTGTCACGGACCAGGCGGTAGATGCGGCCGTAGTGGATGGGTGCGGCGAGATTCCGATCCTCGCTCTGTTTGCGCAGGTAGGAGGTGAGGGAGATCCGGTGCTGCAGCACCCCGCGGTAGAGGTCGACGATGTAGAGCGCCCCATCGGGTCCGGTCATGAAGTTGACCGGGCGGAAACGTTCGTCGGTCGAGGCGATGAATTCAGTTTTATCATACGCATTGGCGGCCCGGACCGTGCCGTCCGCGGCGGTCAGCACGCTCCGGCGGATGAAGTTGCCGGACGGCTCGGCGATGAAGGCGTTGCCATAGAACTCCGGCAGGAGGTCGCCTCGGTAGATCCAGGGCGCGCACGCCGCGGTGAATTCCTTGAGGTAGCCGTCGCGCAGGAATTCGGGTCGGTAGCCGCGGTTGATGCCGGGATTGAGGCGCGCCGGCCAGACGAACTGGTCGGACGCCGCGTTGACGTTGGCGCCCGCCAGGCGCGGGTAGTGCGGGTTGCGGTGGAGGTAGTCGGAGTGGACGACGTCGACGCGAAGGTGGTCGCTGTTGGAGTTCGAGTAGATGCGTCCAAAGTCGTCCTGGCTCAGCCCCCACTGTCCCCGAAACAGCTCCGGCGCGGTCTGCCAGGCACCCTTCACGCGGCGGAATTTCTTGGTGTAAGCGGTGTTGTGGATCCAGTTGTCGTGACCGTAGAGCAGGCTGTTCGGGGCGCGCTCGGGATTGGCGAGGAAGGGCCGTTTGGGGTCGGTGCGCACGCCGTAGTCGGTGGCGACGACCTCCTTGGCGTCCGCCCGGCCATCGCCGTCGGTGTCGCGCCAGAAGGCGAGCTCGGGTGGAGCGCCGACGAGGAGTCCGTCTTCCACCAAGGCCAGAGCCCGCGGGAGGACGAGTTCGTCGAGAAAGACTTGGGAGTGATCGTAGCGACCATCGCCATCCTGGTCCGTGAGCACGACCACGCGGCCGACCGGAAGGTCCTCCCCCTGACCGTCGAGGTTTGGCATGTAGCCGCGCATTTCGACGACCCAAAGCCGCCCATCGGGACCAAAGCGGATGGCCACCGGGTCCTGCACCAGCGGCTCGGCCGCGGCGATTTCGAGCCGGTAGCCAGCGGCGATGCGAAATGACTTCAACGCGGCCTCCGGGGAGAGCGGTGGCGCCGGTGGAATCTGGTCGGCTGGCACGATCGGCACCTGCACAAACCCGGGTTTGTCAGCGTTGTCCCCAATCTGAGCCCGCAGCGTGAGCGGCGCGAGGACAAGCATCACGAAGGCGGCAAGACGGGGAGAAAGTGGGAAAAAGGGCGTCATGAGGAGGCGCGCGCTCGATCAATGGGAGCGCCGCAAGGACTACGAACAAAAACCAGGGAACTCAAATCCCTACCTGTGGGACCCGGGATCGCAGGGGGCCGGAGCGGCCTCTGTTGGGAAATGACGGATCGTTTTCGAAAGCAATCCGACGGTGGGCGCTCCCGCGGCCGCGCAGGTGCGTCATCTTAGCCGCGAACCAAGAGCGGTGTCTGGTGGAGGTGGGGTCGCCGACCCCGCGGGGATGGGCGTCGCGTGAAGAAATCGGTCAACAGAGGCGGGACCGGTCTGTCCCGTCGCTGCTCACCGAGGCCACCACCAACGGAATTGCTGCACTTGCCCTGCCGTGAGCACTTTTGTCCTCACCGGGCAAAATCGAGCACCGGCTTGGCCATCACTTTATGCTAAGAACCGCGATTGAACCACGGATGGACACGGATCAACGCGGATGCAAGCGAGTTGAGGTAAAGAGACCACTTACCTTGTAGGTGAAGAACTGCATGGGTACTGAATCCGTGTTTATCTGTGTCCATCCGTGGTTTATGAACGGATCGATTCGTTTCGACTGAGGAAAATGGGTTTATGGCAAGTATGTAAAGGAAGCCGCAATTTGGCGGAGGCTTGCAATTTGCCCCGTGTCCCCGGGTTTCTGGCATTTCACTTGCATGCGTCATGTGTGTCCCGATCTGACCCTCCCACCCGCAGCGCGGCGGCCGCCCTGCTGATGCAGTCGCCGGTCAAACGCTACGCCAGCATCGTGGAAAACGCCGTCGAGGGCATCTTCCAATCGACGCCCGACGGACGCTATCTCCTGGTAAATCCATCGCTGGCAAAACTTTATGGCTACGATTCACCGGCTGAATTGATGGCCAGCGTGCAGGATATTTCGCGCAGCGTCTACGTGGATCCCGGGGTGCGGGAAGAGTTCAAGCGCCTGATGGCGCAGTCCGGCGAGGTGCGTGGGTTGGAGTATCGTGTCCGGCGCAAGGGTGGTGATGAAATCTGGATCTCTGAACATGCCCGTGCGGTGAGAGATGAACGCGGTGAAGTCTTGTATTATGAGGGATTTGTGCAGGACATCACTCGTCGGAAGCGGGTGGAGGAAGACCTGCGTCACGCCAAGGAAGCGGCCGAGGCGGCCAACATTGCCAAGAGCCAGTTCCTCGCGGTGATGAGCCATGAGATCCGGACGCCGATGAATGGGGTGGTCGGCATGGCGTCGCTGCTTGAGACGACCAGCCTGACCGCGGAGCAGCGCGACTTCGTCGCGACCATCCGGCAAAGCAGCGATGCGTTGCTGATGATTATCAATGATATCCTCGACTTTTCCAACATTGAGTCAGGACGGTTGGAGCTGGAGGAGGAGGAGTTCAGTCTCCCGGACTGTATCGAAGGGGCGTTGGACCTGGTGGCGCCGCTGGCGGCGGCGAAGGCCCTGGAACTTTTGTCCGAGTGGGGTGATCACGTTCCCCGACGGGTGCGGGGCGATCCGACCCGATTGCGCCAGATCCTCGTCCATCTGCTGGGCAACGCGATCAAGTTCACGGATTGCGGTAACGTGGTCCTGTCCGTGCAACGGATCCAGCCGGGCGCGCGGGCGGAGCCAGCGACGGGTCCAGTGGGCCTGGTGTTTTCGGTGCGTGACACCGGCATTGGCATTCCGGAGGAGTCGGTGGGCCGCCTGTTCCAATCCTTCACCCAGGTGGATGCGTCGACCACGCGGCGCTTCGGTGGAACCGGTCTTGGGTTGGTGATCAGCCAGCGCCTGGCCCGTCTCATGGGCGGGGATCTCACGGTGGAGAGCAAAGCCGGACAGGGTTCGACCTTTCGCCTGACCGTCGACCTGACCGCGCTGCCGGCGGCGACATCGCCGGGTAATCACCCGGACCCCTCGCTTCCCGCGGGTGTCGCGACGCCGGTGGAGCCTCCGCCCGTCCGGACCGAGCGCATCCTGCTCGCCGAGGACAACGCCGTGAACCAAAAGGTGGCGCTGCGCATGCTCGCCCAGCTTGGATACCGGGCGGACGTGGCGGCCAACGGGCTTGAGGTGATCGAGGCCATGCAGCGGCAGCCCTACGACATCATTCTTCTCGACCTGCAGATGCCGGAAATGGACGGACTGGAGACGGCGTTGCGTATCCGAACCTTTGATTCGCCGCCGTTTGGGCTCCGGCCCTGGATCATCGCCGTGACCGCCAACGCCATGCGCGGTGATCGCGAGCGGTGCCTGGCCGCTGGCATGGACGACTACATCGCCAAACCGATCCGCCGGGAGGAACTGGCGGCCTCGCTGGCGCGCTGGGGAGCCCCTTTGCGGAGATCGGCCGGACCCTTGGCGCGCGCCGAGCCGGTGGGTGTGGCGCGTTCAGGCTGAGCCAAAGGCGGACGACACGCTGTGAGCCAGGCGCTCCGGTGCCTCGCGCAGGGCCTGCGCGAGAGGCAGACCCGCGGGCGTGATGGCGTGAAGGTGCAGTCCCGGTCGTCCTGCCGCGGTCACCTGACCCGCGAAGACATGCACCGGCTTCCCCAGGGCGAGGGCCCGGGCGGCGACGGCGCCCGGGCCCTTGCCTTCGAGGGAACTTTCGTCAAAGCGACCCTCGCCGGTGATCAGCAGGTCGGCGCGTGAAAGACGTGTTTCGAGATCGAGCCAGGCCGCGACCAGGTCGAATCCGGGTAACAGCCGCGCACCGACCGCGGTCATGAGCCCGAAGGCGATGCCACCGGCGGCGCCGGCTCCCGGCACGTCGCGCAGCGCGGCGGGCCGGCCGCACGCGCCGGAAACCAGTTCCGCGAGGCGCAGGCTGGAAGCCTCGAGCCGCGACAGGTCCTGCGGGCGCAGTCCCTTTTGCGGACCGTAGACCGCGGCGGCGCCGCGCGGCCCGAGCAGGGGGTTGGTGACGTCGCAGGCGATGGCCACGGGAGGCAGGGACAGGTCCGGCGGCACTTCGATGCGCACGATGCGGTCCCAGTCCGCCGGGACCGGCGGATCCACGGGTGCGCCGTTGCCATCCAGAAAACGAAAGCCGAGCGCCGCCAGCGCCCCCAATCCGAGGTCATGGGTGGCGCTGCCGCCCACACCCAGCAGGACGGACCTGGCCCCGGCCTCCGCCGCCGCGCGCAGCAGCTCGCCCGTGCCCCGACTGGTGGTCTGCCAGGGGTCGCGCTGAGCGGAGGAGAGCAGCGCCAGCCCGCTCGCGGTGGCCATCTCGATCACCGCGACCTCGGTGCCGGCGCCGTTCGTTGCCGGCAGGTCGAGCAGGGTGCGGGCGGGTGCGGGTATTGAATCTTTGGTGACGAGTCCAAACGAGGCCGCCTGCCGCCCCCCGCGCGGCCCGGTCACCTCGCGGTTGAGCAGCCGTCCGCCGACGCTCCGGGTGAGGATGTCCGAGAAACCCTCGCCTCCGTCCGCCAGGGGACACGACTCGATCGTCCAGCCGGGCCGCCGCTCGGCCAGCGCAGCCGCGGCCAGGGCGCAGGCGTCCGGGGCGGTCAGGCTGTCCTTGAATTTGTCGAAAGCGATCAGGGTGCGCATGGAGGCGGGGCGGAAATGTGGGGAAAAACAGAGAACGTTGTCAGCGCCTGCAGTCGTTGTGGCAACTCGTTTGTCCTGGCGTAAGGACCGGAGGGGTCGATGTCCCCGACTGATGCGGAGCTGGCCCTCGCAGGTGTGCCTGAGGTAAACACCCAACCGGCCCGACGACGTCACGCCGCGCTGGATGCGAAACACCCGGCGGCGTCGTGCTGGGTGCGTGCCCGCGGCGTCGACGGAGCGACGCCCTCCAGGGATCAACCCTGCGGGTGGCCAAAGGGGAAGCGACCTGCGGTCGCTTGGGGGTTCCATCCCCCAAAAGAGCCGACCGGAGGTCACACCCCTGGAGGGCGCCGCTCCGTCGGCGCCGGTTGCGCGTCGAACTTCCAATCCGTCCAACGTTGTCACACCGCGTTGAATGCAAAATTACCCTGCGCCGGTGCGCGGGGCGCGTGCCCGCGGCGTCGTCGGAGCGACGCCCTCCAGGGATCAACCCTGCGGGTGGCCAAGGAGAAGCGACCTGCGATCGCTTGGGGGTTCCATCCCCCAAGAGAGCCGACCGGAGGTCACCCCCCTGGAGGGCGCCGCTCCGTCGGCGCCGGTTGCGCG
>JAEUGZ010000162.1 GCA_016794725.1 Opitutaceae bacterium | reverse complement strand
TCGACGCCACCCAGCAGCAGCGTCTGCTGTCCCAATCGCGTGGCCGGCACCGGAGTGGCCGGTGCAATCAGGATGTCCACCTGATCAAAAAGCGCGGAAACCTGCTCGCGGTACCAGGCACGGAACTTCTGGGCTTGCAGGTACCAGGCGGCCGGCAGGAGGGCGCCGGCGATGAGGCGGTCGCGGCAGGCGGGATCAAACGCGTCCGCCTGGGAGCGCAGACGATCCAGGTGGAGCTGGCCGCCTTCCGCGGCGGTGATGATGAACGCCGCTGCCCGGGCCAGCGCCGCCTGCGGCAATTCGATACGCCGCTCGCCGCCCGCCAGCCCCAACGCCGCTCCCACGGCAGTCACCGCGGCGCGGGCGGGCGGCGGGCAGGTGTCTTCAAAATAACCACCCAGGGTGGCCACCCGCAACCCTCCGAGTCCGGCGTCGAGTGAGGCCAGCGACGGATCCACGGCACGCTGCGCACACGCCGGATCCCGGGGATCCGTCCCCTGCAAAACGTCGTAGGCTGCCGCGAGGTCTGCCACGGAACGGGCGAAAGGCCCCACGTGGTCGAGGCTGTCGACGAACGGAAAACTCCCGGCGCGTGACAGCCGGCCATAGGTGGGCTTGAGCCCCCAAATCCCGCAGAACGACGATGGCACACGAATCGAGCCGTTGGTGTCGGTGCCGATCGAGATCGGCACCAGTCCGGCCGCCACCGCGGCTCCGCAGCCCCCCGACGAACCGCCGGCTGAACGCGCCACATCGTGGGGATTGCGCGTGGGTCCGTCGTGGGCGTTCTCCGTAACAAAGTCGTAGGCATACTCACCCATGTTGAGCGCACCGATGCAGATCCCTCCAGCGAGCCGCAAACGCTCGACGACTGTGGCGTCGTGGGTCGCAGGCGGCAGGCTGCGCTGGATGCGGGAGCCCGCAACGGTGACGACCCCCGCGAGGTCAAAGAGGTTTTTCACCGCGTACGGCACACCCGCCAGCGGACCCGGGTCGCATCCGGCCGCGAGCGCTCCATCCACGGCCGCAGCCTCGGCCCGGGCACGATCAGCGGTGACGGCGGTGAACGCATTGAGGTCCGGATGCGTGGCGGCGACGCGGTCAAGCACCTGCTCGGTCACCACGCGCGCGGTGATGCGACCGGTCCGGATGGCCGAGGCAAGAGCAAGAGCGCCGGTGGAAGGGGTGTCCTCGATCATGGCTTGAACGTCGGCGCGAGTTCGGCGCCCTCAGGAAGCTCAAACGCCATCAGCGGTTCCGCCAGAGAGGCCGTGCGCTGCAGGTTCTGAATCACCCCGGGACGGTGCGCGCGGTCGATTGGCAGGCGCAGCGCCGAGGCCGCGTGGTCCACATAATTGTCCCAGGCGACAGCGCCGCCGGGTTGCGTCAGACTATTGGATACGTGTGCGGCCACGATTTTCCAACCCAGTCCGGGAAAGCGAACCCAGACCTGGGACTGGCGCACGTGCCGCGGTTGTCCCAGGACCACCTGGGACAGTTCGCACATGATGGACGCGGTGGCGTCACCCAGCGCCAGGATTTCACGCCGGACCAGGCGCCGCTCGCTGAAGACGGGCGTGCTGGTCTGGCGATAGGCTGCCACCGCCTCGGCCCCGTACAGGTGCTCATTCACCCCGAAGCGCACGGTGTGCGGAGAGTTCCAGAAATAGCCGTTCAATTCCTCCACCCGGTTGGCGGCCAGGGCGAGCTCGTAGGCGTCGTGAAGCACGGCCAGTTCGGCGACCACGGACGGCGCGTTGATTTCGGGCATGACGGGGGGGGCTAGCAGGGAACGGACCAGAATCGCGACCCGGGTGCCGGTTGGTCCGGCGCCCGGGGAAGGCAGGGCGCGACTACCATTTGTAGGTGACGGTCAGGTCGGCCGTGGGTCCGATGCTCGGACTGATGAAGGAGTCCCAGAAGAGGAACTGCGGCGTGTAGTAACGCTCGTCCAGGATGTTATTGGCATTGAGCCGGAATGACCAGGAGCCGCGATTGTAGAACAGGGCGCCACGTGTGACAAAGTACTCGGGCAGTCGGATCTGCTGCAGGTAGCCGGAGTAGAAGGAGGAAACGTAGGTGCCTCCCAGCGACACCCCCCAGCCTTGACGCGAGGTGTAGGTGCCATTGACCGAGAACACCCGCTGCGGAGTGGGCGCCTCGATCGGGGATTTAACACCGATCAATCCGCCCACCGCCACAAACCGGCCGGCATAGGTGAGCGAAGGGTTCAGCCCGAGTGCACCCGGGGGCACCCCGAGGAAAAAGGGCGAGTTCTGCAGATCGGTGCGCTGCCAGGTGGCCGCCGCGGTGAAGCTCAGCGTCTTGGTCGGAGCAAACCGCGCCTCGAATTCGAGGCCCTTGGACTTGTACTTGTCAAAAGTACCGGCCTGCGAATTGAAAGCTGTTTTCTCCTGCTCGTAGTAGGCGAGCGTGGTGAAGAGCTTGCCTTTGAGCACCGTGCCCTTGAGTCCCGCCTCCATGATCTCGGAGTCCTGCAGCCAGGTGCCGCCGCCGAGGTTCAGCCGGTCGATCATGCCTCCCTGGCCGAGTTCGAGGTAGCGCGACGTGGCGTAGGTGACGTAGGGGCTGAGACCGTTGAGCTTGTAGGTGAGGCTGGCGTTGTAGGTGAACGCGTCGTCACTCGCACTGACGTAGCCAAAAACCGCACCGAGGTCGGTGCCGTTGGTGTGGGCATCGTAGCGATCCCAGCGCGCGCTGGCAATAAAGCCCAGTTTTTCACCAATGACCGTGTCGGCGAGAGCAAAAATGCCCAGATCCGTGAACGATCCGATCTGCCGCCAATTGTAGGGCACGTTGTTGGTGCCGGTATGGGCACCCTCGAAGCGGTCATTGCCGGTGGCGCCGGCGGAAATGTCGCGCCGATCCAGCACCTGGTAGCCGCGGCCCCGCGACTCACGTTCGTCGCCCGAGGAATAGCGCCAGGAAAGCCCCATCACGCCGTCGACCACCGTGCCCTCGGCGGGCTGGAGCCGGAGGTTGGCGGTGGTCTTGTTTTCGAACGCCATCGCGAGGTAGTCCGCCGTGAAACCATAACTCGAATACTTCGTGTGATTCATGTAATCATAGAAGGACTGGTTCTTGAGCGTCGCTCCGTCGGAGAGGACCTTGGTCACATCAAAGTAACCGGTGAGCGTGTCGCTCTTGGAGAAGTCGATGCCTTCCGCCTGCACGGTGTGGTGGCTCAGCTTGACGGTCTTGACGGTGGCGGGATCGAGGGCGAAGGCCGCCTTCTGGTCCGCGGTCAGGGCATCGTAGGGAAACGGATTGGCGAACGCGAACTGCTCAAGCGCATAGCGATTGAGTTCCGCCGGCGTCAGGAAACCGTTGCCATTGGAGTCGAGATTGAGCCGGGCGCGTCCCGCCAGGTATTCGCCGTCGGTGTCGATCATGCGCTGGGTGACACGGTTCCAGCCCAGACTCTGGTTGAGATCCGCGCGCTGGGCCATGAAACCGTACTCCAGCCGGACCGTGTCGGTGAGTTCGGTGTCGATCGCAACCTGGACGAGGCTGTTCTGGTTGTAGATGTTGTCGTAGTAGCTGTCCGAGTCCTCGTGCTGGACAAAAACATACGCGCCGGAGCGTTTGCCGAGGACGGTGAACGGCGTGCCGTACTCAAAACTCCCCTGCAGCTTGCCATAGGTGCCGACCGTGGCGGTGAAGGCGCCGACCGGCTTGTCGATGAACTGGGCGGTTTTGCTCTTGGCTGTCTTGGGGATGAAATTGAGGATGCCGCCGACCTTGCCGCCGCCATACACCGGGGGCGGCGGGCCCTTGACGATCTCGGTGTAGTCGGTGCTCGCGATCGGAGTCGGGAAGTTGCCGCGATTCTCGATGCGGCGGAATCCGCGGAAGAAGTTGTCGGCGCGCTCGCCGCGCACATCGAGCGCTCCCGGCACGCCAAAGTAGTTGCCGGTGAAGGTGCCGGCGGTCACCGCCACAAAGTCATTGACCGTGCGGATGCCAAAAAGGTCAGTGAGAGAGCTTTCGATCGTTGTGATCGACCGCGGCGTGTCCGCCGCCGAACGCGAGACGCCGAAAAGGCTGCTGCTCTCACGCGCCGGCAGGACGTCGTAGAGATCGTCGGCCTTGGCCGAGGCGATGAATTTCTCGAGGGTGACGACGTCTTCCTTGTCCGTCGCCTTGGTTTGAGCCGAGAGCACAGCCGCGCCGAGCCAGACCAAGGCCAGACTGCGGGTGGAAACGGCGATCAGGGTGCGGAGGACAATGCGAGGAAGGGGTCCGGCGTGGTGGGAACGGAAGGACGGAAGCATGATGGCAGTGGGCTGGGTTCGAAGGTGCGGTCACCTCACTACAGCAGCGTGTATGCCATTTAGTATTCAATGTTGTATACGATAACGTCTGCGATTCTCGGTTGCTTGATTCCGGGTCCTGGCTTTCCTGCCGGTAAGCCATGGCCCGCAGCCGTCGTCCGCCTGTTTCCCCCTCGATGACAGCCCCCTCCGTCACCGGGGAAGCGCCTGTCAAACCGGCGTCCCAGCTGGCCCCCAAGATCCTGCGCACCCTTCGCGAACGCATCCTCAACTGGCACTACCCGCCGGGGCGCCACCTTGGCGAGCAGGTGCTCTGCAAGGAGTTCGACGCCAGTCGCATTCCGGTGCGTGAAGCGCTCCAAGCGCTTGCGCAACAGGGACTCGTGGAACAGGTACCCAACCAGGGGTGTTATGTCCGCCAACCGGATGTGGACGGAATTCACCACTTGTACGATTACCGTCTCGCGCTCGAGCTGTTCATCGTCGAGCGCCTGGCCACCAAAGGGGTTTCACCCGAACTGGAGGCGAAGGTCCGGCAGCAGTGGGAACCCGTGCTCGACATACGTGCCGACACGCCGGTGAGCGCGGCCGATCTGGTGCGGGCCGATGAGGAATTTCACCTCGGTTTTGCCCGCGAACTGGGTAACCCCTACCTGATCGAGGCGCTGGAAGACATCAACGAACGCCTGCGGTTCGTGCGGCTGGTGGTCATCGCCACCCCCCACCGGGCCCAGGCGACCGCGGGGGAACACCTCGCGGTGCTCGAAGCGATCCAGCGCAAGCAGCCGGAAGCCGCGCGCAAGGCGCTTCGCATGAATATCAACGCGGCGCGCAACAAGGTGGAGATCGCGCTGGCCCAGGCGCTGACCAACGCGCACAAGCGACGCTAGAGTCCGCCGCAACCGACGGCTGGATACGTTCCCGACTCACTCTTTTCCCGCCGCCCAGAGCACGCCGCCGGCGAGGAGCTTGAGAAAAACGGGATCCTCCCACGTGGCGAGGCCGTGACCGAAGGTGGTGCCAAACACCCGGGTGCCTTGGTAGTCGTTCACCCACACCGCCGGGTAGTCCTTTCCGTCCTTTTCACTCTTCGCCACTGCGAGGGCCCGGGCCCGGGGCCAGAGTTTTTCGATGATATAGAGCTCATCCATCGGGGTGACCCACTCGGCGGGAAAATCGCGCAGGGCCGGATGCGCATCCACGGCCCGACGGACCGGATAACGGCTCTGGTGATCATGGCGCCGGCTGGTCACGCCGAGGAATTCCCTCCAGACATCCGTCTCACTCGCGCGGTAGGAGTGCATGGCACAGTGCACCACCACGGCCGGCACCCCGCCTTTCTGGTGTCCCGCCACGATCTTGGCCAGGTACACCGGATCCTGCGTGTCGGCGAAACACTCGTTGTGCACCACCACATCGTAGGGCTTGGACCACTGCGGCTGGTCATAGAGGGCAATCTGCGCCTTGGTTCCCTTGCCGCCTTCGTTGACCACCGTCCAGGTGACGTTGGCCAGGGCATTGACGGCGAGCTGAAGCTGCTGGGTTTGCGCGGGGTAGTCATGGCAGCAGCCACCGGTGACCACGAGCACCCGCAAGGTCGGACGCGTGCCGGCGCCGGCGGCCGGGGTCTGCGCGGAAAGGCCGACGGCGCCCACACACGACAGGAGCGCCAGGAGAAACAAAGGTCGGAGCATCATGAGAAAATCAGGGGTTGGGGATGTCCCAAGCTCTTCCCATCCCGGACCTGGGTCAACCCACCGCAGCTGCCCACTGGCAGAATCGACCGGTTGACCCCGCCTCCGGCTTCTCGCCCGCGCCTGCCACCAAATGGAAACACCCTACCCCAGCCCAGTTGCATTGCAGCTTCGGTTGCGGTAGGGTCCACCCCATGCTGATGGTTGCACCCGCCCCCCTCGTGAATGCGCTCCGGCGCTACCAGTCCCCGCCCACCTTGGGGCGCGGGCCCATGGTCTTCACGTCCACCAGCCCCTTCCGGGAGCAGCAGCCATGATCCGTTGGCTCGGGGTGTTGGCCTTGGGCTGGTTTTGCCAGTCCCTGCTCGGTGCGACCTCCGCACCGGATCATCGTCTCTTCACCCAGGTGCTGGCGGCCCATGTGGAAAATGGACTTGTTGACTATGAGCGGCTTGCCAAGGACGAGCGGCTGACTCGCTACTTGACGCAACTGGCGGAAACGGACCCGGCAAAGCTGGCCAGTGACAATGAGCGGCTGGCGTTCTGGTTAAACGCCTACAATGCCTACACCCTCAAGCTCATCCTCGACCAGCGTCCGAATCGCAGCATCAAGGATATCGGCGACGCCAAGGCTGGAACGCCGGATGGGCTAAGGAAATCGACCGCGTGGGACATCCGCTTTGCCCAGGTCGGGGGCAAGACGTACACGTTGAACGAAATCGAGCACGAGGTGATCCGGCGGAGGTTCCAGGATGCGCGCGTCCACTTTGCCCTCAATTGCGCCTCGGGATCCTGCCCGGAGCTGCGCCCCGAGGCCTACGAGGCGGATTCACTCGCGGCCCAGCTGGATGACCAGGGGCGCCAGTTTCTCGCCGACAGCACCCGCAATCGCTTCGATCTCGCGTCCAAAACGGCCTGGCTCTCCTCGATTTTTGAGTGGTACCGTCGCGATTTCGGCGAAAGCGAACGCACCGTGCTCCGCCGCGCCGCCCAGTACGCACCCGAGGAGGTACGGAGGTCGATCCAGTCGAATCCCGACGCCTGGACGGTGAAATACCTTTCGTACGACTGGTCGCTGAACGCCCAGAAGCCATAGTGGGTTGGGCCGCGGAGGTTCCAGTGGTGGGCAGCGCCGGAACCTGCCCGTGGTGGATGGCTTGTGGGACTGCTGAGGCCCCCGATTGCGGTTCGAACGTCGCGGCAACTGTCGATTTCAAGGTGCATCGTTCGACTCACCTTGAACGTCCACCCGTCCACTCCACCATGCACTACGCCCTGCTCATCTACCGGGATGATATCCGCTGGTCCGCCCTTTCCACCGAAGAACGCGACCGCATTTGGGACGAGGCCCAGCGGCTAGCCGATGACACGGTGAAGCGCGGCCAGTTTGTCGCGGGCGCCGCCCTGCACGCGCCGGCCACCGCCACGACCGTCCGCATGAATCACCAGAAAACGGTCGTGACCGATGGACCCTTTGCCGAAACCAAGGAAGTGCTGGCGGGTTTTCTCCTCATTGACTGCCCCTCCCTCGACGACGCCCTCAAGGTCGCCGCCCGCGTCCCGGTGCTGCGCATCGGCGGCTCGGTGGAGGTGCGTCCGGTCGGCTCCCGCTGCGAATGAGCGCTCATCCACCTCCCAACGCTGGAGCGTTCCGACGCCTCTAAGGGCAAAAACGCGGTGGCAATCTGGCCCCCCTCACACCCTAAAGTCATTCGTGTAGATTCGTGTCAATTCGTGGTTCAACTGCATGCTCCGGGCCAAGAAAGGTCATCCGGGTTCATCCGCGTCCATCCGTGGTTTCATCACCCGACCGCCGCTTTCACCCGCCGCCCCGAGGATGATGCTTGGCCGATGCAAACGATTCAGAAAGGGTTTTCCCCCGCGGAGGATCAACCGGATCCTCTCCCCGCTGACCATGAACCCAGCAACGATCGCCTGCACCGGACTTCGGGGTTACCTGCTCCGCCCGTCCGCAGTCGGTGCAGCCCCGCGCCCCGCCGCCCCGGTTCCCCTCTGACCCGTGAACCTCGACGAAATCTACCGCCGCGACTACGGCAAGATCCTTGCCAGCCTCATCCGGGTCGTGGGGGATATCAGCTTGGCCGAGGACTCGCTCCAGGATGCCTTTGCCGCAGCGCATGTCCAGTGGGCCGCCCACCCCCCCCCGAATCCGGTGGCGTGGCTCATCCTCACGGCCCGGCACAAAGCCATCGATCAGTTGCGACGGAAGACGCTCGCCGAGAATCGCCAGCACGAAATCCGCATGGTCTCCGCCCCGGTTGAGGAAGCCCCCGAGCCGGTCGACACGCTCCGGCTCATGTTCACCTGCTGCCACCCGGCACTCGCACCCGAGGCGCAGGTCGCCCTCACGCTGCGCACTGTCGGCGGACTGACCACTGAAGAAATCGCCCGCGCTTTTCTTGTCCCAGTCCCGACCCTGGCCCAGCGGTTGGTGCGGGCCAAAACGAAGATCAAGGTCGCCGGCATCGCCTACGAAGTGCCGGCCGACGACGAACTCGCCGGGCGGCTGGAAGCGGTGCTCGCCTGCCTCTACCTCGTGTTCAACGAGGGATACTCCGCGAGTTTCGGTCCCGAGGTGGTCCGGGGCGACCTCTGCGCCCAGGCCATCCGCTTGACGCGCCAGCTGGTGGAATTGCTGCCTCAGGAGCCGGAGCCGAAAGGACTGCTCGCCCTCATGCTGCTGAATGACGCGCGGCGCCTGACCCGCGCCGACGCCCAAGGCGACATCGTCCTGCTCGAGGACCAGGACCGGTCGCGCTGGGATCGCGACGCCATCGCCGAGGGGGTGGTCCGGGTGGAGGAGGCGTTCAGTTCGTCACGACCAGGTCCCTACACGATTCAGGCGGCGATCGCCGCCGCGCACGCGGGCGCCCCTCGCGCTGCGGACACCGACTGGCGCCGGATCGTGCTGCTTTACGGGCTGCTCGCCCGCCTGCAACCCTCCCCCGTGGTCGAGCTCAACCGCGCCGTCGCCATCGCCATGGCGGAGGGTCCGGCCGTCGGCCTCGCCCGGCTCGAGGCCATTGATCTGCCCGGGTATCACCTGCTTCCCGCCATCCGCGCCGACCTGCTCCGGCGACTCGGGCGCTTCGAGGAAGCCGCCACGCACTACCGCCAGGCACTTGAATGGGTCAAGAATGACGCGGAGCGACGCTTCCTCACCCGTCGCCTCCACGAAGTCACCGCGCAGCCGAGGTAGCCACGATCCCCGGGACCCCCAGGAAACCTGCGTCGCTTCCGGTTGTAGGGCCGGACCTCGCGTCCGCGCGGGCATTGCCCACCCTATGACGTGAAATTCAACCGAGCCCTGGGGAAAGTCATCCACGCCCGGGCTCGTCAGCGAGTGCCACGCGGCTGGAGGATCGAAGCCAGGACGCACGCAAGGCGCGGCCCTACACACTGTGAACCGGTCAGGGGCCTCGGAGTCGTCGTTCCAACTCGGCAGCCAGGGCGGAGCCCCGCAGGTCCTTGGCCACGATGCGCTCCTCGCGGTCGAGGAGGAAACTGGCCGGCAGGGCGGTCACGTGGTACCGTGCTGCCAGGGAACTCCTCCATCCGCTGAGCTCCGACACGTGCAACCAGGACGCCCGGTCTTTCTCGATCGCCGACTTCCAGGCGCGGGCGTCGTGATCAACCGAGACCGCCAGGATTTCGAATCCAGCACTTCGATACTTCTCATGCAACGCGGCATAGTGACGATTCTCGCTCCGGCAGGGGGCGCACCAGGAGGCCCAGAAGTCCACCAGGACCACCTTGCCGCGGAGTGCGGCCAGGGACACCTCGCCACCGCTCGGTCCCGTCCCGGAGAGTAGGGGCGCCTCGGCGCCGAGGGCCGTTGCCTCGAAGCCCCGCAGGCGGTCCTCCATCAGCCGTGAAATCTCCAGCCCTGGATTTCGGGCGATAAACGCGCGCACCACGGTCGCCAGCTCCGCGCGGCGATGGTCGCCGTCCCAACGCAGGGACGCGGCATAGAGGGCAGGCGAGTCCGTTAGCCGCGAAATCGTGAAATCCACCAACTCCCGCCGGTGGGTGCGATACCCCTCCACCTCGGCCTCCGTCAGCCGGTCCACCTCGGCGGAATCTCCCCGCGAACGTGCCGTCTGGATCGCCTGCCGGACCGACAACACATGCCGTTGCAGCGAGGCGGCGCGCAGGGACTCGTAGGCCATAAAGAGAACCTGGTCCGGTCCACCCTCCAATCTCAGATCGCGCCCCGTCTCCGTGCCCACCACCTTCAGGTGCTGTCCCTCGCCGGCGACAAACACCAGCTGGGTCGCGCCCACCCGGAGACGGAAGAGCCCGGCCTCGGCCTCCACCGGAAGGCTAAACGCTCCCGACTCCAGCCGCGTCGATGCGACTCGCTGCGTGGTCCGGGCTTCGAGCGACTCCCGTTCCACCTCCACCTGTCCGTCACCCCGCAGCGGTTCCGGAATCCGCCCGGAAAGGACGAACGCCGCCCGCAGATCAGCGAGGCCCGCCAGGAATCCCGACAGCACCAGTCCAAGGAAGAGCCGTGTCAACGTACGCCACGTCATGCCTGCCACCGTGCCCATGCGACGCCCTTCGGCAAGCGGGAGCGTCGATTTGAGCCACTCGCCGGCCAAAATTGCCTTGTAGCTAAATCCCACAGAGATAGGTATTAACGGATTCTCAAAGCCGAACCGGATTTGGCCGGTTCGCACCCCGCTTTCGCCCCTTCTCCATTCTTGCGAGAAAGGCACAGGTTCCAGCCCACATCCCACCCCCACCATGAAGCTCAGTCCCTCGTTGGTCGCGTCCCTGTTGACGCTGTTCTGTATCGGTTCATTCACTGCATCCGCGGCGGATGCAGGCGCCTCCCTGCCGGTCATCGCGATCAATGAGATCGAGACCAAGGACGCAAAAACCTACTCCCTCTGGATTGCGCGCAACAATGCGATCGCGAAATCCAAGCTGGGACTGGACAACTACATCCGCCTCTACGTCGGCCAATCCGCCGGCAAGGACACCGGCGCGGTGTTCGCCGTGATCGCGTCGGACTCCTTTGCCACCATGGCCGCCAACGACCAGCGCACGGAGGAAGAGCCCGCGCTGCTCGAGAGCCGTTCTCACCTCAACACGGTGCGCACGCTCGGGCCTCGTGTGCTGCTCAAGGCGGTGCGTTTCGACGGCACCAATGCCGGCGCCTGGCTCTTCAACACCCGGATCATGGCCAGCGACGAAGCCGGCTACCTCAATGCCCTGAATGACCTGCGCAAGCTGCTCGATGACCGCGGCCTGAAGGACATCAAGATCAATGCCTACCGGGTCGTGGCCGGTCGCGAAGCCTACACCCATCTGGTTTCCCTGAACGCTCCCTCGTCCCAACGCCTCGCCGCCATGCTCGACATCATGGTCAGCGACCCTGCGATCGGCTGGTGGATCTCCACGTCCGCGAAGTTCCGTACCGTCGTGAACAACGGCACCTATCGCGAGATCACACCATAACGCGCCCGCGTCGTCCGGTCACGGTTTCGACGTCACCCGCGCGAGCAGCAGTCCCAGCCCGCGCAGGTGGCGCATGTGGTCCTCGGGCCCGATCCCGGCGAAGCCGAGGATCTCCAGTCCGCCCGTCCGGTAGTGGCTCAACAACTGCAGTCCACCGTCCCACCCGGCTGGCTCCTCGACTTTCCTCCCTCCGAGCGCCCGGATGAGAAAGTCCGCCGTCTCAGTCGTGCTCGCGTACCCCTCCGGGACCTGGGCGGAGTGGGAGATCACCATCCGTTTGTGCCCGTCTGCCGCCAGTCGGGCGAAGCGGAGAAAGCCCTCCATCAGCGATGGATCGACCTGCTTGTCCTTGGGGTCTCCGGTGTAGCCGCAATAAATCGAGTCCGCCATCACGAGGGCCGTGATGCGGTCAAACGCCGCCGGCTCACGCAGCAGTTGGCGAACGCCGCCGAACCCCGCGCTGAACGACGTCACGGTCAGCTCCCCAAGTCGCCATCCGGGCTCCGGAGCCTCGGCGCGAAGGACCGCCTCGACCGCGGTCAAGAGTTCGGCCAGCGCCCCGGGCGCGGCAAAACGATCCGCGTACACCTTGGAGAGCCCCGGGAGGGTGACATTCACCAGTATTCCCGGCGCGCCGATCGAGGCAAACTGCGCCTCCACCACCGAGGGGGCGCCGTGCAAGTGAAGCCAGACGGGAAGGTCCGGTCCGCGACGCGTCCACGCGGCGGGCAGCGACACCACCACCGTGCCAACCCGGAGCTGTTTGAAGCCTGGCGCGACCGGTTCGGCGCAGCCCGCTCGTGCGGCGCCCAGCAACAAAGCAAACACGGCACAGCCAGCACGCAGAACCGGGGAACGAGTGGTGATCATGGTCGTGGTCGCTTCCCTACCCCACTCGACCGGACCCCCGGGTGTCAAACGCCACGCAAAGCTGGACGAAGCGGGGTGGGTGGAGGGAGTTCCCGCGACTGCGCCTGAGCGTCAACTTAAGCGCCATCGAAGTGTGATGTCCGTTGGAGGTGGGGTCGCCGACCCCGCGGGGATTGGCGTCGCCTGAAGAAATCGGTCACCCAAGGCGGGACCGGTCGGTCCCGTCGCGGCCTCAGTGAGGCCACCTCCAACAGACACCTGGGCACGGCCAGAGGATTTGCATCCCCCCTTCGGCCCACCGTTGCGTGTCGCGGTCAAATCGGTCCCTTGAGCGAGAGGCCGCCGTCCATCAGCAACACCGAACCGGTCATGTGCCGATTCTCCGGCTGGCAAAGGGAAACCACCCCTCGGGCAACATCCCCCGCCTCCAGCAGACGCTGGACGGGGACCTTCCGACGCGTTTTCTCCCGCAGTCCGCGGCGGCGGGCCATCAGCTTTCCACTCAGCCCGGCATCGACAATGCCAGGCGCGATCTCGTTGACGAGGACACCCGCGGGCGCCAGTTCCACCGCCAGGCACTTCATGGCCATTCGGAGTCCCGCCTTGGCCACCGAATAGGCCGTGATCTGCGCGTGGGGCACGTGCCCCGCCCAGCTTCCGACAAAGACCATGCGACCCTGCAGCCGTCGGCGGACCATGCGCTGCGCCGCCTGTTGCGCGAGGAGGAACGCCCCGGTCAGATTGACGGCCAGGGTGCGCTCCCACACTTCCTCCGTGGTGTCCAGCGCCCCCATCGGCACGACCAGACCGGCGTTGCAAACCACGAGGGACGGCGTGCCGAGGTCCCGCTCCACGCGATCCAGCCAGGCCCGCACCGTCGCCGCATCGCTGACATCGACCCGGGTGTAGTGAAACTCCGGCGACAAAGCCCGTGCGGCCTTGACCATGGCAAGGTCGCTGATCGCAACGCGCGCGCCCGCCTCGTGCAGCGCCCGCGCAGTGGCGCGGCCGATGTCGCCCAGGCCGCCGCTGACCAGGGCCACCTGGCCGTCAAGGGGGCGTTTACCAGTCGCCGACGCTTCCATCGCGATAAAAACTGCGTTGCAGGATTTCCTGTTCAAAGGGATGCGCCTTCACCACGGCCTCGTTGATTTCGACACCCAGCCCGGGTCGCGGATTGGGGCGCACGATCCGACCCTTGGGTTCCACCGTGAACCCCTGATCCACCACCTCATGACGCCACGGCACATCGGCATGGACCGACTCGCAGATGAGGTAGGACGGGGTCGAGAATCCAAACTCGATCGAAGCCGCGGTGCTCACCGGTCCCTGGGGATTGTGGGGGGCGAGACCGACCCGGTAGGCTTCCGCCAGCGCGGCGATTCGTCGCCCCTCGGTCAATCCTCCGCAATGGGTCAGATCGGGCTGCAGCACGCTGGCCCCGCGCTTCTCCAAAAGATCCCGAAATGGCGCGAGCCCGACCAGCCGCTCGCCCGTGGCAATCGGGGTGCGTACGCTGCGTTGGATGGCCGCCATGTCGTCCATGCACTCCGGCCAGCACGGCTCCTCCAGAAAGTACAAACCAAAGGGCTCAAGCGCGGCGGCAAAGAGGTGCCCCATCCGCGGAGAGGGCCGGGCGTGGCAGTCGACCATGATGTCGATGCCCTCGCCCACCGCTTCGCGCATGGCCTGCACGCAGGTCGCCGCGTACCGCACCGGCTGCAGGCCCTCGATCGGCTGTGTCTCCGGCACGGCCATCGCCTTGAAGGCGGTGAAGCCCTCGGCCACCGCCTGACGGGCGAGGTCGGCAAAACGCGCGGCATCGTCGGGTCGCGCCTGATAAAAGTCCTCCATCCGGCCGCCACCGAGGTGACAGTAGAGCCGCACCCCGTCCCGCACCCTGCCGCCCCAGAGTGCGTGACACGGCACGCCATGAACCTTGCCGAGGATGTCCCAGAGCGCGATGTCGATCCCGCTGATCGCGGTCCCGCGCACGATCCCGTTTCCATGCCAGAAGTGCTGCCGGTGCATCATCTGCCAGAGGTGCTCGATCCGGGTCGGGTCCTCGCCGATCAGGAGCGAACCGAGGTCTTCGATCGCACCGACCACCGACCGCGTGTGCCACTCCAGCGTCGCCTCTCCCCAGCCCCAGAGCCCGGGCTGATCCGTGAGTACCTTCACAAAGATCCAATTGCGCATGCGCGCGTGGCAGACGAGGGTCTCGATTTTTGTGATTTTCATGAGCCGGGGCGGGAGCGGAATGCGATCAGATCAGGCGTAACGAACGTAGATGGAGAGTACAACGATCGTGATGACGGCCCACCACAGCGCCGGGCTGCGCCAGCCCCGGGCGCGCTCGCGCTGGTTCGCCGGGAGCTGCAGGCTCTCCCGAGTCCAGATCAGTCCGCGCAGGGCGTCTTCGGGCTTTGGGCGGGTCACCAGGCTGACTCCGACGCAGGCCATCATGCAGGCCCAAAAGACGATGCCCGTTCGATTGAAAAACGGCAGACTCGGAAAGAGCAGCTCCAGTCCGACGGACAGCACGATGGTCAGCACCCCCGCCGTC